>JACZQV010000060.1 GCA_022545545.1 Pseudomonadota bacterium
CGGACCCGGCCGCAGCGCCCTCGATCAGGCGCGCAGCGGTGGGGCGGTCGGCATCCGGAAACCCGGCCAGGTGTTCTCGCGCATCCATGTCGCCGACATCGCCGCCGTGCTCATGGCCTCCATGGCCCGGCCCAATGGGGGCGCGATCTATAACGTCTGCGACGATACCCCGGCGCCCAGCGACGAGGTGCTGGCCTTCGCCTGCGAACTTTTGGGCCTCGCGCCGCCGCCCATCGTGGCGTTCGCCGACGCCGAGCTTTCGGAAATGGCCAGGAGCTTCTATGCCGACAACAAGCGGGTCAGGAACGAACGCATCAAGTCGGAGCTCGGCGTCAGCCTCCGCTACCCCGACTACAAACAGGGCCTCGGCGCGCTGGCGGCAGAGAACCGGGAAGGTGGGTGAGGGCTCAGGCCTTCTCCGATAGCTCGGCCACCGCCTCGAGGATGCGCTCGATGTCGCCGGCGCGCGACAGCCTGTGTTCCGCGTCCTTGATCAGGGTGACGACGACGTCCGCCGCCGCCAGCTTCTCGGCGAGCTTCACCGACAGCCGCCACGGCACGTCGGTGTCCGCCATGCCGTGAAGGAGCCGCACCGGGCAGGTGAGCCCAATGGGCTCCTCGAGCACCAGATGGCGGCGTCCGTCCTCGATCAGGGCCCTGGTGATCGGGGTGGGCTCCTCGCCGTAATCGGTCTCCTGGTGGATGACGCCGTCGGCGTGCAGTCTTTCGCGCATCTCCGCCTCAAGGCCGTTCCAGATCAGCTCCTCGGTGAAATCGGGCGCCGAGGAGATGCCGAGGAGCCCGGCGATGCGCTCGGGCCGGGCGAGGGCGACGAGCACCATCAGCCCCCCGCCCATGGATGAGCCGACAAGGATCTGCCTACCTTCGGTGAGCCGGTCGAGGACGAAAACGGCATCGGCCGTCCAGGCGCCGATGGTGCCGTCGGTGAAGGCGCCGGAAGAGGCGCCGTGGCCGGTGTAATCGAAGCGCAGATAGGCCTGGCCGCGCCGGCGGCAGAACCCCTCCAGCGCCAGCGCCTTCTCGCCGGTCATGTCGGATTTGAAGCCGCAAAGGAAGACGACGCCGGGACCCTTGCCCGGCGAATGTTCGTAAGCGATCGAAGCGCCGTCCTCGCGCTGGAGCCTGTTCATCTTAAGTCTTGTTGCAATATCAAGTCTTGTTGCAATGATGTATCCGAATCGGCCATAAGCGGTGGGTATGAGCGACGAACCCGGCCAAGTTACCATCGAAAGCACCGCCGCCAAAGCCTATCGGCCGGCGGTGCTCCAGGTCCTGCCGCGGCTGGTCTCGGGCGGGGTCGAGCGGGGCACGGCCGATATCGCCGCCGCCGTCGCCCGCGCCGGGGGGCGCTCCCTCGTCGCTTCCGCCGGCGGGCCGATGGTGCGCCTTATCGATCGCGCCGGGGCCCGGCATATAACCCTGCCGCTTGATTCCAAGAACCCTTTCGTCATGCGCGCCAACGTCCACCGGCTGGCGCGTCTGATCAGCGATCACGGCGTCGATATCGTCCATGCCCGTTCGCGGGCCCCGGCGTGGAGCGCCGAGGCGGCGGCAAGGCTTGAGGGCGCGCACTTCGTGACCACCGTGCATGGGACCTATTCCACCCATTCGGTCCTCAAGCGGCTTTACAACAAGGTGATGACCCGGGGCGAGAGGGTGATCGCCATTTCCAACTTCATCGCCAGCCAGATCCAGGAAACCTACCATGTGGCGCCCGAGAAGATCCGGGTCATTCACCGCGGCGTCGATCTGGCGGAATTCGACCCCCTGCGGGTCACCGACGAACGCATGATCCACCTCGCCGGGGTGTGGCAGCTACCCGACGACATGAAGATCATCCTGTTGCCAGGCAGGCTGAGCCGCTGGAAGGGCCAGCGCGTGCTGATCGAAGCGCTCGAGCGGCTCGGGCGCCGCGACGTTTCCTGCCTGCTCCTTGGCGCCAACCGGGGACAGGGCGGGTACCAACGCAGTATCGAGGCCCAGATCAAGCGTGCGCGCCTCCAGGACGTGGTGCGCATCCTCGATCACTGCCCGGACATGGCGGCGGCCTACAAGCTTTCCGATGTCGTCGTCTCGGCCTCGACACGGCCGGAAGCCTTCGGCCGCGTCGTGGCGGAAGCCCAGGCCATGGGCCGGCCGGTGGTCGCCACCGATCATGGCGGGGCGCTCGAGACGGTGATCAGGGATGAGACCGGATGGCTGGTGCCGCCCGGCGATCCGGACGCCCTGGCGGCAGCGCTTGAGGAGGCGCTTTCCCTCGACGGGGCGGCGCGGGAGCGGCTGGCGCAAAGGGCGATGGCCCACATCCGCCAACATTTCACCAACGACGAGATGTGCCGAAAGACCCTCGCCGTTTACGCCGAGGTGATGAATTCAGGGGACGCCGGGAAGGGCACGGCGGCGCCATGACGCGTCTTTGGCGGCCGTGGCGGCCGTGGCGGACGGCGTGCCCCATCGCGCGGTGGTCCGAGCCCTCGGGACGGCGCCGGGGATGAGCAACATCCTCGTCATCAAGCACGGCGCGCTCGGCGATTTCGTGCTTGCCATGGGACCTTTCGCCGCCATCCGCCGCCACCATCCCGAGGCCGCCATCACCCTCCTCACCACGGCGCCTTTCGGGGACTTGGCCGAGGCCAGCGGCTATTTCGATGCGGTGTGGATCGATACGCGGCCCAAGCTCACGCAACCCCTGGAGCTCTTCAAGCTCGCCCGGCGCCTCAATGACGCCGGGTTCGAGCGGGTCTACGATTTGCAGACCTCGACCCGATCGAGCGGCTATTTTCATCTGATGGGACCGCTTTTCGGTGGCGCGCGCCCCGAATGGTCGGGCATCGCGCGGGGCTGCTCCCACCCCCACGTGAATTCGGACCGGCCCCTCATGCACACGATCGAGCGCCAGAAGGACCAGTTGGCGGCGGCCGGGATAACGGACGTGCCTGGCGCCGATCTCGGCTGGGCCGTGGCCGACATCTCCCGCTTCGGCCTCACCGATGACACCCCAGGCGGCGACGCGCCGCGCTTTGTGCTGATCGCGCCCGGCGGCGCCCGGCACCGGCCGGAGAAGCGTTGGCCGATGGAGCGATTCGCCGAGTTGGCGGCAAAGCTTGCGCACAAGGGGGTGACGCCGGTGGTTCTCGGCGCCGGGGCGGAGCGCGAGGTGGCCGAGGCCGTATGTGATCTTTGCCCGGATGCGCGCAATCTTTGCACCCTGACCTCTTTCATCGACATCATAGCGCTGGCGCGCGACGCGGCGGGCGCCGTCGGCAACGACACCGGGCCGATGCACCTGATCGCGGCCGCCGGTTGTCCGTCGGTGGTCCTGTTCTCCGACCAATCCGATCCGGCGCTGTGCGCCCCACGGGGCCCCGGGGGCGCGGCGTCGGTCACGGTTTTGCGCCGGCGCTCGCTGGAGGATCTGGCACTCGGCGAGGTCGACGCGGCGTTAAGTATGCGTTAATGCTGATGCGCTAATCAGCCCGGTGTATCCTTGACACTTCCCGCAAGATTCATAAATTTCAGGCACCGGCATTGGATGGAGCGCACGGAACCGCAAGGACTTTGATGGTCGCCATTACCCTTCCCGACGGAAACGTGCGCGAATTCGACGGACCGGTTTCGGGCGCGGATGTCTCCGCCGCCATCGGCCCCGGCCTGGCCAAGGCCGCCCTCGTCATTCGCGTCAACGGCGAGCTTTGGGATCTCTCGCGCCCGATCATTGATGACGCCAAGATCGAGATCGTCACCCGTGACCATGACGATGCCCTCGAGATCATTCGCCACGACGCCGCCCACGTCATGGCCGAGGCGGTCAAGGAGCTCTACACCGACACCCAGGTGACCATCGGCCCGTCGATCGAGAACGGCTTTTACTACGATTTTGCCCGCCCGACGCCCTTCACGCCCGAGGATCTCGAGAAGATCGAGGAGCGCATGCGCGAGATCGTCGAGCGCGACGAGTCGGTCAGCCGCGAGGTCTGGGACCGGGCCGAGGCGATCGCGTTCTTCAAGGACCAGGGCGAGTTCTACAAGGCCGAGATCATCGAGGCCCTGCCGGCGGAGGAGGAGATCACGCTCTACCGTCAGGGCGGGTTCATCGACCTCTGCCGGGGGCCGCATCTGCCCTCGACCGGCAAGCTCGGCAAGGCCTTCAAGCTGATGAAGCTGGCCGGCGCCTATTGGCGCGGCGATTCACGCAACGCCATGCTCCAGCGCATCTACGGCACCGCCTGGGCCGAGGAGGCGCAGCTCAAGAAATACCTCTTCCAGCTCGAAGAAGCCGAGCGCCGCGACCATCGCCGCCTCGGGCGCGAAATGAACCTCTTCCACTTCCAGGACGTCGCCGTCGGCAGCGCCTTCTGGCACCCCAAGGGCTGGACGCTCTACCGGATCATCGAGAATTACCTCCGCGCCCGGCTGGCCAAGGCCGGATATGTCGAGGTGCACACGCCCCAACTCATCGACCGGTCGCTGTGGGAGGCGTCCGGCCATTGGGAGAAGTTCCGCGAACACATGTTCACCGCCGAGGCCGAGGGCAAGATTCTGGCGCTCAAGCCGATGAACTGCCCGGCCCACGTGCAGATCTTCCGCCAGGGGATCAAGAGCTACCGGGACCTGCCGCTGCGCATGGCCGAGTTCGGCACATGCCACCGCAACGAGCCCTCGGGCGCGCTCCATGGGCTGATGCGGGCCAGGGCCTTCACCCAGGACGACGCCCATATCTTCTGCACCGAGGACCAGATCACGTCGGAGACCAAGGACTTCTGCGATCTTCTGATCAGCGTTTACGAGGATTTCGGCTTCACCGACGTGATCGTGAACTTCGCCGACCGCCCGGATGTGCGCGTCGGCGCCGACGATGTCTGGGACCGGGCGGAAGGGGCGCTCAAGGAGGCGGTGGACGCGAGCGGACTCGAATACAAGCTCAACCCCGGCGAGGGCGCCTTTTACGGGCCGAAGATCGAATTCGTGCTGCGCGACGCCATCGGCAGGGATTGGCAGTTGGGCACCCTGCAGGTGGATTTCGTCCTGCCCGAGCGCCTCGACGCCTCTTACGTCGGCGAGGACGGGGCGCGGCACCGCCCGGTGATGCTGCATCGCGCCATCCTCGGCTCGATGGAGCGGTTCATCGGCATCCTGATCGAGCAATATGCCGGCCGCCTGCCGTTGTGGCTGGCGCCGGTGCAGGTGGTGGTGGCGACGATCACCAGCGACGGCGATGCGTTCGCGGCAAAGGTGATCGAGACCCTCGAGGCGGCCGGTCTCCGCGCCGAGCTCGATGTCAGCAACGAGAAGATCGGCTACAAGGTGCGCCAACACTCATTGGCCAAGGTGCCGGTGCTGTTGGCCATCGGCAAGCGGGAGGCCAAGGACGGGACCGTGGCGGTGCGCCGTTTGGGCAGCAAGGAGCAAGAAAATCTTGCGCTTGAAGAGGCAGTCGCTAGACTGAGATCAGAGGCCGCGATGCCGGCGGGCTAAGCCGGGGCCGAGTGCCGGTCCCGGCGGCTCTATGCCAAGGGCCGGTGAAGCTACGACTTCGGTCGCAACGAAAAAAGGGAGAATTTTAGATAGCAAGACCACGCATGTATGCGCCCCCGGTACGCAAAGGGCCGCGCGTCAATGAAGAGATCCAGGTCGCGACCATCCGCCTGGTAGATGAAGCCGGTGAGATGGTCGGAGTCGTTCCGGTGAATCAGGGGTTGGAGCTGGCCCAAGAGGCCGGGCTTGACTTGGTGGAGGTGTCCCCGACCGCCGAGCCGCCGGTTTGCAAGATCCTCGATTACGGCAAATTCAAATACCAGGAACAGAAGAAGCGGTCCGAAGCCCGCAAGAAGCAAAAGACTTTCGACGTCAAGGAAATCAAGATGCGTCCGAGCATCGATACCAACGACTATGACGTTAAGATGCGCTCCATCGTCAAGTTCCTGGGCGAAGGCGACAAGGTGAAGGTGACCGTCCGTTTCCGGGGCCGCGAAATGGTGCATCAGGATTTGGGACTCGCTGTCCTCAACCGGGTGCGCGACCAACTGGTCGAACTGGCCAAGATCGAGGAGTTCCCGAAGATGGAAGGCCGCCAGATGACCATGGTCATGGCGCCGAAATAAAGCAACCGGCTTTGCCTGGGCGGGCCCCGGATTTCACCCTCCACCCGCCCCACATGGCGGCAACGGAAATCGGCTCCGCGTCACCGTCGGGCCCTTGCATTCGAGGGCTTGGGCCGGTATAACCCTGGCCGCGACGAAGCTCACCGGCGGGGCCTGGTCTCACCGGCCGGTCCGGCCGCTAGTTTCATCTTCAACCAGGCTTTCGGGTAGTTTGAGATGCCGAAACTGAAGTCCAAGAGCGGCGCCAAGAAGCGGTTTCGGCTGACCGGGCGCGGCAAGCTGCGCATGAACCATGCCTATAAGCGCCACAACCTGAGAAAGCGGCCCCAGAAGATGAAGCGCAAAGCACGCGGCTCGACCCTTCTGTCGAAGCCCGACTCGGCCGTGGTCAGGAAATTTCTACCCTACGGTTAAGGAAACGGTCCCATGGCTCGTGTCAAACGGGGCGTGACCTCCCGGTCCCGCCATAAAAAGGTTCTCCGCCTGGCGTCCGGCTATCGCGGCCGGTCGAAGAATACGTTCCGCACGGCGCTGCAGAAGGTCGAAAAGGGGCTGCAATACGCCTATCGCGACCGCCGTGTCCGCAAGCGCAATTTCCGGGCGCTTTGGATCCAGCGCATCAATGCCGCCGCCCGCGGTCACGGGCTGACCTACTCTGAGTTCATGAACGGCATCAAGAAGGCAGGCATCGAGATCGACCGCAAGGTTCTTTCCGACATCGCCGTGAGGGATCCGGACGCTTTTTCGGGCCTGGTGGAGCAGGTACGCACGGCGCTTGCCAAGGCCGCCTGAACGCCTATCTTGGGTCGTCTCGCGGCCGACGGAACGACCCCTTCCGGCCGCAAGACTTGTTCGCCAAGCAAGCCGCCGGGATAGGTGATGGAAGACCTCGATCAGCTGCGTAACGAGTTCTTGGCCGCCGTCGCCGGGGCGGAGGATCTCGAGAGTCTCGAGAAGGTCCGCGTCAGCGTCTTCGGCAGGAAGGGGCTTATCACCGAGCGCATGAAGGGCGTCGGCGCCCTGGCGCCCGAAGAACGCAAGGCCGCGGGCGTGGCGCTGAATGCCGTCAAGCAGGTCCTGGCCGACGCCATCGATGCCAGAAAGGCCGCGTTCGAGGATTCCGGGCTCGAGGTACGGCTCGAGAACGAGCGCGTCGACGTCACCCTGCCGGCGCGGCCCATTGGGGAGGGCCGCATCCATCCCATCAGCCAGACCATGGACGAATTGCTCGCCATCTTCGGCGAGATGGGCTTCACCCTCGCCGAGGGCCCCGATATCGAGGACGATTTCCACAACTTCACGGCGCTCAACATCCCCGAAGAGCACCCGGCGCGGCAGATGCATGACACCTTCTATCTGCCGGGGGGGCCGGACGGCGCCCGCAAGCTTTTGCGCACCCACACATCGCCGGTGCAGATCCGCCACATGCAAAAGGCGCCGCCGCCGCACCGCATCGTGGCGCTGGGCCGGACCTACCGGTGCGATTCCGACATCACCCACACGCCCATGTTCCACCAACTCGAGGGGCTGGTGGTGGACGGGCATACCCATATGGGGCACCTAAAGGGCTGTCTGATCGAGTTCTGCCGCGCCTATTTCGAGGTCGACGACGTCCCGGTGCGCTTCCGTCCTTCCTTCTTCCCCTTCACCGAACCCTCGGCCGAGGTCGATATCGGCTGTAAGCGCAGCGGCGGTCGGCTCAAGATCGGCGGCGGCGACGATTGGCTCGAGATCCTCGGCTGCGGCATGGTCCATCCCAAGGTGCTGGCCAATTGCGGCATCGACGCCGGCAAGTTCCAGGGCTTCGCCTTCGGCCTCGGCGTCGAGCGCATCGCCATGCTGAAATACGGCATCCCCGATACCCGCACCTTCTTCGAATCCGATCTGCGCTGGCTTTCGCATTACGGTTTCGCGGCCGGCGACGTTCCGAGCATGACCGGAGGGCTGGCACGGTGAAGTTCACGCTCGGCTGGCTGAAGACCCATCTCGAAACCGACGCCGGGATAGACAGCATCGCCCGGGCGCTCACCGATCTCGGGCTCGAGGTCGAAGAGGTGATCGACCGGGCGGCGGCGCTCGCGCCTTTCACCGTCGGCCATGTCTTGGAGGCTTCGAGGCATCCCGACGCCGACCGGCTGACGGTCTGCATCGTCGATACCGGCGCCGATCGGGTCCAGGTCGTTTGCGGCGCGCCCAATGCGCGGGCCGGCATGAAGGGGGTCTTCGCCCCCGCCGGCGTCAGGATCCCGGGGACCGGGCTCGACCTCAAGAAGAGCGTCATCCGCGGCGTCGAGAGCGCCGGCATGCTGTGCTCGGCCCGCGAAATCGGCATCGGCGAGGACCACGAAGGCATCATCGAGCTCGCCGACGACGCGCCGATCGGCGCCCCCGCGGCTGCCGTCCTCGGGCTCGACGATCCGGTGATCGACGTCGCCATCACGCCCAACCGCGGCGATTGTCTCGGCGTTCACGGCATCGCCCGGGATCTCGCGGCGGCGGGCGTAGGTGCGCTCATTCCCCTCGCCGCCGAGGCGGTCGCGGGCGGTTTCGAAAACCCGACCGGCGTCGCCTTCGACTTCACGGGGGAAACCGCCGATGCCTGCACGCTGTTCGCCGGGCGCGCCATCCGCGGGTTGAAGAACGGCCCGAGCCCCGATTGGCTGCAACAAAGGCTGCTTTCCGTCGGGCTGAGGCCGATCTCGGCGCTCGTCGATATCACCAACTTCCTGACCCTCGACCGCGCCCGGCCGCTCCACGTGTTCGACGCCGACAAGATCGCCGGCGATCTGACGGTCAGGCTGGCGCGCCAGGGGGAAACGCTTCTGGCGCTCGACGGCAAGGCCTACGAGCTCGATCCTTCGATGACGGTGATCGCGGATGAGAGCGGCGTGTTGAGCCTCGGCGGCGTCATCGGCGGCGAGACCACGGGCTGCACCGGGCAAAGCGTCAACGTCTTCGTCGAGGCGGCGTTTTTCGATCCCGTGCGCACCGCCGCCACCGGGCGCAAGCTCAACATCGAATCCGACGCGCGCTACCGCTTCGAGCGCGGCGTCGATCCGGCCAGCACCTTGCCGGGGATCGAGGCGGCGACACGGCTGATCGTGGAGCTTTGCGGCGGCGAGGCCAGCGAGGTGACCGTCACCGGCGCCGTGCCCGAAGTTACCGCTACCATCCGCTTCGAGCCTCGCCGGGTGATGGCGCTCGGCGGCGTCGATGTGGCGGAAGAGGAATGCCGGCGCATACTCGAAGCCCTTGGGGCCGAGACTTCGCCGATGAACGGCGCCATCGAGGTCCGGGTTCCCTCCTGGCGTCCCGATATCGAAGGCGAAGCCGATCTGGTCGAGGAGGTGTTGCGGGTTTACGGCTATGACCGCATCCCCGCGGTGCCGTTCGCGAAGGTTGGCGTGCTGTCGAAACCCGTCGAGACGCCGGTCCCCCGCCGCCGGCGCCGCGCCGCCCGGGCGCTTGCCGCCAACGGCATGGTCGAGGCGGTGACCTATTCGTTCCTGGCGGAAGCGCACGCCAGGCTTTTCGGCGGCGGCGATCCGAGACTGAGGCTGGCCAATCCGATCAGCGCCGAGTTGACCGACATGCGGCCCACACTCCTCGCCAACCTGATCGTGGCTTGTGGGCGCAACGCCGATCGCGGCTCGCCCGATCTGGCGCTGTTCGAGGTCGGACCGGCGTTTGCCGACGATACGCCGGACGGCCAACGCGCCGTCGCCGCCGGCGTGCGCGCCGGCGCTTCCGGGCCCCGCCATTGGCTGGCGCCGGCGCGCGCCGTCGATGTGTTCGACGCCAAGGCCGATGCGCTGATCGCCCTTGGCGCCGCCGGCGCGCCGGCGGCGAGCCTTCAGGTCACCCCCGGCGCGCCGGCCTGGTACCATCCGGGCCGCTCGGGCGCGATGCGCCTCGGCCCGAAGGTGGTCCTCGCCCATTTCGGCGAGATCCACCCGCGCATCTTGCGGGCGCTGGACGTCAAGGGCCCGATATGCGGCTTCGAGGTGTTCCTCGATTCCATCCCCCCATCGCGCAAGCGCGACGGCAAGGCGCGCCCGGCGCTCGGCGCCTCGCCCTTCCAGGCGGTCGAGCGCGACTTCGCCTTCGTCATCAACACCGACGTCGGCGCCGAGGCGGTGGTGCGCGCCGCCCAATCCGCCGACAAGAAGTTGATCGCCGGGGTCTCGGTGTTCGACCAATATGGGGGCAAGGAATTGGGCGCCGGCAAGAAGTCGATCGCCATCTCGGTGCGTCTCGAGCCGGCCGAGGCGACCCTGACCGAGGCCGAGATCGAAGCGGTCTCCGCCAAGGTGATCGCCGCCGTCAACAAGGCGACCGGCGGGGTTTTAAGGAGCTGAGCGCCGCCCGGCCCATTGCACCGGCCCCACCGAGAGCTTATGTTCCTGCCGATTCAAGCCTTTGCGGGGCGCCTTTCAGGCCCATGACCGAGCTTTCCCATATCCGCAACTTCGCCATCATCGCCCATATCGACCATGGCAAGTCGACGCTGGCCGACCGCCTGATCGAGATGTGCGGCGGCTTGAGCAAGCGCGAGCTCAAGGCGCAGGTGCTCGACACCATGGACATCGAGCGCGAGCGCGGCATCACCATCAAGGCCCAGACCGTGCGGCTGAACTATCGGGCCAAGGACGGCGTGACCTATCAGCTCAACCTCATGGACACGCCGGGCCATGTCGACTTCGCCTATGAGGTCAGCCGCTCGCTCGCCGCCTGCGAGGGCTCGATATTGGTGGTCGACGCCAGCCAGGGGGTCGAGGCCCAGACGCTGGCCAACGTCTACAAGGCGATCGAGAACGACCACGAGATCGTGCCGGTGCTCAACAAGATCGACCTGGTGGCGGCGGAGCCCGAGCGGGTCAAGGAACAGATCCGTGACGTCATCGGCCTCGATGAGACCGGGGCGCTGGAGATCTCGGCCAAGACCGGTAAGGGGATCGGGGACGTGCTCGAGGCCCTGGTGCGGCGCCTGCCGCCGCCTACGGGCGATGACGAGGCGCCCTTGAAGGCGTTGCTGGTCGATTCCTGGTACGACGCCTATCTCGGCGTCGTCGTGCTGGTGCGCGTCTATGACGGCCGCCTCGCCAAGGGCATGGAGGTCCACATGATGGCGACCGGGGCGACGCGCCGGATCGACCAGGTCGGCATCTTCACCCCCAAACCGACGGAGATCGAGGAACTCGGCCCCGGCGAGATCGGCTACATCACCGCCGCCATCAAGGACCTTTCCGAATGCCGGGTGGGCGACACCATCACCGGGGAGAAGCGCCAAACGGCCGAGCCGCTGCCCGGCTTCAGGCCTTCCATCCCGGTGGTCTTCTGCGGCCTCTTCCCGGCCGATGCCGCCGATTACGAACGCCTTGCCGAAAGCCTCGCCAAGCTCAGCCTCAATGACGCCAGCTTCGAATATGTCGCCGAAACCTCCGCCGCGCTCGGCTTCGGCTTCCGCTGCGGGTTCTTAGGGCTTTTGCACCTCGAGATCGTCCAGGAGCGATTGCAGCGCGAGTTCAACCTCGACCTCATCACCACCGCGCCGAGCGTGATTTACCGTCTCCATCTCACCGACGGCGCCGTAAGAGAGCTTCACAACCCCGCCGACATGCCCGACCCGATGAAGATCGCCAGCATCGAGGAACCCTGGATCAAGGCGACGATCCTGGTGCCGGACGAGCATCTCGGCCCGATCCTGGCGCTTTGCGAGGAACGAAGGGGGGTGCAGGTGGACCTGACCTATGCCGGGGCGCGGGCGATGACGGTCTACCGGCTGCCGCTGAACGAGGTGGTCTACGATTTCTACGACCGGCTGAAGTCGTACAGCCGCGGCTATGCCAGCTTCGATTACCAGATGGACGGATATGACGAATCCAAGCTGGTCAAGATGACCATCTTGGTGAACGGCGCGCCGGTCGACGCGCTGGCCACCGTGGTTCACGAATCCCAGGCCGAGGCGCGCGGCCGGGTGCTCTGTAAGCGCCTCAAGGGGCTGATCCCGCGCCAGCTGTTCAAGATCGCCATCCAGGCGGCGCTCGGCGGGCGCGTCATCGCGCGGGAGACCGTGAGCGCGCTGCGCAAGGACGTGACGGCCAAATGTTATGGCGGCGACGTCACGCGCAAACGCAAGCTTTTGGAGAAGCAGAAGAAGGGCAAGAAGCGCATGCGCCAGGTGGGCAATGTGGCGATTCCCCAGTCCGCCTTCATCGCCGCGCTCAAGATGGGCGACGAGCGGCGCTCGAAATAAGCGAAGATCGGGGCGGAGCCGTCACCCCCGGCCGGTGCCGCGGCTCCTCAATCCGGCGCGCCGTCCTCATCGAGAGCCGAAACCGGATCGCCTTCCTGTTCCTTACGCTTCACCACCCAAAGCCCTATCAGCGCCAGGCCCGGCACGCCGAACAAGGCCCAGGCCGGGGCGCGCAGCACGGTGACGATGGCGGGCTCCCACAGCCACGGGTGGAGGTAACGCTGGACCACCGCCTGGGAGAGGTTGAGCGACGCCCGGTGGAGGTCGAACCAAAGCTCGCCGGCGGCGATGATGTGATACTTGCCGGTACCGGCGAAGGAAACCACCTCGGCGCCAAGCACGAAGCCGGCGCTAAGCGCCAACACCCAGCCGAGGACGCAGACAACGATCATGGCGCAACCCCTTCGCGCCGCCCTTGAATTTCAGATCGCCCGTTCATTCGCGGCACGAGCTTAGCAGCCCTTCGGTCCCTGGCAACCGGTTCGGCTATTTTACGCCGACGCGATAGATGGTATTTTGTCGCCGACCGCGCGACGAGTTGCCGTTTCGGCAACGGCCGGAGGGGTGGCCGAGTGGTCGAAGGCGCACGCCTGGAGTGCGTGTATACGGTGAACCCGTATCGTGGGTTCGAATCCCACCCCCTCCGCCAGCCTTCGCTCTTCGAGCTACGGCTGGCTCACGCCAGTAAGACAGCGGAAGCGAGATTAGAGCGAGGCTGCCCTCCGACCTTCGGTCGGCCAAGGCCGAAGCCTTCTTGCCCGCCGAAGCCTCGGCGAAGGTGGGGGCGAAGGAGGGCCGGTTCCGGAAGCGTGAAATGTTCTACGTGTACCTCATCCAAAGCCAAACCTTCCCTGAGCAACGATACATCGGTTTCACGACAGACTTGAAAAAGCGCATCGATCCCCACAACGCCGGGGGTTCGGTGCACACATCCAAATACGAACCTTGGAAGTTGACCGGTTATCACGCGTTTTCCGAAAAGCGTAGAGCCCAAGAGTTCGAGTATTACTTGAAGACCGGTTCGGGTAAGGCATTAGCCAACAAGAGATTTGGGTAGTCATATTGGTGTCGAAGCCCTGGCGATGACGGGCTGAGACGGGTTCGCTCGAGACTGCGTCCTCCGCCACGACTTAAGTTGTGGTTTTTACAGTGTTATTTTGACTCCAGAATGGATTCGAACTGGTCCCTAGGTTCCCGGGACTTAGGCCGTTCCGACCCTCCGGCCGTTTCTCACGGGAAGACCCCCTTACCCACGGGTCGGGTCGAGGATGATCTTGCCGGCGGGGACGGAAGTCTCGATGATGCGATGGGCACGGGCCACCTCCGAAAGCGGCAGGGTTTGGGCGATCTTGGCGCGGAGCTTGCCGTCGGCGGCCGCGGCCATCGCCCGGTCGAGGTCTTCTCGCCTGTACCCCGCCCCGCCGATGACGCGCAAGCGTTCGTGATAGAGGTGCCGGATGTCGAGCGCGACGGTGCCGCCGCCATGCGCCCCGGCCGTCACCAGCCGCCCGCGCCGGGCGAGGGAGGCCAAGGCCTGGGGCCAGATGTCGGGATCGGAGATGTTCTCAAAGACGACGTCGACGCCGCGCCCCTCGGTAATCCGCATGACCTCTTCCGCGAGATCGAAGCGGCGGTAATTGACGCCATGATCGGCGCCGAGCTCGATGCCGATCGCGACGCGCTCATCCGAACCGGCGCCGGCGATCACTTGGGCGCCCAGCAACTTGGCGACCTGGACGCCGAAGGAGCCGAGGCCGCCGGCGGCGCCCATGACAAGGACCCATTCGCCGGCCTTGAGCCCGGCGCGGTCCTCTAAGAGCAGGAAGGCGGTCGGGGCGTGGCGGGCAATGACGCTGGCCTCGGCGAAGGAGAGGTCATCGGGAAGGGCGATGGTCGAGGTGGCCGGGACCTTGACGAATTCCGCGTCGCCGCCCGGGCGGTGGATGCCGACGGTCTCCGAACGCTCGCAATCGGACGTCCGGCCCGCTTCGCACTGGGGGCATGCGCCGCAGGGGATACGGTGAAGGACGGCGACCCGGTCCCCGATCTTCGGGCTGACGACGCCGATGCCCGCCCCATGGACGACGCCCGAAGGGTCGATGCCGGGGATGAGCGGCAGGGTGATGCCGCGCTGTTTCTCGGTGCCCTGGCGCACGCCGACATCGAGCACGCGGTTGACCGAGACGGCGTGGACCTTGACCACGACCTCGCCGGGCCCGGGGACGGGGTCGGGGACGTCCTCGAGGCTCAGGACCTCGGGCCCGCCATATTCATGGATGACGACGGCCTTCACGGCCGAGCGATCGGGGTGAACGGCCGAGGCGTCCGGTCCGGCGCGCCGACCCGGCGCCTGGCAATCATCACTTCGGCGCCTCGATGGTGATGTCGAGGCTGCCGAGATCGCCGATGGTGGCGGTGACGCCGTCGCCCGGCTTGAGGAAGATGCCCCTCGGCCTGCCGACGCCGGCGGGGGTGCCGGTGGCGATCACGTCGCCCGGCGCCAGCGTCAGCTGCTGGCTCAAATAGGCGATCTGCTCGGCGATGGTGAAATGCATGTCGCCCGAGTTGCCGTCCTGCATCAGCTCATCATTGACCCAGAGCTTGATCGGCTGATCGTAAACGTCTTTGACCAAGTGGGCGGGGGTGAGCCAGGGCCCCAAGGGCGCCGAGCCGTCGAAGTTCTTGCGCCGGAAGCGATCGGCGCGGAAGCGCTTCAACGCGTGCGTCGTCGCCTCCGCTTCCGTCGGCCCGCGGATCGAGAGATCGAGCATGATGGTGAAGCCGGCCACCGCCTCCATGGCGTCCTCGACGGTGGCCTTGAAGACCGGTTTGCCGATGATTACGGCGAGCTCCGCTTCCCAGTCGATCCTGGCCGAGGTCGAGGGCAGATGGACCGGGGCGCCGGTGCCGACGACGGCCTGGGCCGGGGTCTTGGTGAAGAAGGTGGGCGCCGAGGTCTCCTTGTCGGGCAAGGGCTTGCCCGACATCTCCTTGGCGTGATCGGCGTAGTTGCGCGCGATGCAGAAGATGTTGCCGGGATAAAGCAGGGGCGCCAGCAGCGTTACGTCCTTGACCGGCCTGGCGCACCGCTTGAGCGGCCCGGCGGGGTCATCCGCGAAGCCATCGGCGATGGCCTCAAACGCGCCGATAGCGTCCTCCCACCGGGCGAGGAGGGCAAGGGTGGTCTCGGCCTCCAACTCCGTCTCGCCCTGAATCTCGAGCGCCCCGGCGATATCGAGCACGGTGTTGCCGACGAGAAGACCGGGCCTCGGCGCGGTGCCGTCAGAATCGTAGTTGAGGAGGCGAAATGCGACCATCTCTCCCTCGAAACTCGGCGGCGATTGTCCAGGCGGCGTTCATCCCGGCGGCTTTCATCCCGGGACCCTAGCCCCAGGGGCCGAGGAACGGCTCGCCCATATAGCTGTCCGATTGAGGCTCGATCGCGTCGGGCCACTCGCCGGGCGCGCCCTTGCGCCGGGCGCTTGCCGGGCGGGGCTTGCCGTCCCAGCCGATCTGCTCGATGCCGTGATAGAGCTCGATGGCGTGGCCGTTGCCGTCAAGGGCGATGATGGAACGGTCGATGCCGGGCGTCAGCTCCCCCGGGAAGTCGCGAAGCTCGACACCGTGCTCCTCGAGGAAGGATTTGGCGCCGCGAAGCTGGGTGTAATTGGCGAGTTGAAGGCCGAACGACATCAGGGTGGTGGTTTCGCTCAAGCCCAGCACCTCACGCAGAGCGATGGGATAAAGCGCCAGGGAGTGGTGTTCGGTGTTGTTGCGTAAGAACACGCAGCGATGGCCCCGATAGTCGACCTCTTCGGTTACGATGAAGCCCAAGGTGTCGCGGTAGAACGCGACCGACGCCTCGATATCGGTGACGAACAGGCGCACCGGGCCGATCCTGACGATCTTGAAGGGCCGGGCCAGCAGGATGCCCTGGACGTCGTAAATTTCGGGCAGGGGATCGGTGTCCCTGAAGCCGGAGACGAGATCGACGCCCTTGGCCTTGGCGTCCTCGACCTCCTGGCGCTCCGATTTCTGGGGTAACTCGGGGGTGTCGCGGAACTGGCGGTCGTGCATGTCCCAGGGCTTGGAATGTCCCGGCCAGCCGATCTGCTCGATGCCGTAATAGAGCTCGTTCTGGTGCCAGTCCGGGTCCATCAGGTAGGTGTGCCAGTTCGACCCCGGCATGTCACGGCCCGAGCGGACGACGTTCAGGCCCCGGGCCACGAGCCAGTGGTGGCCGTCGACGACTTCCCTCAGGGTGCCGACCTGCCAGGTGATCTGGTTGATGGTGACGTGCTGGCGGTGGCGGCCCCTGGTGTCGGTGGCGCCGCGGACGTTGTGGTTGTACATGACGAAGGCGTGGTGATCGGAGGCATAGCGGAAGAAATAGCCCTTGGGATCGCCGAAGCGCTTGATCTCGTCCGGCACCTCCTTGCCGGCGAAGGGGTCGCGAATATCGGTGATCCTGAAGCCCAGGAGCTCGCGGTAGAACCTTAGCCCCGCTTCCATATCGGTGACGTTGATGCCAAAATGGCCGAGACGGCGGATCTTGAAGGGCCGATCCAGCAAGATGCCGCCGACGTCGAACTTGCCATCGGCGGTCGGTGGCGCGGAGGCTTTCGTCGCCTCGCTCTTGGTCATCGCTGGTCCTCCCGGCGCCGGCGGTGGCATGTCATCCGGTCGCGGTTTTCGACCGGGCTCGTTGGCCCCAAGGGGCCGCCGGCGGGAGGTCATGGTCCCCGCAACGGCGGCGCCTGTCAACCGCGTCCCTGGGCGCCGGTGGGGTCTGGATCTACGTGATTTAAGGGGAGTCGAAGGTCATGGCCGAGAAGGCGGGGGAAGGGGTGAAGCCGGGTGGCCGGCAGTTCTACGTCGTTTGGATGTCGGCGGCGGCTGCGCCGGAGCCCTCGAAACCATCGGCGGAGGTCCGCGACGCCCATCACGACTATCTCGCCGCGCTCGAGGCCCAAGGCGTGCTGTTCGCCGCCGGTCCGTTCCGCGACGCCGACGGCTCCCGCCCCGGCTGCGGCATGATGATCCTGAAGACCCGGACCTTCGCCGAGGCCCATGCGATCGCGGCGCGCGAGCCCTATCGGCTTCACGGCCTTCGCACCCACAAGATCATGCCCTGGCAGCTCAACGAAGGGGCGTTGGTGGGGATGGTCTGAGACGCGTGAATTTTTTGTCGCGCAATGTCGATCCGGTTGGGCGCCATTCGTGTACAGGGGGAACGGCCCCATACGCTCGTTTTCCTGGATATAGGGGGGCAGATCATCGGGAAGGACCAGAGAATCGCGAATGTTTTGCGACCGGCCTTTTGGCGGTAGAATCTGAACAGACTGACAGGAGGAAAACGAAATGTTGAAAATTTACGGATTCGATTTTTCATCACCGGCAAACAAAGTGAGGATGTGCGCGAATGCCTTGGGACTCGAGTACG
>JACZQV010000061.1 GCA_022545545.1 Pseudomonadota bacterium
GCGGTGCCGAGGACCGGCGCCGAGCACGGCGTCGCCAGCGAGGTCGCGAAGGCGCCGTGCCCAAACGCGCCGCCGAGACTCCGGCCCTCCCCGCCTCCGGCGGCGAGACCGGAAGCCCAGCCGGGCAGGCGGATTTCGAATATTCCCCACATATTGCAGGCGAAAAGGGTGAGGATGAGAGACATGGCGACGAGGAAGACGGGCTGCTGGAACTGGATGCCCCAGCCGATGGTGGCGCCGGCGCTTCTCAACCCCAAGGCCGCCACCGCCAGCACCAGGAACGAGAACAGGATGCCCGCCGCCGTCATCAGGAATCCGAGCCTGACCCGGCCCCGTTCAACGCCGCCATGCTCGATCATACCGAGAAGCTTGATGGATAGCACCGGCAGCACGCAGGGCATGAGGTTGAGGATGAAACCGCCCAAGAGCGCCAGGGCGAGGATGGTGAACAAGGTGCTTAAGGGCGCCGCCTCTTCCATGCCGGGAACGGCGGTGACCGTCTTCTCCATGGCGCGCGCGCCGTCGACCAATGTCAGGGTAAGCCGCGGGCTCTTGGACGGGACCGCGGTCTCGCCACTGACGGCGACGGGTATTCGCAACAGCGCCATCTTACCGCCGCCCGAAATCTCGACATCGGGAATGCCGAACTGCAGCTGTTTCGGCCCTTCGACCAGGATGTCCGGCTTGGTGAATGCGAGGTTGGAACGGGCGAGCACCTCGAGCACCGGCGCCGCTTCATTGCCGGTGAGCCGCACCTGTTCTATGGCGAGGCCGTGGTCCGCGCCGTTGCCGGGCACGCGGGCGGCATAGCGGCCGATGAGGTTGGTGAAGCGGCTCGGTACCGCCGGTCCGGCCGGCAAATCGAGGGCAAGCTTGGCCGCGTAGGGAATACAGATTTGGTCGCACAGCAGATAATCGACGGCCAGGCGCAGACGGACCGGCTTTCCCGCCTCGCTGGGGGTGATCTCGATCGGCAGCACCACCTCGTCCTGGTAGACGAAGGTGTTGAGCCCGAAGATGGCGTAACGCGCGGGCACGGGCCAGGAGACGGCCGCGCCGGCAACATTCTCCGAACCCGTCCAGTCGAGCTTCGGCGGATAACCCGCATCACCGGGCGAGCGCCAATAGGTCTTCCACTTCGGCGCCATGCGGAACTGGAGCCCGAGAAGAAGAACCTGACCGTCACCGGCGGCGTCGACGGCGCTGACCAGCCTGACCCTCGAATAATCGGTCCGCGACCAGTCGGACGCCGCCGCCAAGGCGGCGGGCGCGGGCCAGACCGCCAAGGACAACGCCAAGACCGTCAGCGCCAAGGCAAGGCCAGCGAATGGCCGCCGCCCAAGGGACCGGCCCGGCCTCGGGGATTCGGGACCGGTTTCGGGCCGGGCACGGAACGAATGGTCACCAGTGGACATTTAGGAAAATTCCCCCATTTCGGTAAAATAGGTTCCCAATTTAACGGCGATTGTCAGCCAATGATTGCTCAAATATCATCAATTTTGTGTTATGGTATATAAATAAGGTAACGTTAATTTTCGCTAGTCTGGTAGGGCTCAGGGAATGCCGTCAACAGCCGGTAAATCAGGATCGGGCTACCTTACGGGGCAGCTGCTGATCGCCATGCCGCAGATGAACGACCCCCGCTTCGCGCGCACGGTCATCTATATTTGTGCCCACACCGCCGACGGTGCAATGGGCCTGGTGGTAAACCGCGAGATCGAGGCCCTCACTTTCCCCGACCTTTTGAAGCAACTCAACATCGACGCCGAAGTCGTCGACGACAAGATCCAGGTCCTGTTCGGCGGTCCGGTGGAGACGGGACGGGGGTTCGTCCTTCATTCGTCCGATTATGTACAGAACGCCACCATGCTTGTCGACAAGCGGGTGGGACTGACGGCGACGATGGAGGTGCTGAAGGACATCGCCAGCGGCAACGGGCCGAGGCTCAATCTCCTCGCTCTCGGCTATGCCGGTTGGGGACCGGGGCAACTGGACGCCGAAATTCACGCCAATGGCTGGCTCACCGTGCCCGCCGATGACGAGCTGATCTTCGACCCCGACCTCGACAACAAGTGGGAACGCGCCCTGGCCAAGATCGGCATCGATTCCTCCATGCTCTCGGGCGAGGCCGGCCACGCTTAAATGGGCTGATCGTTCCTTTTCCGCCCAAGATTCTTCGATTCCCCGACCTCGTGATGGGCCGCCGATAACGACCCAGCGCCAAACAGCGCCGGCGAAGGCAACCCCGTAGCGCCCTGGCTGCGGCGACTTCCCCGCACTTCCGCCCCGAGGGCCGGGCGGTGACGATTTAGTTCTGGACGGGATCGGCGCTGATATGTTTATTTTCGCCGGCAAGGCTGGGGGGCGCTCGCAGCCAACAACAGGGTGAAACCGCCCGGCCCCTATCCCGACGCCAATTACCGGAGCCTGATCCCATGCATTGTCTTTTCAAGAAATTGGGGATATTGCTGGTCGTCCTATCCCTGCAGACCGGAACCGCCAACGCCCAGGAGCCCGAGAATCTGCTTTACCTGACCCTCGAATACGGCGAGGTCGTCATCCAGCTACGCCCCGATATCGCGCCCAAGCATGTCGCCCGCATCAAGGAGCTGACGCGCCAGGGCTTCTATGACGGCATCATCTTCCACCGGGTGATCGCAGGCTTCATGGCCCAGACCGGTGATCCGACCGGCACCGGCCGGGGCGGATCCGGCAAGAATCTCGACGCCGAGTTCTCGAGCGAGCCGTTCAAACGCGGCACCCTCGGCATGGCGCGCTCGCGCGATCCCGACAGCGCCGACAGCCAGTTCTTCATCAATTTCGCGCCGGCGTCGCACCTCGACGGCAAATACACCGTCTGGGGCCAGGTGATCGAAGGCATGGAGCATGTCGACAGGATCAAGCGCGGCTCGCCGCCCCGAGACCCCGACCGCATCATCCGCATGCGCGTCGGCGCCGACGTCAAGAAGTAACCGCGCTTGGCGCCGCCGCGGTTGGCGCGCGACCGGCCGATCGGCGCGAACGGTGTCGGCATACCGAGTTGCATGGAAGGATGACGGTGAGCGCCCGGTGCCAAGCACTTGCGGGAGAGCCGGAACTTAGAATTCAGCGGCTTCGCCCGCCTCTCGTCCGCCGTCGGCCAGCCCCGGCACGAGTTTCATCGCTTCCTCGCGGAGCTTGGCGAACAATACGTGGTCGGCCCACTCGCCGTCGATCTTCAAATATTTGGTGGCGTAGCCCTCCTCCCTGAAACCGCATTTATCGAGCAGCCTGCGGCTGGAGATGTTGGCCGGAAGACACGCCGCCTCGACGCGGTGCAGCGTGAGGTTGTCGAAGCAGAAACAGAGCGCCGAGCGCACCGCCTCGGTCATGACGCCCTTGCGGGCATAAGGTTCGCCGATCCAGTAGCCGAGCGAGCCGCTCTGGGTGATGCCGCGCCGGACGTTGCTCAGCGTCAGGCCGCCGAGCAGCACCGCGTCCGAGCGCCTGACGACGAAAAAGCTGTATCCGGAACCGTTGCGCCACTGCTCGGCATAATGGCGAAGCCGCCGGCGGTAGGCCGAGCGGGTCAACGCGTCCTTGGGCCAGGTCGGCTCCCAGGGCACGAGGAAGTCCCGCGAGACCTCCCTGAGTTCGGCCCACTCCTTCCAGTCGGAGTCCCTCGGCGGGCGCAAAAAGACGTTGGGACCGACCAGTTGCTCGTCCGGCGGCGATGAGAACAGATGGTCCAGGAGCGCGCTCATGGCGGGAATATTATAGAATAGAAGCGTATTGGCAAGGCCACGTCCCGAAGCGGGCCTTCGCCACGCTTCGCTGGCGTGGCGAGAGCGGCTTCGGCCGCGCAGGCGGGACGGGGCGGGGAGCGCCAAGGGCCACGCCGATCGGATGACGGCGCTGGCGCATTATCCCGCCAGCTGGAATCGTTCGACCGGGTCTATTTTGCGCCGTGGCTAGGCGAACCGTTCGGCGAGCGAACCCATGGCCTCGAGGCGCCCGACCGGGCCGAGGGCGGCGAAGGTCGGCCGGCTCGCCATCAGCCTCGCCGCCATGCGGGCGATGGCCTTGGCGTCGACCGCCTCGATCGCATCGACGACCTCGGCGACATCGAGCACGCGGCCGTAGACCAGCATGTGCGAGCCGATCCGCTCCAACCGGGCGGAGGTGCTTTCCAGCGCCATCAGGATGCCGGCCTTGAGTTGCGCCTTGACGCGCGCCAGCTCGTCTTCGCCGATACTGGCGCCGACTTTGGCGATCTCCTCGCACATCACGGGCAGGAGCTCCTCGACCTGTTTCTCGCCGGTGCCCGCATAGACGCCGAAAAGCCCGCCGTCGGCATAGGAGGCGGTGAAGGAATAGATGCTGTAGACGAGGCCGCGTTTCTCCCGGATTTCCTGGAACAGGCGCGAGGACATGCCGCCGCCCAGCAGGTTGGACAACACCGAAAGGGTGAAATAGTCATCGTCCTTGAAGGGGACGCCGTCGAAACCCAGCACCAGGTGGACCTGCTCGAGCTCGCGGGACTCGAAAACGTCGCCGCCCCGGTAGCGCGCGGGGGCGCGATTCGGACCACCGTTCGTCGGCAGCCCGCCGAAGGCGTCCTCGGCGATCGTCACCAGGGCGTCGTGTTCGACCCTGCCCGACGCCGCCAACACCATCGTCGGGGCGGCGTAGTTCTCGCGCATATAACCGGCGATCACCTCGCGCGACATGGCGCCGACATTCTCCGCCGAGCCCAGGATCGGCCGGCCCAGCGGCTGGCCGGGATAAGCGGTTTCCTGGAATCGGTCGAAGACGACGTCTTCCGGGGTATCCGACGCCTGGCCGATCTCCTGGATGATCACGGCGCGCTCGCGCTCGAGCTCCCCGGCCTCGAAGGTCGAATTCTGCAGGATATCGGCCAGGATATCGACGGCGAGCGGCACGTCGTCCTTGAGCACGCGGGCGAAATAGGCGGTGTTCTCGCGCGAGGTGAAGGCATTGAGATGGCCGCCGACGGACTCGATCTCTTCGGCGATGGCCCGCGCCGAGCGCCGCTCCGTGCCCTTGAACGCCATGTGTTCGAGCAGATGGGCGACGCCGTTGATCTCCTTCTTCTCATGGCGCGCCCCGACGCCGACCCAGACGCCGACGGCGGCCGTCTCCACCGTATCGATGACATCGGTCACGACCCTGAACCCGTTGTCGAGCGTCGTCACCTGGATGCTCATGCCACCTTCGCCTCCGGCGCGCGGGCACGCACGTATTCCTCGACCGCGCCGAGATCGTTGGCCAGGGTCTCCAGCCTTTCGTCGCGCTCGAACAGGTCGGCCAGGGCTTCGGGCAGCGCCGGGCGTTGGCCGGTCGCCCGCTCCACCGCCTCGGGGAACTTGGCGGGATGGGCGGTGGCGAGCGAGACCATGGGCACGGCGGGGTCGCGCCGATGGGCGTGCGCGCCGGCGACGCCGATCGCCGTGTGGGGATCGAGAAGCTCGCCGGTCTCCTCATGGACGGCGCCGATGGTGGCGACGGTGCCGGCATCATCCAACCTGAAGCCGTCGAATATCTCCTTGGCGGCGTCCAAGCGTTCATCGTCCAAGGTGATCTCGCCGGTTTCCTGGAAGGCCGCCATCTGCTGCGCCAGGCGCGAGCCGTCGCGCCCATAGAGATCGAACAGGAAGCGTTCGAAGTTGCTCGCCACCTGGATATCCATGCTCGGGGCGAGCGTCGGCTCGACCTCGCCCCTCCTGAGCGCGCCGGTCTCGAGGAAGCGCGAAAGGATGTCGTTGCTGTTCGTTGCCAGGACCAGGTGGCTGATGGGGAGCCCCATGGCCCGCGCCGCGTAGCCGGCGTAGATATTGCCGAAATTGCCGGTCGGGACCGAGAAGGCGATTTCCTTCTCCGGCGCGCCGAGTGTGGCGGCGGCGGCGAAGTAATAGACGGTCTGGCCGAGGATCCGCGCCCAGTTGATCGAATTGACGCCGGTCAGGCGCGTGTCCGCGCGGAAACCAGGGTCGTTGAACATGCCCTTCACCAGAGCCTGACAATCGTCGAAGGTGCCCTCGATCGCGATGTTGTGGACGTTGGCGGCGGCGACCGTCGTCATCTGGCGGCGCTGGACCTCGGAGACCCGGCCCTTGGGATGGAGGACGAAGATCTCGATCGCGGCGCGGTCGCGGCAGGCCTCGATGGCGGCGGAGCCGGTGTCGCCGGAAGTGGCGACGACGATGGTCACGCGCTCACCACGGCGGGCGAGCACATGATCGAACAGCCCGCCGAGGATCTGCATGGCGTAGTCCTTGAACGACAGCGTCGGGCCGTGGAAGAGCTCCATCAGCCATTGGTTGGGGCCGATTTCCCTGAGCGGCGCCACCGCCGGATGGTCGAAGCGCGCGTAAGCGCGCTCGATGATGCCGGCCAAGGCATCGGTCTCGATCGCGCCCTCGACGAAGGGCGTCATCACCCGCAAGGCGACATGGGCATAAGGGAGGCCGGCGAGGGCGCGGATTTCCCCATGGCTCAGCCGGGGCCAGGATTCGGGCACGTAGAGGCCGCCGTCACGGGCGAGCCCGGTGAGCAGGACTTCATCGAAGCGAAGGGGTTTGGCCGCCCCCCTGGTGCTGACATAACGCAAAGCAAATCCTCCAACCGCGAGCGAATCAGGGGTGGAACGGTTTGGCCGGATCGGGCCTAGAGACTATACGCGGCGCCTTTCGCCGGCAAGCCTCCGCCCCGGTCACGCCCGCCCCCTGTCACGGCACGAAATTCAGCCGAGATACCGGGTCTCCAGGTGGCGCTTGAAGGCCCGTGAATCAAGGGGCCGGCCGGTGGCGGCGGCGATCAGCTCGTCGCTGGTGAGGGACGAGCCCTTGGCGTGAATGTTGGCCTTGAGCCAGCCGATCAGCCTCGAGAAATCGCCCCGGGCGAGGTCGGCGCCGAGCCCCGCCAGGGCGTCAGCCGCGGCCTCGAACAGTTGCGCCGCCGCCAGCGCGCCCAGCGTATAGGTCGGAAAATAACCGTACGCCCCGTCGTACCAGTGGATGTCCTGCAAGCATCCCTCGGCGTCGTTGGCGGGGGTGAGCCCGAGGAACTCCCCCATGGCGTCGTTCCAGGCGCCGGGCAGATCCTTGATCGCGAGGTCGCCGGCGATCATCGCCTTCTCCAGCCGGTAACGCAAAATCACGTGCAGGGGATAGGTCACTTCATCGGCGTCGACGCGGATCATCCCGGGCTTCACCAGGATGCCGAGGCGATAGATGTTGTCGGCCTCCCACGCCTCGCCGTCGGCCCCGAAGGCGTCGCGGATCATCGGCGCGGCGAAGGAAAGGAATTCCCGGCCGCGGCAGGCCTGCATCTCGATCAGCAGCGACTGGCTTTCGTGCAGGCCCATGCCGCGGGCCCCGCCCACCGGCTGGTGACGCCACCGATCGGGCAGCCCCTGCTCGTAAAGGGCGTGGCCGGTCTCGTGCAGCGCCGCCATCATCGCCGGCATGAAGTCCTTTTCGTCATAGCGCGTGGTGATGCGCACGTCCTCGGGCACGCCGCCGCAGAAGGGATGGTGGGAGACGTCGAGACGCCCGCGCGAAAAATCGAAGCCCAGTGTCTTCATCAAGGCGACGCAAAGCTTTTTCTGGGCGCCGGTATCGAACGGCCCTTCGAGGGCGAGGGGCGCCGGCTGATCTGCCTGATGGGCGAGGACGCGTTCGAGAAAGTCCGGCAGGAACGAGGCCAAATCGTCGAGCACCGTATCGATTTGGGCGCTCCTGGCGCCGGGTTCGTATTGATCCAGCAAGGCGTCGTAATCGCCGAGCCCAAGTTTCTCGCCCCTGGCCCGGGCTGATTCGCGCAGGCGCGCCAGCAATTCCTCCGCCGGGGCGATGATGGAAGCGAAGTCGTTCTCCTGCCTCGCCGTCCGCCACGCCATCTCGCAGGCCGACGACGCCCGCGACAGGGCGGCGACGAGATCGGAGCCGACGGCGTTGGCGTGGCCCCAGATGCGGCGCATCTCGCTCAAGTTCGCGCCCTGCCAGGGATCGAGACCGTCGGCATCGGAAGCCTCTTCGATGAGCGCGGCCAAGCCCGGATCGATGAGGATCTCATGGGCCACGACGTCAAGGGTGGCGAGCTGGCCGGCGCGGGCCTCGGCGCCGCCCGGCGGCATCATCACCGCGGTGTCCCAGTGCAGCATGGCGGCGACATCGCGGAGTTGCGAGTGCCGGGCGAAGCGCCGCTCGAGTTCTTGGTAGGCGCTCATGGCCGGGTGGATTTCCACCGGTGATGGGTTGTGTGGATGACTAACAACCGCACTAGGATCCCCACCAGTAGATGGCGGTGAACAGGAATAGCCATACCACGTCGACGAAGTGCCAGTACCAGGCGCAGGCCTCGAACCCGACATGATGGTCGGGCTTGAAATGGCCCTTCCAGGCCCGGTACAGACAGACGGTCAGGAAGGTCGTGCCGATGATGACATGGAAGCCGTGGAACCCGGTGGCCATGAAGAAAGTGGTGGGATAGATGCCGCCCTTGAAGGCGAACGGCGCGTGGGAGTACTCGAACGCCTGGATGCCGGTGAAGGTTATGCCCAGCCCGATCGTCACCGCCAAGCCGACCAGCAGGCCCCGCCGGTCGTCCTCGATCAGGGCGTGATGGGCCCAGGTGACGGTCACGCCGGAGGTCAACAGGATCAGGGTGTTCAGGAACGGCAGGTCCCAGACATCGAAGGTCTCGATCCCCTTCGGCGGCCATACCCCTCCGGTGGCCTCGGCGGGGAACAGGGCGGCGCCGAAGTAGGCCCAGAAGAAAGCCGAGAAGAACATCACTTCAGAGGCGATGAACAGCGCCATGCCGTAGCGCAAGCCGATCTGCACCGTCGGCGTGTGATGGCCCTCAAAGGTCGCTTCGCGCACGACGTCGCGCCACCACCTGAACATGGTGAACAGCAACATGGCGGTGCCGATATACAACACCCAGGAGGTAACATCGTGCATGAACAAGATGGCCCCGACGGCGAGGACAAAGACCGACGCGGCGCAGACCACGGGCCACGGGCTCGGCTCGACGAGGTGGTAGGGATGTTTCTGTTCGTGCCCGCCGGCGTCAATGTCCGCCATTGCCAACTTCTCCGAGGAACCGAACCTAAATCTACGCGCGTGAACCGAATTCCGGCGCCCCAAAGGGGCTCGATAGGCCGGCGCGGGCGGCGTCAGTTCGCCCGCACGGTCCCGCTTCTCTCGTTAACATCGCCGTACCCAACCTGGCGTCCCGTTTCGCCGGCGCCCTCGCTCGCCGCCCTCCTCTCGCCGGCGTTCTTGGCGCGGAAAAAGGTGTAGGAAAGGGTGATGATGGTTACATCGTCGAGGTTCCGGTCATTGACGATCTCGGGATCGATGAAGAACGTGACCGGCATCTCGACGCTCTCGCCCGGGGCCAGGCTTTGCTCGGTAAAGCAGAAGCATTCTATCTTTTTGAAGTAAACACCCGCCTTGTAGGGCGTGACGTTGAACGTCGTTACCCCGGTAAGGGGCGTGTCCGAAAGGTTTTCCGCCCGGTAACGGGCGAGGCTCCGCGCCCCTACCCGCACCTTCACCTTCCGCTGGACGGGCTGGAAACGCCACGGCAGCGCCGGGGAAACATCGGCATTGAACTGAACCGTGATGACGCGCTCACCCACCGCGCCGGGCGCCGCGAGGGCCGATTGCGTGGTACCGCCGAAGCCCGTGACCTGGCAGAACAGGCGGTAGAGCGGCACGGCGGCGAAGCTCAGGCCGGCCATGCCCACGACCACCGCGACAAGGCCCACGACCACCAAGGTGTTTCGCCGGCGCCGATGCGGTCCCATCCTCAACTCCCGCCGAACTTCACCAGGGTGACGGCGTAAAACAGCGCCACCAGTCCCAGCAGGACCGCCGCCAGCGCCAGGTTCCTGGAGCGCCGGCGCCTGTGCTGCTCGGAAATGCGACGGTCCCCGGCCATCTCAGACACAGATCCCTACCAGGCACGTCGCGGCGGTGGCCGGCGCCGGGCCGTCCATGATCATCCGGTCCGCGATCATCGCGGTGAACAGCAAAAAGAGATAGAGGATCGAGAAGGCGAACATCCGCTTCGCCGATCCGTTGGCGCCATCGAACCATACACACACCGCGCCAAGCACGAAGAGCGCGCCGAGCGCGAACGCGGTAACGCCGTAAAGCGCCCCCAAAATGCCAAGCGCGTAGGGGGCCATGGCGAGAGGCGCCAACCCGATGGCATAAAGCAGTATCTGTTTCTTGGTTTCGCGCGCCCCCGCCACCACGGGGAGCATCGGCACCCCGGCTTTTTCGTAATCGTCGCGGCTACAAAGCGCCAAGGACCAGAAATGGGGAGGCGTCCACATGAAGATGATGGCGAACAGCAACACCGGGGCGAGGCTCACCTCGCCGCTCATGGCCGCCCAGCCGATCATCGGCGGGAAGGCGCCGGCGGCACCGCCGATGACGATGTTCTGGGGCGTGCGCCGCTTGAGCCACATGGTGTAGACGAAGACGTAAAAGCCGATGGTGAAGGCGAGCAAGGCCGCCGCCACGAGGTTGACCGCGAGCCCCATGATCATCACCGCGCCGATACCGAGGGTGACGCCGAATCCCAAGGCCGCGCCGGGATCGACCCGGCCCGCCGGCAAGGGCCGGTTGCGGGTCCGCTTCATGACGGCGTCGATGTCGCGGTCGTACCACATGTTGATCGCCCCGGCGGCGCCGGCGCCGACGGCGATGCACAACAGCGCCACCGCGGCCAGGACCGGATGAAGGTTGCCCGGCGCCAGGAACAAGCCGGTGAAGCCGGTGAACACGACCAAGGACATGACCCTGGGTTTCAACAGCGCGAAGTAATCACCGACGCCGGAAACGTCCTCGAACGGGCTTGGATGCCTTGGGCTCCCGACCCTGAGTGTGGTATCGGACACGCAACTCCTCCTCTGATATGGCCTGGCCCCCGGCCGGGCCCGTCATTCACCTGATCTCGGGCAGTTCCTCGAAGCTGTGGAAAGGCGGCGGCGATGTCACCGTCCATTCCAAGGTCGTGGCGCCTTCGCCCCAGGGATTCTCGGCCACCCTGTCGCCGGCGCTGAGCGTCCTATAGACGATGTAGAGGAACAGCACCGCGCCAAACCCAGAAATGTAGGACCCGGTCGAAGATACCATGTTCCAGCCGGCGAAGGCGTCCGGATAATCCGGGATGCGCCGTGGCATGCCGGCGAGGCCCAGGAAATGCATCGGGAAGAAGGTCAAATTGACGCCGATGAACATGATCCAGAAATGGATCTTGCCCAGCCATTCCGGATATTGGCGGCCCGACATCTTACCGATCCAGTAATAGAAACCCGCGAAGATCCCGAACAGGGCGCCCATCGACATGGTGTAGTGGAAATGGCCGACCACGTAATAGGTGTCATGGAGCGCTACATCCACTCCGGCATTGGCCAGCACCACGCCGGTAACGCCGCCGACCGTGAACAGGAAGATCATGCCAAGGGCAAACAGCATCGGCGCGGGGAACGTGATCGAGCCGCCCCACATGGTGGCGATCCAGCTGAAGATCTTGATGCCCGTCGGCACCGCGATCACCAAGGTCGCGGAGATGAAGTAGGCGCGGGTGTCGACATCCAGGCCAACCGTGTACATGTGGTGCGCCCACACGATGAAGCCGATGACGCCGATCGACACCATGGCGTAGGCCATGCCGAGGTAACCGAACACCGGCTTCTTCGAGAAGGTGGCCACCACCTGGCTGATGATGCCGAACGACGGCAGGATCAGGATGTAGACCTCGGGGTGGCCGAAGAACCAGAACAGGTGCTGGTAGAGGACCGGATCGCCGCCGCCGGCGGGATCGAAGAAGGTGGTGCCGAAGTTCCGGTCGGTCAGCAGCATGGTGATCGCCCCGGCAAGAACGGGCAGGGCGAGGAGCAGTAAGAACGCCGTAACCAGCACCGACCACACGAACAGCGGCATCTTGTGGAGCGTCATGCCCGGCGCGCGCATGTTGAAGATGGTGGTGATGAAGTTGATGGCGCCGAGGATCGACGACGCGCCGGCCAGATGCAGGCTGAGGATCGCCATGTCGACCGCGGGTCCGGGTGAACCATAGGTGCTGAGCGGCGCATACACCGTCCACCCTACCCCGGGACCCTCGCCCACGAAGGTCGAGCCCACGAGCAGGATCGCCGAGGGGATCAGCAGCCAGAAACTGACGTTGTTCATGCGCGGGAAGGCCATGTCCGGGGCGCCGATCATCAGCGGCACCATCCAGTTGCCAAACCCGCCCATCAATGCCGGCATGACGAGGAAGAACACCATGATCAGGCCATGGGCCGTGATCAGCACGTTGAAGAATTGATAGTCGCCGCCCAGGACCTGGTTACCGGGCGCGCCCAATTCCATGCGGACGAGGATCGACATCACGCCGCCGAGAACGCCCCCGAACACGGCGAAGACGATATACATCGTGCCGATGTCTTTGTGGTTGGTCGAATAGGCCCAGCGCCGCCACCCCGTCGGGTGGGCGTGCGCGCCACCGGCCCCGGAAGCGACGCCGACACTCATGTGCACCGTCTCCCTACCGCCCGCCTCGGCGGCCGGCCCTGGCTTCACCGGAGGCTTCGCCGAGGCGAGAGCCGCTTCGGCGTGGCGACGGCCCGCCGGCGCTGGCGAGGAGCGCAACCGGCGCCGCGGTGTCGGCCCGCGCGAACTTCTTCTTCGCCGTCTCGACCCATTTTTTGAAGGCTTCCTTGGACACGGCCTCGACGGCGATGGGCATGAACCCGTGATGGATTCCGCAAAGTTCCGAACATTGGCCGTAATAGACCCCTTCGCGATCGATCCGCACCCAGGCTTCACTCAGCCTCCCGGGAATGGTGTCGGTCTTGATGCCGAAGGCCGGCACCGCCCAGGCGTGAAGCACGTCCGTGGAGGTCATGAGGATCCGGATGTTGGTGTCGACCGGCAATATCACGCGGTTGTCCACCTCCAACAGACGCTTCTGGCCGGGCTTGATGTCCTCGTCCGGAATCATCGTGCTGTCGAAGGTGAAATTGCCATGGTCGGGATACTCATAGGACCAGTACCATTGATGGCCGATGGCCTTCAGCGTCATCTCGGGCGCCTCGATGCGGTCCATGAAATAGAGAAGCCTGAACGAGGGAACGGCTATAACAGCCAGTATCATGATCGGGACCACGGTCCAGATGACCTCGATCACGGTGTTGTGGGTGGTTCTCGTGGGAACCGGATGGCGCTTGGCCCCGAACCGGATCACCACGAAAAGCAGAAGGCCGGTCACGAACAGCGCGATGACGATGATGATCCAGAGCAGAAAATTGTGGAGATCGTTGATGTCCGTCATCACCGGCGAGGCCGGGGCCTGAAAACCCAACTGCCATGGTTCAGGCGCACCCGCCGATACCGCCCCGCCGGCGCCTAGGATAAACAGGGACGCGAGGGCGGCGGGTACCGTCCTGAAAATCATGCTTCGTTTCCTTTTGCCGTCGGCAGAGGGCCTGATCCCTGGTCTAAATATAGGGGTCGCCGATATCGCGCAAGCCTCATCCCGATGCCACCGGCCGCCACCGCGACCGGGCCTCGGGCCGAGGCATGGGATGGCGCAAACTACACCAGGGGACAGGCGCCCCTCAACCCAAAGAACCGACCGCGGGCGGGCGCCGCGGGCACAAAAAGGGGTGATACCGGTTTCACGGGCGAGGCGACAAAGCGCGACCGACGGCGTATAATCATCAAGACTGCGGGTCGCAGCTTGACGTGACCAGCGGCCGGAACGGGCGATCCGTGTCACCTTTGGCGTTGCGACCGCTTCGACCAGCGGTTCAGGAGGCACGACCATGGCGGACGAAAAGGCGATCACCGACGCTTACGCGAGCCCCGATCGACCGATGATCCGCAAGATTGGCCCGGCGGACCTGTGGGACGTTTTGACCAGGGGGGTCGACGACTTCAAGGCCAAGCCAAGCCACGTGCTTCTCCTTGTCATCTTGTATCCGATCGTCGGTCTCATCTTGATCAGGCTTGCGGCCGGCTACGACATACTGCCGCTGATCTTTCCAATGCTTGCCGGATTCGCCCTGCTTGGCCCGATGGCGGCGATCGGCTTGTACGAGCTGAGCCGCCGCCGCGAGTTGGGTCTCGATGTCACCTGGGCCCACGCCTTCGACGTTCTCCGGTCCCCGTCCATCCGCGCCATCGTGACGCTCAGCGCCGTGATGATGGCGATCTATTTCGCCTGGTTGGGCGCGGCGATGGCCATTTACCGGCTGTTTTTCGGCGACGCGGTGCCGGCGTCGATCGAGGAGTTCGTGCGCCAGATTTTCACCACCCCCGCCGGCTGGGGGCTCATAATCGTCGGCTGCGGCGTCGGCTTCCTCTTCGCCGTCGTGGTGCTGGCCATCAGCGTGGTGTCCTTTCCGTTGCTAATAGACCGGGACGTCGGCGCCATGACGGCGATACATACATCGGTAAGATCGGTCATCGCCAACCCGGTGACGATGGCGATGTGGGGTTTGATCGTCGCCGGCTCCCTGGTGGCCGGCTCCTTGCCCTTTCTCTTCGGCCTCGCCGTCGTGATGCCGGTGCTCGGACATGCGACCTGGCATCTGTACCGCAAGGTCGTGGAGCGCTGAGCCGCCCCATTCGTCCTGGTCCCCGGTTATCCGTAGATGCTGAAAAGGTAAGGTAAGCGCCGCCGGGCGCCAAGCGGTGCCGTCATTGACCGATGCCGGCGTGCTGTCGCTTGCGGTTGCGCCACTTCTTCTCGGCCAACGGGACAACAACGATACCGACCGCCAGGAGAACCAATGGCCCGAAGCCCGCCGAGGCCCCGGCGCCGCCGGAACCATGGGCCAGGGCCGGCGAAATCAACCCCCCGACGGTCAGCGGAGAGGCGTCGGGGCGTAACGCTTCAGGGTCCCGCCCCGAAGAAAAGGCCCCGCAACGAGAAGGTGTTGTCGGCTTCGTGAGTCATCAGGAACACGAACACCATCACCAGGATCGGCGGCACCGCAATGGCATAGAGCAGGGCGAGGCGCTCCCACATCATGTGCATGAAAACGGCGACGATCAGGCCGGCCTTCATCAACATGAACAGGAGAATCAGGAACCACCTGAGGTAACCTTGGAGACCGACGTAGTCGACGAGATAGGAACACGCGCTGAGAACGAACAGCAATGCCCAAATCTTGATATAGATGCCAAGGGGATGCTGTTGGCCTTCCGGGTGCGCCTCTGCGTGCGCCTCTGTGTGCACCTCTGCGTGTGCCTCTGTGTTTGCCATGTTTCAAGCCTTACCAAAGATAAAACAATGCGAAGATGAAGACCCACACCAGATCGACGAAGTGCCAATAAAGGCCCATGATTTCGACGGTCTCGTAGTTTCCCTTGCGGCTGGTGAAAAAGCCGCGCTTCCCGGTGTCGAATTCTCCCCGCCAAACCTTGCGGGCAATGATGAACAGGAAGAGCACGCCGACCGAGACGTGAAAGCCGTGGAAGCCGGTGATCATGAAAAAGACCGAGCCGAACTGGGGCGCGCCGAAGGGGTTGCTCCAGGGCCGCACGCCCTCGTCGACGATCAGCTTGGTCCACTCGAAGGCCTGCATGCCGACGAAGGTGGCGCCGAACAGTGCCGTAATCAGCAAGTAGATCATGGTTCTGACACGGTCACTTCGATAGCCGTAATTGACGGCCAGGACCATCGTGCCGCTGCTGGTGATCAGGATAAAGGTCATGATGGCGATGAGGATGAGAGGGATGGGCTCGCCGCCAAAACTCAACGCGAAAATATCGCTGGGGTAGGGCCAAGGCACCGTCGTCGACATCCGCACCGTCATGTAGGACAGCAAGAAAATGCTGAAGATGAAGGTGTCGCTGAGGAGGAAGATCCACATCATCGCCTTGCCCCAGGGGACCTTCTTGAACGCCCGCTGGTCCGATGACCAGTCGGCGACGACGCCCCCCAAGCCTTCGGGCGGCGCCAGCGCTGCTCCCGTATTTGTCGCCTCGGCTTGTGTCATGTGCGCTTCGTCCTCCTTACGTCAACAACAGCAGACCAAACATAACCAGCCAAACCACCAGCAGGAAGTGCCAGTAAACGGCGCATAACTCGACGCTGAGGTGGACTTGCCCCGGCGTCAATCCGCGCCACACCTTGGCGGTGGTCCGGCCCCAGGCCACCAGGCCGCCCAACAGATGCACGGCGTGCACCGCGGTTAACAGGTAGAAAAAGGCGTTGGCCGGGTTCGACGCCGCGAAATAACCCAAGGCGACCAGTTGTTGCCACGCCAAGAGCTGTCCGGCCAGGAAGGCAAAGGCGAAAACGCCCGCCGCATGCAGACCGGCCCGCACGCCGTCTATTTGTCCCCGATCGGCGCCGACCCACGCCCGGTGGAACGCCACGCTGCTGGCGACCAGTAACGCGGTGTTCACCCACAACAGCCACGGCTCGGGCATGGGACGCCAGTCTCGAACCACCATCCGATCCGTGTAGGCGACGATAAAGAGCGTGAACAGCACCGTGACCACGCCGAGAAAAACCCGTAGGCCGAGCTGCGGCGTCGCCACGGAAAAAATGCCGGCGCCGTCGGTGTCAACGCCCTGGTCCTCTCCCTCCAGCCAGGGCTTCTCCGTCAGATGATCGAGAAAACCCACTGATCGGCTGCCTAGGCGCCCGAGTGCCCGGCGCCTTCGACGGTGACGACCTGATCCGGCGGAACGTTTTGCGGCAGGTAATCATCGGCGACGCCCGGCACGCCATAAGAGTAAGGCCAGCGATAGACCAGCGGCAGCGTCTCGCCGAAATTGCCGTGTCCCGGCGGAAACTCTTCGGTTTGCCACTCCAGCGAGTTGGCCTTCCACGGGTTGCGGCCGGATTCTTTGCCCTTCACATAGCTCCACGCCATGTTGAAGAAGAACACCAGTTGGGCGAAGCCGACGATCAGCGCCACGACCGTGATGAACGCGTTCAGCGTCGCCGCCGATGGCGGGATGAAGCTGGTGTCTCCCATCTCGAAATAGCGGCGCGGCACGCCGAGGAAGCCCAAATAGTGGATGGGCAGGAATATCGTATAGGCGCCGATGAAGGTGACCCAGAAGTGAAATTGGCCCAGCGCTTCATTGAACATTCGCCCGGTTATCAAGGGGTACCAATGGTATATCGCCCCGTAAATGACGAGAATCGGCGCCACGCCCATCACCATATGGAAATGCGCCACCACGAACATGGTGTCCGATAGCGGCACATCGACGACGACATTGCCGAGGAACAGGCCGGTGATACCGCCGTTCAGAAAGGTGATGATGAAGGCGATGGCGAAAAGCATCGGCACCGTGAGTTGGATGTTGCCCTTCCACAAGGTCAGCGTCCAGTTGTAGAGCTTGATGGCGGTGGGGACGGCGATGATGAGCGTGGTGGTGGCGAAGAAGAACCCGAACCACGGGTTCATGCCGCTGACGTACATGTGATGCGCCCAGACGATGAAGCTGAGCGCCCCGATCGCCACGATCGCCCAGACCATCATCCGATAGCCGAAGATGTTCCTTCTGGCATGGACACTGATCAGATCGGAGACGATGCCGAAGGCCGGCAGGGCGACGATGTAGACCTCGGGATGGCCGAAAAACCAGAACAGGTGCTGGAACAACAGCGGGCTGCCGCCATCGTACTCGAGTTGCTCCCCCAACGAGACCATCGCCGGCATGAAGAAGCTGGTCCCCAGCAGCTTGTCCAAGGTCCTCA
>JACZQV010000062.1 GCA_022545545.1 Pseudomonadota bacterium
CATCATCCCCCGCGCCCGGGGCGAGGCGGCGAAGGTGGTGCAGGCGGCCGAGGGCTATAAGCGGGAGATCGTCGCCCGCGCCGAGGGCGACGCCAACCGTTTTACCTCGGTCTACAACGAATATAAGGTGGCCAAGGACGTGACCACCCAGCGCCTCTATCTCGAAACCATGGAGGAGATCCTGCGCCGGACCAATAAGGTCATCATCGACAGCGGCGCCTCCGGGTCCCAGGGCGTGGTGCCCTACCTGCCCTTGCCGGAGGTTCAGAAGCGAATCAGAGGGCCGGCCAAATGAGCAAGAACATCCTGACCATCCTCGGCATCGTCGTCGTCGTCCTTGGCATCGTCGCCTTCAACTCCATGTTCACGGTCCACCAGACCCAACAGGCGCTGGTGCTGCAGTTCGGCGAATTCAAACGGACGATCACCCAGCCGGGCCTCCATTTCAAGCTGCCCATCCTGCAGCAGGTCATCATCTACGAGAAACGGGTGTTGAATGTCGATCCGCCGGTGGAGCGCGTCATCCTGGCGGGACAGAAGCCGCTGCTGGTCGACGCCTTCGCGCGCTACCACATCGCCGACCCGCTGCTTTTCTATCAGCGGGTGCGGGACGAGCGGGTGGCGGTCCAGAGGCTCGGCACCATCATCAACGCCAAACTGCGCGAAATCCTCGGCGGCGAAACGCTGACGACGGTGCTCTCGGGGAAGCGTGCGAGCATCATGGACAGGATCCTGGTGGGGGTGAAGGCGGAGGCGGCCGATTTCGGCATCGACGTCATCGACGTGCGCATCCGCCGCAGCGACCTGCCGCAGAAGACCGAAGAGGCGGTCTATGAACGCATGAAGAGCGAGCGCGTCCGCGAGGCCAAGGAGCACCGCGCCCAGGGCGCCGAGGCCGGCCAGCGCATCGTCGCCGGCGCCGATCGGGACCGCACCATCATTCTCGCCGAGGCGCAGAGGAAGGCCCAGATCCTGAGCGGCGAAGGCGACGCGCTTTCCTACAAGATCTACGCCGACGCCTTCGGCCAGGACCCGGAATTCTTCGCCTTCTACCGCTCCATGCAGGCCTATCGCGAAGCCATCGGCGAGGACACCACCATGGTGTTGTCGCCGGACAGCGACTTCTTCCGCTTTTTCGGCGATCCCAGGGGCAAGTTGAAAAGGAAGCCGGACAACAAGTAACACCTTCGCCGGAGGGACCCTGGTAGGACATGCTGACCGATCTGTTGACCGCCCTGGCCCTGGTATTGGTGATCGAGGGGGTGGTCTATAGTTTGTTTCCCGATGGCATGAAGCGCCTCATGGTCCAGGTTCTGGGACTTTCCGCATCGAATTTGCGCGCCGCCGGATTGGTCGCGGCGACCCTTGGCGTCGGTTTCGTCTGGCTGCTGAGGGGCTGAGGGGCGCGTCGGCGCCGGCGGATTCGTGATCGAGGGCGGGAACGGAATTGGCCAGATCGTCATATTTCAACCATATTCATGGCATACCACCTTCCCAGGCATCGCGGCCCCATGGTGGCCGCTCCCATGTGATGATCTTCCCGGCGGCACGGCGCGGAGTTGAAATTCGGCTCCCCATGCCACACTTGTTTCCCCAGACGGTCCGTGCCGCCGCGTGAATGAATGATCGGAGATTCCCTGTGACCCAAAGTCTCATCATATCCCCCTTGCCGGTCCCGCGCGCGCGCCGGGGCCTCCCCATGAATACATTGATCTGGTGTGCGGCCGGGCTGCTGGCCTTTATCATCATGGTCCCGCCTTTCGAGGCGCAGGCGAAGGTGGCGCCGGAAAGTTTCGCCGACCTGGCGGAAAGACTGTTGCCCGCGGTGGTCAACATCTCGTCCACCCAGGTGACCCGGGAGCGCAGCCAGCGCGGACCGGAGATTCCCCAGTTCCCCCCCGGCTCGCCGTTCGAGGATTGGTTCCGCGAATTCCTCGAGCGCAACCGTCCCGAATCGACGCCGAGGCGGGTCAGCTCGCTGGGATCGGGATTCATCATCGATCCCGCCGGTTACATCGTCACCAACAACCACGTCATCGAGGAGGCGGATGAAATCACCGTCATCTTGCAGGACGACACCAATCTCAAGGCCACGATCGTCGGCCGCGACAAGAAGACCGACCTGGCCCTGCTGAAGGTCGAGACCGACAAGCCGCTTACCGCCGTGGAGTGGGGGGATTCGAACAAGAGCCGGGTCGGCGACTGGGTGGTCGCCATCGGCAACCCGTTCGGCCTTGGCGGGACGGTGACGGCGGGCATCATCTCGGCCCGCGCGCGGGACATCAATTCAGGCCCCTATGACGACTACCTGCAGACCGACGCCTCGATCAACCGCGGCAATTCCGGCGGCCCGATGTTCAACCTCGAGGGCAAGGTGATCGGCGTCAATACCGCCATCTTTTCGCCTTCAGGCGGCAGCGTCGGCATCGGCTTCGCCGTGCCCTCGGCGCTTGCCAAGACGGTGGTCGACCAGTTGCGCAAGCACGGGCGGACGCGGCGCGGCTGGCTGGGGGTGCGGATCCAGACCGTGACCGAGGAGATCGCCGAAAGCCTCGGCCTCGACAAGACCCGCGGCGCCCTGGTCGCCGGCGTCAGCGACGGCGGCCCGGCGAAGAACTCCGGCATCGAGGCCGGCGACGTGATTTTGCGTTTCGACGACAAGGAGGTCAGCGACATGCGTAAACTGCCGCGCATCGTCGCCGAGACCCCGATCGACAAGACCGTCGAGGTCGAACTGTGGCGCAAGGGCGAAAAAAAGGTGATCGACGTCACCATCGGCGAGTTGAAGGAAGAGGTTACCGTCAAGGCCGAGGTCCAGGGCAAGGACAGCGGCCAGGGAACGGTCAGCATGCTCGGCCTCACCCTGTCGGCGATCACACCGAAATTACGCGAACGCTTCAAACTCGACGATGAAACCAAGGGGATCATCGTCACCCGCGTCAAGAACGATTCGGTCGCCAAGAAGAAAGGCATCCGGAAAGGCGACATCATCCTCGAAGTCAGCCAGGACAAGGTCGAGACCCCGGGCGACGTCAAGTCCGTGGTCGAGAAGGCCCGTTCGGCCAAACGCAAGTCCGTCCTTTTGCTGATCGAACGCCAGAACGACCAGCGCTTCGTGGTGTTGCCGATCGCCGAGAGCTGATCGCCCCCCCCCGCTAGGCGCGCTTCAATCGCTGAATTCGTCCTGGCGGTATCCCTGGAGATAAAGAAGGGCGGTCAAGTCGCCGTGCTCCACCCGTAAAGGCGCCGCCGCCGCCACCGACGGCTTGGCGTGGTATGCCACCCCCAGCCCCGCCGCCTGCAACATCTCGAGATCGTTGGCGCCGTCGCCGACGGCGAGCGTCGCCGAAAGCGGCAATCCGCGTTGCCCCGCCAGGCGTTCGAGCGCCGCGCGCTTGTCCGCTGGCCCCAGCACCGGTTGCCTGACCGCGCCCGTCAGCCTGCCGTCGCGGATCTCGATCTCATTCGCCTGATCGAAATCGAAGCCGAGGCGGTCCCGCACGGCACCGGTGAAACAGGTGAACCCGCCGGAAATCAGGGCCGCATAGGCCCCATTGGCCCTCATGGTCCGGACCAGGGTGTCGGCACCGGGAGTCAGCGTCACGCGTTCAAGGGCGCGGTCGAGAATATCGGCCGGCATGCCGGCCAACAGCCCGACCCGCTCATTCAGCGCCGCGGTGAAGTCGATCTCGCCGTTCATGGCGCGCCGGGTGATGTCCGCGACCTTCTCGCGCCGGCCGATGAGGTCGGCCAATTCGTCGAGCATCTCGTTCTCGATCACGGTCGATTCCATGTCGGCGATCAGCAGCTTCTTGCGCCGCCCCTGGCGCGCCTGGACCGCCACATCGACGCCAAGTGTCCCCAGCGCCTTGCATACCGCCGATTGGGATTTCCCGAGGTCGGGGGCGGAAAAGGCGATGTCGCAGGCGATCCCCGGCGCCAGCCAGTCCACGGCTTCGGCCCGGGCCCCCGATTCCCCGAGGGCGTCCAGCGCCATCCCGGCAATGGTATCATCGAGAATCAGACCGCCGGCGGTGCTATCATCCCCATCGCCCTTCTTGGCGCCGGCGATCAGGGTGAGGACGTTCTGCATGGGGGCATATTGGGTGCCTCCGGCAGTGTTGACAAGCGCCATCCATGCCGCGGGACCGGGGCCATCGGGCGTGCCTGAACAGCACCGGAATTCGTTGGGAATCATGCCATGACCGACCGATGCCAAACTGCTGGGGGAAGCGCGGAGACGGGGCAAGTGGCGTCCTGCGTCCTCGTCATCGCCGGACCGACCGCGAGCGGCAAGTCATCCCTCGCCCTGGCGGTGGCGGAACGGTTCGGCGGCGTCGTCATCAACGCCGACGCCATGCAGGTCTACCGGAATGTGGAAGTCCTCACCGCCCAGCCCGGCGCCGCGGCCCGCGCCCGCGTTCCGCATCGGCTTTACGGCACCATCGCCCCCGGCGAGGCGTGTTCGGCCGGGCGCTGGCGCGAGATGGCGCTGGATGAGATCGGCGCCGCCCTTGCGGGTGGAAAATTGCCGGTCGTCGTCGGCGGCACCGGGCTCTACCTCAAGGCCCTGATGGAGGGGCTTGCGCCGATACCGGAGGTTCCCGACGAGGTACGGGCATCGGCGCGAGAACTCCATGCCCGGCTTGGCGGGGAGGCATTCCATCGGGAGCTTGTCCACCTCGACCCGGAAGCGGCCGCCCGCCTCGATCCCGGCGATTCCCAGCGCCTCATCCGCGCCTGGGAGGTGTTGCGGGCGACGGGCCGCTCGCTCTCTTCGTGGCATGGCGCCGATGGCGCCGGCCCGCCGCCGGGCCTGGCGTTCAAGACCGTGATGTTCGACCCCCCCAGGCAGGCGCTTTACGCCGCCTCCGACGCGCGCTTCGAGCGGATGATCGCCGATGGCGCGGTCGAGGAGGCCAAGGCGCTCGTTGCGCGGGGTCTCGATCCCGAACTGCCGGTCATGAAGGTGCTCGGCGTGCGCGAGCTCCTCGGCTTTATCCATGGGGCTATCAGCATCGACGAAGCCATATCGCGCGCCAAGCAGGCGACGCGAAATTACGCCAAGCGGCAGCTTACCTGGTTCCGGCGCCAGATGGGCGCCGATGAGGTCATTTACGCGCAATATTCAGAAAGTTTTAACGAAACAATCTTTTCATTTATTATGTCATTATCCTTGACCACGGAGCGGTGAAAGACTAGTTTTGCGCTCCCTGCGGGGCCGAAAGCGCGGCATGGGGATCATTGGCGCTTGCCCCCCTCTTGGTCGCATTCGGCGATGGTGCCCGGTCCACCCGTGACCGGGTAATATTTCGTCGGGCGGGTCCTTCCTGGGCCGCGGTTCGGACCAACTTTTATTTGCGTGGAGATGAACGAGATGGATGACGCTCAACTGACCGGATCCGAGATCGTACTCAAGGTGCTGGTGGATCAGGGCGTCGACGTCATTTTCGGCTATCCCGGCGGCGCCGTTCTGCCGATCTACGACGCCCTGTACCAACAGGTAGCCATCCGTCACATCCTGGTCCGCCAGGAAGGCGGCGCGGTGCATGCCGCCGAAGGATACGCGCGCTCCACCGGCAAGGTCGGCGTCGTCCTGGTGACCTCGGGGCCGGGCGCGACCAATGCGGTCACCGGCCTGACGGACGCGTTGATGGACAGCATCCCCGTGGTCTGCCTCACCGGCCAGGTGCCGACGCATCTGATCGGCAACGACGCTTTCCAGGAGGCCGACACCACCGGCATCACCCGGCCGTGCACCAAGCACAACTACCTGGTCAAAAGCATCGACGATTTGGCGCGGGTCCTGCACGAGGCCTTTTACGTCGCATCATCCGGCCGGCCCGGCCCGGTGGTGGTGGACCTGCCGAAGGACATTTTACAGGCCGGGGCGGTCTACACGACGTCGCGCCAAACCAAGCACAAGACCTACCGGCCCAAATTGAAGGGCGAACCCGATCAGATCGAAAAAGCCGTGCGTCTGATCGCCGGCGCCAAGCGGCCGATCTTCTATACCGGGGGCGGGGTCATCAACTCAGGTCCCGCGGCATCGCGCCTGCTGACGCAGCTCGTGCGGATGACCGGCTTTCCCTGCACCAATACGCTCATGGGTCTCGGCGGTTTCCCGGGAACCGATCCCCAGTTCATCGGCATGGTCGGCATGCACGGCACCTATGAAGCGAACCTGGCGATGTACCATTGCGACGTGATGATCGCCGTGGGGGCGCGATTCGACGACCGGGTTACGGGCAAGCTCTCGGAGTTCTCGCCCGGTTCGAAGAAGATCCAGATCGACATCGATCCGACATCGATCAACAAGAACGTGATGGTCGATCTGCCCATCATCGGCGATGTCGGGACCGTCCTCAGACAGATAATCAAGCGGTGGAAGGAAGGGGAGTGCCGCACCGACGAGAAGGCGGTGGGGAAGTGGTGGAAGCGGATCCGCGCCTGGCAGGGCCGCGACTGCCTTGCCTACGAGATGTCGGACACCATCATCAAGCCTCAGTTCGCGCTCCAGCGCCTTTACGAGCTCACCAAGAAGCGCGACGTCTACATCACCACCGAGGTCGGGCAGCACCAGATGTGGGCCGCCCAATTTTACAAGCTGGAGAAGCCGAAGCGCTTCATGACCTCGGGCGGGCTGGGCACCATGGGCTACGGCCTGCCGGCGGCGATCGGGGTGCAGATCGCCCATCCCGACGCCCTGGTCATCGACATCGCCGGCGAGGCGTCGATCCTGATGAACATCCAGGAGATGTCGACCGCCTGCCAGTACCGGCTGCCGGTTAAGATCTTCATCCTCAACAACCAGTATATGGGCATGGTGCGCCAGTGGCAGGAACTGCTCTATGGCGGCCGCTACGCCGAAACCTACACCGCCGCGCTGCCGGATTTCGTCAAGCTCGCCGAATCGTTCTACGCCGTCGGCCTGCGGGCGGAAAAGCCCGACGAGGTCGACGGCGTGATCTCGGAGATGCTCGCCACCGACCGTCCGGTGATCGTCGACGTCGTGGTGGATCAGATGGAGAACTGCTTCCCCATGATCCCGTCGGGAGCGGCCCATAACGAGATGCTTCTGGGTCCCGACGACAAGGCCAAGACGCCGGTGTCCGAAGAGGGCATGGTGCTCGTTTAGATGAGCGCTCCGGGGGTCTTCGCTCCGGTCCGATTTGTGGTATGTTGCGGCTCCGAGCCCGTATGTTTCGGAGTGAGATCTGGTGGAAGAAGAGGTCAACAAGCACACGATTTCGGTTCTTGTGGACAACGAGACCGGCGTCCTCGCGCGGGTCATCGGCCTGTTTTCGGGGCGCGGATACAATATCGAGAGCCTGACCGTGGCCGAGGTCGATAAGCGGAATTCGGTTTCCCGCATCACCGTCGTCACCTCGGGCACGCCGATGATCATCGAACAGATCAAGGCACAACTGTCGCGTCTGGTGCCGGTCCACAAGGTAAGCGATCACACCGGGGAAGGCCCCCATGTCGAGCGCGAACTGGCCCTGATCAAGGTCGCGTGCTCCGGCGAGAAACGGGTGGAGTCACTGAGGATCGCGGACATCTTCCGCGCCCGGGTCGTCGACAGCACCAACCGCTCCTTCGTCTTCGAGATCACCGGCGCGACGGAGAAGCTCGAGGCCGTCATCAAGCTGATGATGCCGCTGGGCCTCGTCGAGGTCTCGCGTACCGGGGTCGTGGCCATCGCCAGGGGCGAAAAGCCCATCTAGCACTTACCGCCGCCGGAGTCCTTGAGGCCGAGGCCGGAAAGGGACGCCGGGCGGCAGCAGGAGAGGGAACCCATCATGCGCGTATTCTACGATCGGGACGCCGACGTCAATCTCGTCAAGTCGAAGAAGATCGCCATCGTCGGCTACGGCAGCCAGGGGCACGCCCACGCCATCAATCTCAAGGAAAGCGGGGTCAAGGACATCGTCGTCGCCCTTCGCGCCGGCTCGGGCAGCATCAAGAAGGCCGAGGACGCCGGTCTGAAGGTGATGAGCCCGGCGGAAGCCGCGAAATGGGCCGACATCGTCATGGTCCTGGTGCCGGACGAGCTCCAGGCGGCCCTCTACCGGGACGATCTCAAGGACAACATGAAGAAGGGCGCGGCGCTCGCCTTCGCCCACGGGTTCAACATCCATTTCAAGCTGATCGAGCCGAGAGAGGATTTCGATGTCTTCATGATCGCGCCCAAGGGGCCCGGCCATACGGTGCGTTCGGAATATCAGCGCGGCGCCGGCGTGCCCTGCCTGCTGGCCGTCGCCCAGGACGCGTCGGGCAACGCCCACGAGATCGGGTTGTCCTATGGCGCCGGCATCGGCGGCGGCCGCGCCGGAATCATCGAGACCACCTTCCGCGAGGAATGCGAGACCGATTTGTTCGGCGAGCAAGTGGTGCTGTGCGGCGGGCTTACCGCCCTGATCCAGGCCGGATTCGAGACCCTGGTGGAGGCCGGCTATGCTCCGGAAATGGCCTATTTCGAGTGCCTGCACGAGGTCAAGTTGATCGTCGACCTGATCTATGAAGGGGGCATCGCCAATATGCGCTATTCGATCTCGAATACCGCCGAATACGGCGATTACTCCCGTGGGCCGCGGGTCATCGACGACCATGTCCGGGCGACGATGAAGGAGATCCTCGATGACATCCAGTCGGGCCGTTTCGCCCGCGAATGGGTGCTCGAGAACGTTTCCGGACAGACCAGCTTCAAGGCCATGCGCCGGCGCGCGGCCGCCCACCCGGTCGAGGAAGTGGGCGAGAGGCTGCGTGAAATGATGCCCTGGATCGCCGAAAAGCGCCTGGTCGACAAGTCGAAAAACTGAATCGAATCAAGGCCCAGCGACAAAGGCGCCGAGTTCTTTGCCCACTCGGTCGGGGCCGGGAAGCCGGTGATCGCGCCTGGGGCACGGGGAGGGAATTTTTGTCCGGGGATAATTGAACATTGCCCTCGGCGGGGAAATAGGCGTAAAGATAAGGCGTTAAACAGGTTTCTTGAGAATTTTATCTATCGTTATTTGTGGTTCGTTAACAGTAACTGGCTAAAGAGCCGCGACAGGGAAGGCTATTCCTTCGCCTTCGGCACCGGACGCGACGGCTGATAGGGTCATGACAGGAAACGTGAAATCCACCGTCGGCACAGGCTTGGGCTCCCCCCCGGTTTCGAGGGCCTGGTCCCACTTCGGCCGTACCCGGCAACCGCCGCGCGGGCTCCCGTTCATCTTGCCTCTGGGGGATATGGCACTGCGACTTAGGCACCCCTGAACGCCGCCATCTTCACGCCGCGGCCGTTCAGGGGCGGAACTCTTGAACCCCGTTGAGCCACAGTTCGCAGTGAAGGACCAAACAGATGAGCAAGAGCAAGGACGACCACCGAGTCATCATTTTCGACACGACTTTGCGCGACGGCGAGCAATCGCCGGGCGCGTCCATGAACCTGGAGGAAAAGCTGCGCATCGCCAAGGTGTTGGAGGAGCTCGGCGTCGATATCATCGAGGCCGGTTTCCCCATCGCGTCTAACGGCGATTTCGAGGCCGTGCAGGAGATTTCCAAGGCCGTCACCACCCCGATCATATGCGGGCTGGCGCGGGCCCACAGGCAGGATATCGAACGCGCGGCGGAAGCGCTCGAACCGGCCAAGCGCAAACGCATCCACACCTTCATTGCAACCAGCCCGCTGCACATGAAATACAAGCTGCAGATGGAGCCCGAGGAGGTGCACCAGGCGGTCATCGACAGCGTTACACGCGCGCGCAATCTCTGCGACGACGTGGAGTGGAGCTGCGAGGACGGTTCCCGCACGGAGCCCGATTTCCTCTGCCGCACCGTCGAATCCGCGATCGCCGCCGGCGCCACGACCATCAACATTCCCGATACGGTGGGTTACGCCATTCCCGAGGAGTTCGCGGCGCTCATCTCGATGCTGTTCGACCGCGTACCCAACATCGACAAGGCGGTCATCTCGGTCCACTGCCATAACGATCTCGGCCTGGCGGTGGCCAATTCGCTGGCTGCCATCCACGCCGGCGCCCGCCAGGTCGAATGCACGATCAACGGTCTGGGTGAGCGCGCCGGCAACGCGGCGCTCGAGGAGATCGTCATGACGCTGCGCACCCGTCATGATTTTCTGCCTTATGACGCCGCGATCAAGACCGAGAACATCACCAAGGCATCGCGTCTGGTGTCGGCCATCACCGGTTTCGTGGTCCAGCCCAACAAGGCGATCGTCGGCGCCAACGCCTTCGCCCATGAGGCGGGGATACATCAGCACGGAATGATGAAGCACGCCGGCACCTACGAGATCATGCGTCCGGAATCCATCGGCCTGATCAAGTCCACATTGGTCATGGGCAAGCATTCGGGACGCCATGCGTTCCGGGCCAAGCTCGGTGAATTGGGCTTCGATGTCGGCGATAACGCGTTGGAAGACGCCTTCCGCCGGTTCAAGGACCTCGCCGACAAGAAGAAGGAAATATTCGACGAGGACATCATCGCCCTGGTGGATGACGAGGTGGTGCGCGTCAACGACCGGATCAGGATGGGCTCTCTCAAGGTGGTGTGCGGTACAGAGGGGCCGCAGACGGCGGAACTCTCGCTCGACATCGACGGCGATGTCCGCAGCACCAAGGCCGAAGGGGACGGTCCCGTCGACGCCACATTCGCCGCCATCAGGCAACTGTTCCCCCACGAGGCCAAGCTGGCGCTGTTCCAGGTCCATGCCGTGACCGAAGGCACCGATGCCCAGGCCGAGGTTACGGTGCGTCTCGAGGAGAACGGCCGCACGGTGAACGGCCAGGGCGCGGATACCGACACGCTGGTCGCCGCCGCCCGCGCCTATGTCAATGCGCTCAACAAGCTGTTGACCCAGCGGGAGAAATCGGTGTCGGCGCTGTCCGCTTAGCTCATGGGGCGGCAAATTCTGGTTGTCGGCGGGACGAAATAAGCTTAACGGTTTGTAAACGTGCCGATTGTAGTTAAATCAAGCCCGTAGCCCGGCCTTCCGGCCGGGGCGGGCGAGTACCCAGGTCAAAGTCTAACGGATGAAGTGAGGGCTTATGTTTTCCCGACTGTTCGGCATGCTTTCGGCGGATATGGCGATCGACCTCGGCACGGCCAACACCCTGGTCTACGTCAAGGGCCGCGGCATCGTGCTGAACGAGCCGTCGGTAGTCGCCATCGCCGAGATCAGGGGCAGGAAACAGGTGCTGGCGGTCGGCGACGAAGCCAAGATGATGGTTGGCCGGACTCCGGGCTATATCGAGGCGATCCGTCCTTTGCGCGATGGCGTCATCGCCGACTTCGAGATCGCCGAGGAGATGATCAAGCACTTCATCCGCCAGGTCCATAACCGGCGTTCCTTCGCTTCTCCCCAGATCATCATCTGCGTGCCTTCGGGCTCCACCGCGGTGGAGCGGCGCGCCATCCAGGAATCGGCGGAAAGCGCCGGCGCCAGACGCGTGTTCCTCATCGAGGAGCCGATGGCGGCGGCGATCGGCGCCGGCCTTCCGGTGACCGAGGCCACGGGATCGATGGTGGTCGACGTCGGCGGCGGCACCACCGAGGTGGCGGTGCTGTCGCTCGGCGGTATCGTCTACTCCCGCTCCGTCCGCGTCGGCGGCGACAAGATGGACGAGGCCATCATCGCCTATATCCGGCGCAACCATAACCTTCTGGTCGGTGAAGGCTCGGCCGAGCGCATCAAGAACGAGATCGGCTCCGCCTGCCCGCCGGCCGACGGCGAGGGCCGGTTGATGGAGATCAAGGGCCGGGATCTCATGAACGGCGTGCCCAAGGAACTCATCATCAGCGAGCGCCAGATCGCCGAAAGCCTGGCCGAGCCGGTGAGCGCCATCATCGAGGCGGTCAAGGTGGCGCTCGAGCACACGGCGCCGGAGCTGGCCGCCGATATCGTCGACAAGGGCATCGTGCTGACAGGCGGCGCGGCGCTTCTTGGCAATCTCGACTACGTGTTGCGCCACGCCACGGGCCTGCCGGTTTCGATTGCCGACGAGCCCCTGTCCTGTGTCGTGCTCGGGACCGGGCGGACGCTCGAGGAGATGAAGACGTTAAAGAACGTGTTGGTCCCTTCGTACTGAACCGCGCCCGAGCGCGGCGCGAGGGACACCGGATTCCAGTCCATATTGCCAGTCCGTATTGGAGGTGTGACGGAATCCGCCGAGGGGATCGGATAGGGTGAAGCTTCGGAAGGAAGGACTTATCTTGCGGCTGGCCGTCCCCTTCAAGGGGATGGTCCAGCGCTTCGCCCTGCTCTCCCTCGTGCTCGCCGCCGTCGGCCTGATGATCCTGAGCAAGGCCGAGACCGTGCTGATCGAACGCATGCGTACCGGCGTGACCGACGTCGTCGCGCCCGTCCTCGATGCCCTGTCGCGCCCCGTGGCCACCATGGCCGAAATCGTCGATAACTTCCGGGAGCTTACCCGGTTGCGGCCCGAAAACGCGCGGTTGCGGGCGCAGATCGAGCGTCTCAATGCTTGGCATGGGGTGGCGCGGCGGCTGGAGGCCGACAACCGGACCCTTCGCGCGCTGCTCAACTTCACGCCCGAGGAGCGGGTCACATTCATCTCCGCCCGGGTGATCGCGGATGGCGGCGGCCCCTTCGTGCGCAGCGTCCTCGTCAATGCCGGCGCCCGCGACGGCCTGAGGAAGGGTCAGGCGGTGGTCACCGGGGCCGGCCTGGCCGGGCGGGTCTCCGAAACCGGCGGCCGCTCGGCGCGGGTGCTATTGCTCACCGATTTGAACTCGCGCATTCCCGTCGTCGCCGAGCAGTCGCGCACGCGCGCGATACTCGCCGGCGACAACTCGGCCCGGCCACGGCTGGTGTTCCTTCCCGAGAACGCCAAGCTGGTCCCCGGCGAGCGTATCGTGACCTCGGGTCATGGCGGCGCCCTGCCGGCGGGCCTGCTTGTCGGCATCGTCACCTCGGCCGGTGAGGGAACCGTGCGCGTCGAGCCCATCGTCGATTGGGACCGGCTCGAATATGTGCGGGTGATCGACTTCGAATCCGTCACCTTGAAGCCGGCGCCAAGCGGCGCCAAGCGGCGGCGGGGTGGATCGTGAAGGGAAGCTTCTGGCACCGTCTGGATAACATCGCGCGCCGGCTCGTGCCTTTGGGCCTGACCCTGGTGTTCATCCTGTTCTCCGTGGTGCCCCTGCATATTCCGGGCTATTCGGCGATCGTTCCCATGCTGGCCCTGATCTCGGTTTACTACTGGGCCATTCATCGGCCCCGGCTGCTGCCGCCCATCGCCGTCTTCGCCGTCGGGCTCGCCCAGGATTTCCTCAGCGGCACGCCTCTTGGCCTCCACGCCGTCGTGTTGTTGCTGACCTATGGCGCCATCGTCTCCCAGAGGCGCGCGTTCCTCGGCAAATCGTTCCTCGTCGTCTGGTGGGGATTCCTCGTCGTCTCCTTCGCCGCCGTATTGCTGAGCTGGGTGCTCGCGTCGGCCCTTTCCGGCACCCTGATCGAGACCCGCGCGGGGGTGTTCCAGTTCCTCCTGACCTTTGCCCTCTATCCCGTCATGACGACGCTGTTCGCCCGCGTTCAACGGGTCATCCCGCAGGTCGCCCGAAATGTACCGGGACCGTAGCCGCTACAAGATGTTCACCCGCCGCGCCCTGATGCTGTCGGGGGGCCAGGCGGTGCTGCTATCGGCGTTGGCGACGCGGATGTATTACCTCCAGGTCATCGAATCGGCGCGTTATCAAGTGCTGGCCGAGGAGAACCGCATCAATCTGCGTCTCCTGCTGCCGTCCCGGGGACGCATCGTCGACCGTTTCGGCGTCGAACTGGCGGTGAACGAGAAGAGCTACCGGGTCGTCATCGTCTCCGAGCAGACCAAGGATGTGGAGGAGACCCTGGACAAGCTCGGCGCCATCATCTCGCTCAGCGATTACGAGCGCCGCCGCGTCAGGCACGAAATCAAGCGCCGACGCGGCTTCTTCCCGATCACCGTGCGCGAGAACCTGGTGTGGGAGGAGGTGGCGAAGATCGAGGTCAACGCCCCGGACCTGCCGGGCGTGATGATCGACGTCGGCCAAAGCCGCCGTTACCCACACGCCGCCGCCGCCGCCCACCTGCTTGGTTATGTCGCCGCCGTTTCGGAGGCCGAATTGACCGGCGAGCCGCTGCTCGCGCTTCCCGAATTCCGCGTCGGCAAGGACGGCATCGAAAAGGTCCACGATCTCAGGCTTCGCGGCAAGGCGGGCGCCAGCGAGGTCGAGGTCAACGCCATCGGACGGGCGATCCGGGAACTGGCGCGCAGGGAAGGCCAGCCCGGCGACGAGGTGGTGCTCTCCATCGACATGGCCCTGCAGAAATTCGCCTATGACCGCCTCGGGGACGAAAGCGCGTCGGTGGTGGTGATGGACGTCCATAGCGGCGAGGTCCTGGCCCTTGTGTCCACCCCCAGTTTCGATCCCAACGCCTTCACCAAGGGCATCACCACGGCCTACTGGCGCGAGCTCACCGCCAATCTCCGGGCACCGCTGACGAACAAGGCCGTCACCGGGCAATATGCGCCGGGCTCCGCCATCAAGATGGTGGTGGCGCTCGCCGCGCTCGAGGGCGGAATCCTCACCCCCGATCACAAGGTGTTTTGCAAGGGATACATCCAGCTTGGCAATGCGCGCTTCCATTGCTGGAAGAAACACGGCCACGGGCACACCGACATGTACAAGGGCATACAGCAGTCCTGTGATGTCTTTTTCTACGATGTTGCCCGGCGCACCGGCGTCGATCGAATCGCCGCCATGGCCGAGCGCTTCGGCTTGGGCCAGCTCCTCGATATCGGCCTTCCGGGCGAGCGGCGGGGCCTGATTCCGACCCGCGACTGGAAGCTGGCGAATAAAGGCGTGCCGTGGCAGCTCGGCGAGACCCTGATCGCCGGCATCGGCCAGGGATTCGTGCTGTCCACGCCCCTGCAGCTCGCGGTCATGGCGGCCCGGCTGGCGAACGGCGGACGCGCGGTCAAACCGACCCTGGTGCGTTCCGTGCGCCGGGCCGGCGAGGGGAAGACGGCTGACACCGGCGCCGAACCGCCCGACTTCCCCGAGATCAAGATCGGCAAGGCTTCGCTCGAGTTCATCACCGGCGCCATGAACGCCGTCACCAACACGCCAAGGGGCACGGCTTACCGTGCCCGGATCAAGGAGCCGGGAATGGCCATGGCGGGCAAGACCGGGACGTCCCAGGTGCGCCGCATTTCCATGAGCGAGCGCCAATCAGGCTTGATCAAGAACAAGCAAAAACCGTGGATCGAGCGCGACCACGCGGTGTTCGTGGGCTTCGCGCCGGTCCACGATCCCCGCTACGCCGTCGCCGTCGTCGTCGAGCATGGCGGCGGAGGTTCGAAGGTGGCGGCGCCGATCGCGCGCGACGTGCTTCTCGAAACCCAGCGCCGGGACCCCTCGGGCGTCTCCGGACCCCAGCGCTTCGCCCGGGGATGAGGGGCCGGGGATGGAGGGCCGGGATGAAGGGCCGCGCGCGCCGGCGCCGATGATGGCATGAGCGACCCCGGCGAATTCTTTCACGCGGAAATGACGCTCCGCCAGAAGCTCTGGCAGATCAACTGGGGCCTGGTGGTGATCATTTGCGCCACCGCCGTCATCGGCTTCGCCGTGCTCTATTCGGCGGCCAACGGCAGCATCTATCCCTGGGCGGCGCGCCAGATGGTCCGGTTCTCCGCCGGGCTCGCGATCATGTTCACCGTCGCCTTGATCGATACCAGGGTGTGGCTGCGGTACGCCTATCTCATTTACCTGGGCGCGCTGGCGTTGCTGGCCTATGTCGATGTCTTCGGCGCCGTCGGCAGGGGGGCGCAGCGGTGGATCGATCTCGGCGCCTTCAACCTGCAGCCCTCCGAGGTCATGAAGGTCGCCCTCGTCCTGGCGCTGGCGAGATGCTTCCATGCCATCCGCTTCGAGGAAATCGGCCGCATCCGGTATCTGGTCTGGCCCCTGGCGCTGGTGGCGGCGCCGGCGGCGCTGGTTTTCCGCCAGCCCGACCTCGGCACCGCCACGATGCTGGTGCTCGCGGGCGGCGCCATGTTCTTCATGGCCGGCGTCAGGTTTTGGAAGTTCGGCGCCGTCATCGCCGGCGCCCTCGCCATGATCCCCGTCGCCTGGCATTTCCTGCGCGATTACCAGAAGCAGCGGATCCTCACATTCTTCGACCCCGAAAGCGATCCCATGGGCGCCGGCTATCACATCATACAGTCGAAGATCGCGCTGGGCTCGGGCGGCATCTTCGGCAAGGGGTTCCTCCAGGGCACCCAAAGCCACCTCAACTTCGTGCCCGAGAAACAGACCGACTTCGTCTTCACCCTGCTGGCCGAGGAGTTCGGCATCATCGGCGGGCTGTTCCTTCTGGCGCTCTATCTGATGCTGCTGATCTACGGCTTCGCCATCGCCATGCGCTCGCGCAACCAGTTCGGCCGCCTGCTCGCCGTCGGCGTGACGGTGACCTTCTTCCTTTATGTCTTCATCAACATCGCCATGGTGATGGGATTGCTTCCCGTCGTCGGCGTGCCCTTGCCGCTGGTGTCCTATGGCGGCACCTCGATGCTGACCTTGCTGTTCGGTTTCGGGCTGTTGATGGGGGTCTACATCCACCGCGATATCGGCGTCGACCGCAGCGCCGACGCCGAAACCCTCTGAACTCTGATCTCATTATCGGACATGGGAGAGCGTAGCGGCCCTATTATCGGGCGCGTTTTTTGGCGCCCGGCGGGCCATATCCATAGGACGGTAGCGGCGCCGGCGCCGTGGCCGAGGCCGCTATCGACAAAGCCAAGGGCCTTTGCTATACCGCCTGACGCTTGGGCCGGCGATGAGCCCGGTCGGCAGGACGATTGACTTTTGATCAGCCGGGGTAAATTCAAAAGGTTTCGGAGTTTCAATGGGTTAACGATTTTTGCAAAAGGCGTGGCCAGACCATGGTCACCCCAAGGCGAGCGCCCGTAGTTCAGCCAGGTAGAACAGCGGACTCTTAATCCGCGTGTCGTAGGTTCGAATCCTACCGGGCGTACCACCTTGTCCTCCAACGCTCGAAACAGAGCCCCGCCAACTCCTTCGGTTCGTCGGCCGTGGTCATGGACGCGGGTGCAATCCGAGTTGGAACGGGCAGTGCGGAAAGAACGTAGCCCTCCAATCAGCCTCCCCGGTTTTATGGATTCACGCATCAGTTTGAGAAAACCATAAAATCGTGTGTCGTGATAACCACAAACTCGTGACAAGACCCGCCCTCGCTTTGGTCCGGCGCTGAGCCGGTCTGACCCGGCCCTGTTCTTTTACCGGCGAGCCCATGACTGGGCTCGCCTCTTGTCCCCTCAAGCGCCGGGCGCGGGCATCCGCCCGCTTGGCTTTCCTCGCTTCGCCGCGGGCGCGCGTTCGCGCTTGCCAGCGAGCCGATGAAGACCTTCATCGGCTCGCTGGTATGATAACCTGGTTTGCCAAGACC
>JACZQV010000162.1 GCA_022545545.1 Pseudomonadota bacterium
CACGCCGATGAGATTGCCGACAACGTCGCCGGGGATGAAGCTGACCGCCCGGCCGAACAGGATCTGGAGTACAATGCCGAGAGCAATCAGCAGCAGGCCAAGCTCAACGATCTGGCTGAGCCAACCCCTTAGCTTATCGAAGAATGAAGGCATTTATCCTCCTCCTTTGGGTACCTTGGCTCCCATAGGTGAGGTGAGTTGCGTGGGTGGCTATAGTCACCCAGGGAAGACAGATGCTTAGATCAGCCACCCCAAAAATCCACTGGTTGTGGATGCTAGGCCATAAACCACAATATATTGTGGAATTTGTCAAGACCTATCCTCAGAGGCGCGCTTTACCGGGGGCCTCCGGCCAAGGTGGGGACCGGCTCTCGACCGGGAGCGATCGAGGCGGCCATATTTAACCGGAAGCTAGTTTTCCTGCCCTGCCGCGTTTGGGTGCTTGGACCGGCGCGGTTTGACCCCGGGCGGGCGTTGGGGCTTTCTTTTCAGAGGCAAAACAGAGATGTACGCAAAACCCTTCTTTTCGGTATAGTTGTGCTCGGTGTAAGAGGGCGTCGCTACTGGGCGGCGGCCTACTCGGCGGCTTGCTTGTCGACCGCCTCTTTGGCCAGGCGGAGGGCCCGCAGGCTCGCCACGTGTTCCGCTCTCTCCTGCCGCGCTTTTTCCTTTTCTGTCAGCGCCGGCTTGTTTTTCTTCTGGGTTGCGGCGAACTGTTCCTCGGCCCTCGATCTTACTGACTGATTCATTTCAGTAATCCTTTGCTTCGGTTCGAGGCGTCACGGGCGGGTACTTTCATCTCGCAGCGCCAGGCGGGTCCACCCGCGGGCTGGTGCGCAAGGTCGGCGACGGCACGGCGCATCGCGCCATCTATTTTATTGTTCGTCGTATTTATCGTTGTCGAAGGAATGACCGCGGATCGGCCCGCCCGCCTCTTTGGGTCCGTCGGACAATCGTTGAAGGCCGCATCGTCCAAGGCGAGCGGCGGCCGCCCCCAACCGGAGCCGGAGGCGGTGCCTTGCGTGGTTATTCGATGATGGACAGGTTCTCGGCGGAAGATTTGCCGTTCTGTCCGGGCTGAAGCTCATAGGAGACCTTCTGCCCTTCGCTAAGCGAAGTCAGTCCGGCGCGCTCGACGGCCGAAATGTGGACGAAAGCGTCTTTTGAGCCGTCTTCCGGCTCGATGAATCCGAAGCCCCTGATGGCGTTGAAGAATTTCACGGTACCTGTGGTCATTATCTTGCTTTCATAAGTGAATGGAGCCCGGGACGCCACTGCGCCCGGGGTGAAAGACCGCACAACAAATTCAGAAAAGGATTTCAACCGCCCTTGGGCGGGATATTCGCTAAACCGGCTGCGGAGCCGTCACGGCGTGCACATGCTCATCGCCCCCTCGAATTACAAGATTTTTTTATCGCCCGGGCAAATGTTTCCGAGGCCGTACGCGCACCGGATTTCGGCGAAATCGACTTCCCGGCCCTCATCCGGCTGTACGGAAATCATGTCTTTTCCGTACATCCGCCAGCCCTGCTGCGATTAGGTTCGCTTTCCTGATAGAAGCAGACCAAACTCTTACCGCCGGTGCATATCCGTTAAGGGTCCAGGCTGTTCTCTAACTCGGGATTGGATGTGATGTTGGAGCTGGCGCACGAGGGCATGACCATGATCGTCGTCACCCACGAGATGGGTTTCGCCCGCAAGGTCGCCAACCGCGTCGTCTTCATGGATGAAGGCAGCATCATCGAGGACGCGGACAAGGAGGAGTTCTTCGGCACGCCGCGCAGCGACCGGGCCCAGTCGTTCCTTTCCAAGATCCTCGAGCACTGAGCGTCCGGGCGCCCTCCCGCGGGCGGCGATCGAGAGCGCCGCGGCCGAATGGCTCATCGATCGGCCCCTCGATGGGTCACCGGAGACCAGCGGCGGCCAAGCGGAGATCAAGGGCGCCGCCGGCCGAGCAAGGAAAGAGGTGGCGCGCCCGGGAGGATTCGAACCCCCAACCCCCAGATCCGTAGTCTAGTGCTCTATCCAGTTGAGCTACGAGCGCAAAGGGCGGAAACAAAAGGAACTTCAGCCTGTGAGCGGCCACCCATCGAAGGGCCGCGACAGTACTCAAATCGACCGGCCTTGGCAACATTTAGTGGCCCCGCGTGCCGTCATTTGGCGCCGCACCGAGGGGGCCCCCGACAGCCCTGAAGCGAAATCGGACTTGTGGCCGCCGAATTGATTAACTAGTATCAGCGCATATCAAGGGTTTGTGAAAGAAATCGACCTCCCATAGACCGGTACCTGCCGTCGAGGAGCGTCCACCCATTCATCATCGAATAGGTATATGATTCCTATGGCCCAATTGACAAGGCATGCCACGATAATCGCGGCGGCGGCGATCCTAGGTGGTTGTTCCTTCATCTCGGACACGCTGTTCCCAGATCTGTTCGGGGACGAGCCCGCGGCGCCGCGTGAACAGGTACAGATCCCGCCTTCTCCGGCGGAGAGAGCCCAACAGCCCTCCTACACCCCCGCCTACACCCCTCCGGCGAGACCGCCCGTCACCGCCGGGGCGCCGCCACCGATGGGCACCACCACTTTCCAGCCGACGCCGGTCACGCCGGGACAGCCGACGGGCACCCTGGTCGGCAGGAAGGTGGCACAGCTCCGGGGCGACCTGATTCAGATGCAGGGCAGCATCACCAGGCACAACACCCGACTCCAGAAGGTCCGCAACCTGACGGTCCAGAATTCACAGCGCTATCACGGCACTGTCGCGGCGATCAACTCCCGCCTCCAGGTGGGCACGACGCCCGGCAACCCGGTCCTGGTCAGCCAGTGGAACGCGGCGCAAATCCAACTCGACCAGATTAGCGGCGACATCGCCAGGATGAACACCTTGGCCAACGGGGTCGCCTCGGACTCGGCGATGGCCGGTTATCTCCTTGAATCCACCCGGGCGACCTACGGGCTTACCGGCGCGGTCGACGAAGACCATCGTCAGCTCGCGATCCTCGAGGACGAGGTCAACCGCACCGTGGTGTTGATCGACCGGTTGCTCAACGAGTTGAGCGAGGACATCAACCGGCAAAGCAACTATATCGGCAGCGAGCGCAAGAACCTGACGACCCTGTCGCTGGCCATCAAGAACGGCGAGATTCTCGGCACCAGCCTCTCGAACCGGGCGTTCGCCAGGATGGCGCCGTCGCGGCGCGGCGGTTTCCAGGGCGGGCCGGGAGCGGTCATGACAGGGCGCGCCGGGCCGGTTGGCCGGACCAGCGGGCCGCTGGTGGTGATCCGCTTCGACCGTCCCGATGTCGAATACCAGCAAGCGCTCTATATGGCGATGAGACGGGCGCTCGAGCGCCGGCCGCAGGCCGTTTTCGACCTCGTCGCCGTGACCCCGCACATGGGCTCGCCGGCGCAGGTGGCGTTGGGATCGAGCACCTCCAAGCGCAACGCCGAAAACGTGCTGCGCACCTTGACGGATATGGGTCTTCCCGCCGACCGGGTGAATATGTCGGCGACCACCAGCCCCGACGCCCAGACCAGCGAGGTCCACATCTACGTGCGTTAAGCGCCCCGAACGACCTGCTTTCAGGAATTGGCCGCCCGGCGCCGGGCGGCCTTTTCTTTTGCGCGCGCGCCCCGAACAGGCGCGCTGGGGAATCGCCCTATCGGGCCGGGCGCACCGCGACATTGTCGATCAGACGCGCCTTGCCGAGCCAGGCGGCGGCGAGGACACGGGCGGGCTTGTCGAGGACTTCGACGGGCTCAAGGGTATCGGCGTCCCGCACCTCGAGGTAATCGATGGGGCCGAAGCCCGCGCCTTCGAGCTCGCCAAGCCCCCAAACGGTCAGATCGGCGACGCTTCCCTGCCCCCCTTCGAGGCGGGTGGCGATGGCGCTTAGCACCCGGTAGAGGGTGGGGGCGTTTTGCCGTTCGCTAGCGGTCAGATAGTCGTTGCGCGAGGACAGCGCCAGACCGTCGGCCTCGCGCACCGTCGCCACCGGCACGATGTCGACGGGGATGGCGAGATCGGCGACCATGCGCCGGACCATCCGCAGTTGCTGATAGTCCTTCTCGCCGAAATAGGCGGCATCGGGCAACGCCTGCATCAACAGCTTGCACACCACCGTCGCGACGCCGTCGAAAAAGCCCGGACGATGGGGGCCGCAGAGCCCCTCGGTCACGCCGGAGACCGAAACGCGGGTGGCGAAACCTTCCGGATACATCTCCTCCAAGCCAGGCGCGAATAGGAGTTCCGCCCCCACCTCCGCGAGCAACCGGGCGTCGCGTGCGTCGTCGCGCGGATAGGTGGCGAAATCCTCCGACGGGCCGAACTGCTTGGGATTGACGAACAAGGTGGCGGCGACGCGGTCACACCCCTCCCTGGCGGCATGGACGAGGGCCAGGTGCCCGTCATGGATACCGCCCATGGTCGGCACCAGGCCGACGCGCTCCCCCGCCGATCGCCAGGCGGCGATCCTGTGGCGCAAGGCCGCCGCGGTGCGTACGGTCTCGATGCTTGCCATCGGAGTTCGCGAAGCGGTCGAACGGGTCATGGGACCTAGAGCGGGTCTTGGTAGATAGGAACCATTTGACCGGGATGATTTTGCGTCCTGGCTAGGCGCCAAAAGCGCAGTGATGCTGGCGCATCACAAGCATATCGCAACGACGCCAGGGCGCAAAAGAACCCGGCCGAAGGAGCGGCAAATCGGCCCCTCGGCGGCGTTGCGGCGCTTGCCCGATGCTCAAGCATCGCGCCGCGCGCCGCGCCTGGCCGAATGAGCCGATTTGCACCCATCAAATTG
>JACZQV010000063.1 GCA_022545545.1 Pseudomonadota bacterium
TCCCACGGCTTTCGGACGGCGTCCCGAATGGCTTCCGATGTGCCACATCGCCGCGCCCGGGGGTCGCGGGGGCGCCCCCCGCATTTATAGTCCCGGGGGGACACCCCCCGTGGCCCCCCGGGGCGCTCCTAGCCGAAAACCTTGGGAAACCGTCTCTATGGGTCATTATCAAGGACCTTTGGTATGATGTCCGGCTCACGCGAATGTGCGCGGGGTTTTGTCACGGATCGCTTGCCTGTCGTCAAGGCCGGGGATAGGGTCGCGGCGTGCGGGATCGGCGCTGGCCCCTGGCCGGGAGCATGGATAAATGACCCATCTGTTTAACCGGCGTTTGACCGGCGGATACCCGGCGGTGGCGCGCGGCGAAGGGGTCTACGTCATCGATACCGAAGGAAAGCGTTACCTCGACGCGTCGGGCGGCGCCGCGGTCTCCTGTCTCGGCCACGACGACGCCGACGTCATCGGGGCGATCAAGGAACAGATCGATCGTATCGCCTATATCCACAGCAGCTTCTTCACCAACTCACCGGCCGAGGCCCTGGCCGAATTCCTCGTCGCCGAGGCGCCCGGCGATCTCGATCGGGTCTACTTCGTCAATGGCGGCTCCGAGGCCGTCGAGGCGGCGCTCAAGCTCGCGCGCCAGTATTTCGTCGAGACCGGCGAGGCGGAGCGCAGCCGGTTCATCTCCCGGCGCCAGAGCTTTCACGGCAACACCCTTGGCGCCCTTGGAGTCGGCGGCAATCTCGCGCGGCGAGAGCAGTTCGCCCCGCTTCTGATCGCCGCGCACCACGTATCGCCCTGCTATGCCTACCGCGACCAGCGCGCGGACGAGACGGAAGAGGCCTACGGCGAACGGCTCGCCCGGGAGTTGGAGGAGGCGATCGAGGCGCTCGGGCCCGAGACCGTGATCGGCTTCATCGCCGAGCCGGTGGTGGGATCGACGCTCGGCGCCGTGCCGCCGGTGGCGGGATATTTCAAGCGGGTGCGCGAGGTCTGCGACCGCCATGGCGTGTTGCTGATCCTCGATGAGGTGATGTGCGGCATGGGCCGTACCGGCACCCTCTTCGCCTGTGAACAAGATGGCGTCCAGCCTGACCTCCTGACCGTCGCCAAGGGCCTCGGCGGCGGCTATCAGCCGATCGGCGCGCTGCTGATCTCGGCGCGTATCCACGCCGCCCTTCGCGACGGTTCCGGCATCTTTCAGCACGGCCACACCTACCACGCCCATCCCACCGCCTGCGCCGCGGCGCTGGCGGTGCAGCGCAAGGTCAAGGAGCAGGACCTGCTCGCCAACGTAAGGCGCATGGGCGATCGGCTGGACGCGGCGCTCGGGGAGCGTTTCGGCAACCACCCCCATGTCGGCGACATCAGGGGCCGGGGCCTGTTTCGGGCGCTTGAGCTGGTCGCCGACCGCGCCACCAAGGAACCCTTCGATGCGTCTTACCAACTCCATGCGCGGGTCAAGCAGAACGCCATGGAGGCGGGGCTGCTGTGTTATCCCATGGGCGGCGTGATCGACGGCACGCGTGGCGATATCGTCTTGCTGGCGCCGCCCTACATCATCATTGAGGACCACGTCGAGGAGATGGTGGAGAAGCTCGGCATCGCCATCGAGGCGTCGCTGGGCAAGGCCGCGGCTTAGGGCGCGATCGAGACCGGCGCCGGGCGGTCTGAAACTAGTGCGGTCAAGCGATACGAGGGGACTTTTCGATGGTGAAGGCCCTTGACGCCAAATCCTGTCTTGGAACGGGGTTTCTGTCCCTCAATTGGATGACACGTCGCGGGCAGGTTGTTAGACTGATTATAATTCGCATTAGCTTCACTGGAGGTCGCTATGGTTCGCCGTACCCTCCGTGTTTTCGCAGTTGCCGCGCTGCTGTCGCTGCTGGCCGTACCGGGGTGGGGTCAATCCGACGCGGGCTATGAGGCCTACAAGCGGGGTGACTACGCCGCCGCGCACCGGGTCTGGAAATCGCTGGCCGAGGGCGGCGATGCGTCGGCCCAATACAATCTTGGCCTGTTGTACCACCACGGCCTCGGTGTCGAGCGTTATCGCGTCACCGCCGCGAAATGGTATGTGCGCGCCGCCGAAGGCGGGAATGCCGAGGCGCAAAAGGCCGTGGGCGATCTGTATTTGGAGGGCTTTTGGGGAAAGAGGGACTATGCCAAGGCGGCGCAATGGTACGAGTTCGCCGCCCAGCAGGGCCAAATCGAGGCTCAACGCAAGTTGGGCGTGCTGTTGGCCGACGGCAAGGGGGTCCCGCGCGACATCGATTTGGCCAGGTCGTGGCTGCAAATCGCCGCCGATCGAGGGGACGCGGTGGCGCAAAAGCGGCTCAACAAACTCAAGCCCCGGCGGCAAGTCAAGCGGCAGGTCAAGCGCCGCGCCCGGCGCAAGCCATCGCGATCAGGAGGGCGCAACGAGATGAGGGTCGATGGCGCGCCGTACAAGGGCGCCGCCGATGCCCCGGTGACGCTCATCGAATTCAGTGACTACCAGTGCCCGTTCTGCCGCCGCCATTCCTACAAGGTCGCGCCCCGGATCGTGAAAAACTTCGTAAGCACCGGCAAGGTCAAGTACGTGATGCGCGAATACCCCATCGCCAGTCTGCACCCAGATGCGGCGAAAGCCTCCGAAGGGGCCCTTTGCGCCGGCGATCAGGAAAAGTATTGGGAAATGCACGACCTCATCATCGCCAACCCGAGAAGGGTCGGTCCGGGGCGTCTCAAGGCCCATGCCCGAAGACTCGGGCTCGACGAAGCGGATTTCGGGAACTGTCTCGACGGCGGCCAACACGCGGGCACGATCAACGCCGATACGGCGGTCGGCTACGCGGCGGGGGTACGGGGCACGCCGAGCTTTTTCATCGGCCTGACCGATCCACGGGATACCGACAGGGTAACCTCCCTCACATACATTCGCGGCGCCAAGGACTATGACGTGTTCAAGCGCGCGATCGAGGCGGCGCTCTCATCGGCGCCTTAGAGGCGGCCGGGCTGAAATCGATCTGCGGCGGAATTTCGGCGGCTCGGTCGCCCTCCGGACGCGCCGCTTATCCCGTCTTGGCCTGCTCGCCCCAGCCTTGGGCCAGCGCGTGGTCGCGGATGCGCGCAAGGGCTTCTTTGATATTGTCGAGGGAGTTGGCGTAGGAGAAACGGATATAGCCCTCGCCGAAAGATCCGAAGCTGGTGCCGGCGACGGTGGCGACGCCGAGCTCGTCGAGCAGCAAACTCTCCATCTGTTTCGAAGATAACCCCGTGCCCTTGATGTTGGCCATGGTGTAGAACGCGCCCTCGGGCGTGATGGAGCTCATGCCGGGAACGTCGTTGGTGGCATCGACGATGACCTTGCGCCGCTCATCGAAGGCCTGGCGCATGGTCTCGACCGCGTCCTGGGGGCCTTCCAGCGCGGCGATGGCGGCGTATTGCGTCGGGGCGTTGGTGCAGGAGATGGAGTTGATGTTGAGCCGGGTCGCCAACTCCGCCCACGGCCGCGGCCAGACGCCGTAACCGATGCGCCAGCCGGTCATGGCGTAGGTCTTGGACCAGCCGTCGAGCACGACCAATCTGTCGCGCAAGGATTCGTATCCCAGCATGGTGACGAACTCGGCCCCGTCATAGAGAAGCCGCGCGTAAATCTCGTCCGACAGCACCGCGACATGGGGGTGGCGTTCGAGCCCCTCGGCCAGGCGGTCGAACTCAGGCCTCGGCACGACGCCGCCGGTCGGGTTCGCCGGGCTGTTGACGATGAGTAAGCGCGTCGCCGGGGTGATCATGTCGATCACCTCGGCGGCGTCGAAGGCGAAGCCGTTGTCCTCGCGCAGCAGGATCGGCACCGCCTTGGCGCCGGTGTATTCGATCACCGATTGGTAGATCGGGAATCCCGGGTTGGGGTAGAGGATCTCGGCGCCCGGCTCGCCGAACATCAAGATGGCGTAGAACATGGTGAGTTTGCCGCCGGGCACGATGACGATATCGTCGGGGTCGACCTCGACGCCGCGGAAATTCCGGATGTCCGCCGCCACCGCCTGGCGCAAGGGCGCGATGCCGTTGCCCGGCGTGTAGCCGTGGTGGCCGTCATCCAAGGCCTTCTTGGCCGCCTCGACGATGTGCTTTGGCGTCGGGAAATCGGGTTGGCCGATGCCGAGGTTGATGATGTCCCGGCCCTGGGCCTCCAGCGCCTTGGCCCGGGCCAGGATCTCGAAGGCGCTCTCGGTGCCGAGCCGCGCCATGCCTTCGGCGAGTTGCAAGGGGACCTCCTCCGGCGATAAGCCATTAGTGTCTTGGATCGGAATTATGCGCCAAACCAAGGGCTTGGGCAATCGCGGCGGATTTGCCCCGGCGTCAGGTCCGAAGCGCCTCGAGGTCGCGATAGAGTTCGAGCGCCTCGGGGTTGGCCAGCGCGCTGGTGTACGTGACCTCGCGCCCGTGGACGACGTCGGCGACGGCGAGCTCGGTGATCTTGCCGCTCTTGGTGCGCGGGATGTCGGCGACCCGCACCACCCGGGCCGGCACGTGGCGCGGCGAGCAGTTGGCGCGCACCCGGGCCTTGATCTTCTCGGTGAGCGCCGCGCTCAACTCCAGCCCCTGGCGCAGGACGACGAAGAGCACGATGCGCACGTCTCCTTGCCACTGCTGGCCGATGGCGATGGCCTCCACCACCTCGTCGAGCTGCTCGACCTGGCGGTAGATCTCGGCGGTGCCGATGCGCACCCCGCCGGGATTGAGCGTCGCGTCCGAACGGCCATGGATGATGACGCCGCCGTGTTCCGTCAATTCGATGAAATCGCCGTGGTGCCAGACGCCGGGGTAGCGCTCGAAATAGGCGGCGCGGTACTTGGCGCCGTCGGCGTCGTTCCAGAAACTTACCGGCATCGAGGGGAAGGGCGCGGTGCAGACGAGCTCGCCCTTGACGCTCCTCACCGGCGTGCCCACGTCGTCGAAGACCTCGACCGCCATGCCGAGACAACGCGCCTGGATCTCGCCGCGCCACACCGGGCCCGTCGGATCGCCGCCGACGAAGCAGCCGATGATGTCGGTGCCGCCCGACACCGACGCCAGGTGCAGATCCTTCTTGATCTTGGCGTAGACGAAATCGAAGCTCTCGGGCGCCAGCGGCGAGCCGGTCGAAATCATGGTGCGCAAATTCGCCAAGTCGCGGCCCTTGGCGGGCGCGAGGCCGGTCTTGTTGACGGCGTCGATGAATTTGGCCGAGGTGCCGAACAACGTAAACGCCTCGGCGTCGGCGTAATCGAACAGCGCCTCGGGTCCGGGGTAGAACGGCGCCCCGTCATAGAGCAGCACCGTCGCGCCGCGCGCCAGCACCGAGACCAGCCAGTTCCACATCATCCAGCCGGTTGTGGTGGCGTAGAACACCCTGTCGCCGGGCTTGATGTCGCACATCAAGGCGTGCTCCTTGGCGTGCTGGAGAAGCGTGCCGCCGGCGCCATGGACGATGCATTTCGGCTCCCCCGTGGTGCCCGAGGTATAGAGGATATAGAGCGGATGGTCGAAGGGGAGGCGGGTGAAGGCGATCTCGCCGGCCGTGAACGTGCGCGTAAAATCCCGCCAGGTGACGCCGCCCGCGATGCCGGCAAGGGGCGGTTGGGTGCCGACATATGGCACCACGACGGTCTTCTCGACCGAGGGGAGCCTGGCCGCGATCTCGGCTAAGCGGGGAAGCGAATCGTATGTCTGGCCGTTGAAGAAGTAGCCGTCGGCCGAGAACAGCACCTTGGGCTCGATCTGGCCGAAGCGGTCGAGCACGCCGTCGGTCCCGAAATCGGGCGAGCAGGACGAGAAAACGGCGCCGACGCTCGCCGACGCCAGCGCCGCGATCATGGTCTCCGGCATATTGGGCATGAAGGCCGCGACCCTGTCGCCGGGGCCGACACCCATCGCCCGGAACGCCTGGGAAAGCTTCGACACCTCGGCCCTGAGCTCGGCCCAGCTCAGCCGCCGCCTGACCTCGTCCTCGCCCCAGAAGACGATGGCGTCGGCGCCATCGCCCCGGCGCAGCAGGTTTTCGGCGAAGTTGAGGCGGGCATCGGGAAACCACCTCGCGCCCGGCATTTCCTCGCCGTCCGCCAGTACGGTCTCGCCCCAGCCTTGGGCGATGATCCCGGCGAAAGCGGCCACCGATTGCCAGAACTTCTCCATATCTGCGATGGAGAAGCGATAAAGCGCGGCGTAATCGCCGATATCCACTTCCCAGCGCTCCTCGACCTCGGCCATGAAACGGGCGAGGTTGGATGAGCGGATGCGGTCCTCGGACGGTTGCCAAAGGGGTTGGGCCACTTATCTCTCGCTCCTTGTTCGGCAAGGTTCGGGCGCGACCCTAGCTATAGATCAAAAGACAGGAGATCGAAAGACGCCCGCCGTGGTGATCGGCATGTCCCCGGTGATCGATAGCCGGCGGGTGCAAGGCGCCCATGGCCCACCTGTCGCCGCGCCGGGCAAAGCCCCGGTGGGCTTGAAAAGCGGCCGCCGGCGGGCTATTTTCCAATATTGATATGTGCTTTTGTTTAATTAACAGGATTAGACTGTTAAATAGCCATGGCGCGAATATACGTTATTCATGAGCACGACGGCTGGATGGAGCCCTTGCGCGCCGCCCTGGCCGAGCGCGAGCTGCCGTTCGAGGAATGGCATCTCGACCAGGGCCGTCTCGATCTGTCGGCGTCGCCGCCGGCGGGCGTGTTCTACAATCGCATGAGCGCGTCTTCCCACACCCGCGGCCACCGCTACGCGCCCGAATATGCCGGCGCGGCGCTGGCCTGGCTCGAGGGACATGGGCGCCGGGTGGTCAATTCCGGCCGGGCATTGCAGCTCGAGATCAGCAAGGTGGCCCAGTACGCGGCGCTCGAAGCCCAGGGGATCCGCACCCCGCGGACGGTGGCGGCGATCGGCGAGGCGGAGATCATCAAAGCCGCCGGGGCGTTCGATGGGCCCTTCATCACCAAGCACAACCGCGCCGGCAAGGGCCTCGGCGTGCGCCTGTTCCATGACGCGGACGCGCTCGAGGGTTACGTGAAAGGCGCCGATTTCGAAGCGCCCATCGACGGCATCACCCTGATCCAGGAATATATCGAGGCGCCGGAACCCCTGATCACCCGCATCGAGTTCGTCGGCGCCCGGTACCTCTACGCGGTCAGGGTCGATACCTCCCAGGGATTCGAGCTTTGCCCCGCCGACGCCTGCCGCGCCGACGACCAATTCTGTCCCGCCGACGGGGCCAATAGCGGTCTGTTCGAGATACCGAAGGACTTCGAAAGCCCGCTGATAGAGCCTTACCGCCGTTTTCTCATCGCCAACGGCATCGAGATCGCCGGCGTCGAGTTCATCCTCGATGGCGATGGCGTCGCCTACACCTACGACATCAACACCAACACCAACTACAACCCCGAGGCCGAGATGCGCGCCGGCGTTTCCGGCATGGGCGCCATCGCCGACTTTCTCGGCCGCGAGCTCGCAAGCCTCGAGGGTGCGCGAGCGGCCGGCGGTAGCGGCGCCGTCGCCTGAGTCGTCACTTCCACCTGAATCTCAAGATGATGGCGCTTCGGGTCGCCTGCCTGTGCGCTCGCGTCTCACAGCCGGTAGCCGTAGCGGATACCGAGTAACACCAGCCCCTCGTTCTGGTCGCAAATGCCGCCGTTCGAAATTTGGTCGATATACAGGGAGAGGCTGTGGCGTTGGCGGAACCTGTAACCGAGTTCGACGGCGGCGCGGAACAGCACCCGGCAGCCGAGCTCCTTCTCGTCGTTGCTCCTGACATCGAGGTCGCCATCGTGGATCGCACCGCCAAGCGCCAGGCTGGCGAACATGTCGCGCCAGAAATCCCACTCCCAGGTCAGGCCGGCGTAGAGCTGGTTGGTGTCGCCGCCGGTGTTGACGGCGAAGCCGACGTGGGGACGCGGCGATCCGATGACGCCAAGGAAGTCCGGTGAATGGAACAGGATCTCGAGGTTGATATCGGCGCCGGGTTCCTTGTGGGTCAGGGTGGGCACCGCGTCGTGGGCCAGGATGCCGCCGCGAAATTCCGATATGGCGGCCCATAGTCCCTCGCCCGTCGAGCCGAAGAACGAGGTATCCGCCGCCGCCGGGCGGGGCCGGGCGGGGCCGGGCGCCGGCGCCGCCTGGGGGACCGGCCCAAGGCGCAAGGGCCAGGCGGTCGGCGCCACCGGGCCGGCAAAGGGATGGGGCTGTTGCATCAGGATGTTGAGGTCGTATTGTCTTGGACCGGCAACGGCCTCGAATGCGGTTCCCCCCACGGTCAGGAACAGGCCGGCGGCCATGCCCAGCATGAGTCGTTTCATCCTCGCCCCCCTCGGTGCTTGCCTGGCCCGATTGTTTGTCGCCAGGCCGGTTTATTCTTCGAGCCGATAAGGGGTGACACTACCATAACGGTCCGTCGTCAAGCCATCCCGCCGGCCTTTTCCGGCGACGGTGCCATCGCCGCCCTTCTCGGCCGGGAGATCGAGGCCCTCAGCGGTGTGCCTAGACCTCAGAACCGGTAACCGTAACGCACCCCGGCGGTCTCCAGCCCTTCGTCGTGGTCGCAGATATCCAGGTTCGAAATTCGGTCGTAGAACAGGGAGACGCCGTGGCGTCGGGTCAACCTGTAGCCGAGCTCGAGGGATCCACGGAACAGCACGCGGCAACCGAGTTCCTTCCGATCCGTTCTGCTGGTCTCGGTTTCGCCGTCATGGATCGCGCCGCCCAAACCGAAGCCGGCGAACAGGCGCCGCCAGAACTGCCACTCCCAGGTCAGTCCGGCATAAAACTGATCGGTATCGCCGCTGGTGTTGACGCTGAACCCGAGGTGGGGCCGGGGCGATCCGATGGAGCCGAGGAAGTCCGGCGAACGGAACAGCGCCTCGAGGTTGATGTCGGCCCCGCCCTCTTCGTTGTTGGTGAAAGGTCCCCGGTCGTGGGCCAGGATGCCGCCGCGAACTTCCGATAGGGCGGACAAGGGTCCGCCGCCTGGGGAGCCCAAAAATGACGGAGCATCGGCGCGCCGGCGGTAGCGAGGCGCGGTACCGGGGGCCGGCCGCACGACCGGGATCGGCCACGCGATCGGGGCCGGCCCAAGCAGCGACGGCCAGGCGGGCGGCGCCTGCGGGCCGGCAAAGGGATGGGGCTGGTGCATCAGGATGTTGAGGTCGTAATACCTCGGACTACCCGAGGTGGCCTCGAAAGCGGTCCCCCAGCAGGCCAGGAACAGGCCGGCGGCGACGATTCGCGTCATCATAGGTTTGACCTTCGCCCCCTGTTCGTGTTCGCCGGCCCCGATCCCTTGGCCGGCCGGGCGAATGAAAACAAGCACGGGTTTGACGCCGGCAGGGATCGTCACCACCATTATGGTTCATCGTCTGTGGTCCAACGTCAAGCCGGCGCGTCGGCGAAACCTTCTGGGGCCGCGGCGCCGGTATTCAAGCGCCGGCGGACGCCTCCAGTTCCGCCGTCAATCGATCGAGTTCCTTGCCGCCGGCCAAGGCCCGGGACGGTAGGCCCGCAGTTTTTCCTTAGGACATGATCCACTCGCCCGCCTCCCGAAGCGGTACGGAGGCCAGGCGCGGAATCGCGCAGGCGGGATGGGTCACGCCAATCGGATCACGCGCTAGGCGAAGCGATCATAGCTAAGGGTATTCAGGGGGCCGAAAGCATCATCTCGTAGGCCGGCAGGGTGAGGAATTCGGGAAAGGTCTCGGCGGCGCTCATCCGTTCGAACAGTCCCGCCGCGTCCTCGAAGCGTGCGGTGGCGAAATCGTCGTCGCCGGCGGTGGCGCATATTTTTTCGAGCTCCTCGCCCATGGCGGCCTTGAACAGCGCCATGTCGATCAGCCGGCCGTCCTTGAGCCGCGCGCCGTGGCGTATCCACTGCCACAGTTGGGCGCGGGATATCTCGGCCGTAGCCGCGTCTTCCATCAGGTTGTAGAGCGGCACGCAGCCGTTGCCGCTCAGCCACGCGGCGAGGTAACAGATGCCGACGTTGAGGTTCTGGCGCAGGCCCGCCTCGGTGATATCGCCGTCCGGAACCTGCAACAGGTCGGCGGCGCTGACCTCGACGTCGTCGCGCTTGCGCTCGATCTGGTTGGGGCCGGGCATATGGGCGTCGAACACTTCCTTCGCCGTGGCGATGAGACCGGGATGGGCGACCCAGGTGCCGTCGTTGCCGTCACCCACCTCGCGTTCCTTGTCCGCCCTGACCTTGGCCAGCGCCTCGAGGTTCGCCGCCTCGTCGCCCTTGATCGGTATCTGCGCCGCCATGCCGCCCATGGCGTGGACGTTGCGGCGGTGGCAGATCTTGATCAGGAGCAGGGAATAGGTGCGCAGGAAATGCCGGGTCATCGTCAACTCGGCGCGGTCGGGAAGGACGAAATCCGGATGGTTCCGGAACTTCTTGATGAAACTGTAAATGTAGTCCCAGCGCCCGCAGTTGAGCCCGGCGGAGTGTTCGCGCAATTCGTAGAGAATCTCGTCCATCTCGAAGGCGGCGAGTATGGTTTCGATCAGCACCGTCGCCTTGATCGCCCCCGTCTTGGTGCCGAGCGCCTCCTCGGCGGCGGTGAACACATCGCTCCACAGGCGCGCCTCGAGATAATTCTCGATCTTGGGCAGGTAGAAATAGGGCCCGCTGCCCTTGGCGAGAAGGGCCGTGGCATTGTGGAAGAAGAAGAGGCCGAAATCGAACAGTGCGGCCGAGACGGGCTCGCCGTCGATGAGGACATGATTCTCCGGCAAATGCCAGCCGCGGGGCCGGACCAGGAGCGTCGCCAGCTTGTCGCCCAGCCGGTATTCCTTGCCGGTTTTGGGATCGGTGTAATCGATCGTTCCGGCGACGGCGTCGGCGAGGTTGATCTGACCTTGGATCATGTTGTCCCAGGTCGGCGAGTTGGCGTCCTCGAAGTCGGCCATGAACACGTTGGCGCCGGAGTTCAGCGCATTGATGATCATCTTGCGGTCGGTCGGTCCGGTGATCTCGACGCGGCGGTCGAGAAGGTCGTCGGGAATCTCGGCAACGGTCCACTCGGCGGCGCGAATTTCGGCCGTCTCGGCCGGGAAGTCGGGCATTTCGCCGGCATCGATGCGTTCCTGGACGGCTTCGCGCCGGTGCAACAGTTCCCGCCTCTCAGGCCCAAACCGGCGCTCGAGCATGGCGACGAAATCAAGGGCATCGGGCGTCAGGATCTCGTCGTATCGCGGCTTCATGCCGCCACGGATCTCAACGCCTTGCGATTGCGCGGGCATCACATCCCCGATGGTGGCCACTGATTCTTGCGTCATTTCTCCCTCACTCTAAATCTCTTCACCTGGGCCAAATCTTTTCACCCGGGCGCCAGTGCAGGCTTTGAACGGCGCACGCTCGCCTCTCGCGCCCAAACGAAGCCTTCGGCGCCGTCCGCTGGATGCAGGCGGCGCGAAAGACAAGCTCCGATGGCATGGCCGGGATTTGGTAGGCAGGCCGGCTTCCCGGAATAAGCGCGAACCCGCCGGGGCCGGCCGCGAAACCACAGAACTTAGAACCATCCGAAAGTAATATTATTACGTTATATGCCTTTGGTCAACAAGAATCTTACATATTTTGTCGAAACCGCGTAATTTATTTACGTTTTCGCCGATCCGCGGTTGAATATATGTTGCGCCCGCCGCGAGTCCGTGATCGCTGAGACCCTGCCCATGAACCCGCCGCGCGCTGATCGTGGGGTCATCGTGTGATGGTCGTGACGCTGTCGCGTGTTGCCTGCCCATCCGCCGGGACAGGGTATCGCCTTGGCGCCATCAGGGACGGACCGGGACCGGCCCGCCGTTCGCCAGCGACGTCCGCGCGGCCTCGGCGAGAACGAGCGCCATGCGCCCGTCCGCCGGGCCGGTAAGCGGCGTCGCCTCGCCCTTGACGCAGTCGATGAAGTGGTCGAGTTCGGCCTTGTAAGACTCGGCATAGCGTTCGAGGAAGGAATAGAGCGGCTTGTCGGCGACGATACCGTCTTCGGTGGAGAGTTCGACCGATGTCGGCGTTCGGTTGTGGGCCCGCAACATGCCCTTGGCGCCGAACACCTCGATGCGCTGATCGTAACCGTAGACCGCGCGCCGGCTGTTACTGATCTGACAAAGCGCGCCGGAGGCGAAGCTGAGCACCACCGCCGCCGTATCGACGTCGCCCGCCGCGCCGATGGCGTCGTCCACCAGGCAACTCGCGGCGGCGAACACCTCGACCGGGTCCTCATTCATCAACCACCTGGCCATGTCGAAATCGTGGATCATCATGTCGCGGAACAGCCCGCCCGAGACCCTGATATATTCGATCGGCGGCGGCGCCGGGTCGCGGCTGGTGATCGCGACCAGCTCGACGGCGCCGATGCGCCCGTCCCGAAGCTGCCCATGGAGGGCGGCGAAGGAGGGATCGAACCGCCGGTTGAACCCGATTTGCATCATCACGCCGGCGGCCTCGACTTCCGCCAGGCAGTCGTCCACCCGCGCAAGCTCAAGGTCGATGGGCTTTTCGCAGAAGATCGCCTTGCCGGCCCTGGCGGCGGCCTTGACGATGTCGGCGTGGGTGTCGGTGGAGCTGGCGACGATCACCGCGTCGATGGCTTCATCATTGAGGGCTTGGCGGGCATCGGCGATCTTGGCGCCGTGGCGCCCGGCGATGGTGTTCGCCGCGTCGGCACTCACGTCGACGATGTAGCGCAACTCGGCTTCGGCGTGGGCGGCGACATTGGCGGCGTGGATCTGGCCGATGCGCCCGGCGCCGAACTGGCAGATGCCGATCATCCTTGTCCTCCTTGTGCACCGTCGTGGTCGCCTAAGCGGGAAAATGCCCGTACTCCCGGCGCTTGTCCGGGCAAAAGCGAATGTCTATTCTAGCTCCATAGTTTTCCGTCTACATTCATTTATGTATCGTTAGATCGCGTCGAACGCATACGATTTGTCGCGACGCGGCGAAGCCGAGGCCTGTGCCACGCCGATGGGAGGACTGGAACCGTGACCCTGCATCTGACCGGACACCGGGACGGCTTCGGTCCGGGATTGACCGAGATCACCCGCATTGAGGAGAGCGAGGACGCCACCGGCATCGCGCTTGCGGTGCTCAATCTCGCCGCCGGCGAGACCCATGAGGAAACGCCCGAACACGAAACCGCCTGGCTGTTGATGGCGGGCAAGGCGGCGGTGACGGTGGCGGGCACGGAAGCGGCGTTCGAGCGCCGCTCGCTGTTCGACGAGAGCGCGTCCTGCGTCCATGTCTCGGCCGGCGAGCCGGTCACCATCGCCGCCGACAGCGATTGCGAGTTCACGGTTTACGGCGCCGCCAACCGCAAGCGCTTCGAGGCCCGCATCTTCCACCCCGGTGACGTGCCCAACGAGCACCGCGGCAAGGGGCAGGTGGGGGGCGCGTGCTATCGTTTCGTGCGCACCATCTTCGATGGCTCCAACTCCGACGCCAACGCCCGGTTGGTCCTGGGCGAGGTCATCACCATGCCCGGCCGCTGGTCGAGCTACCCGCCGCACCACCATCCGCAGCCGGAAATCTATCACTATCGCTTCACCGAGCCCCAGGGTTACGGCCATGCCGAGCTCGGCGAGACCGTGCTCAAGATCAGGCAGTACGACACCGTCAAGATCCTCGACGGCAACGACCACGCCCAATGCGCGGCGCCGGGCTACGGCATGTATTACTCGTGGGTGATCCGGCATCTGCCGGGCGACCCCTACACCGTGCCCGAGTTCACCGAAGAGCATGCCTGGACCATGGGCGAGGGCGCCGGGATTTGGTCCCCTGCCGGGACAGAGGGGGATGGCTGAACGCACCCTCGACGTCATCGGTCTCGGGCGCGCCGGCGTCGATTTCTATGGCGAACAACTCGGCGGCCGTCTCGAGGACATGGCGAGCTTCGCCAAGTATGTCGGCGGCAGCCCGACCAACACCGTCATCGGCTTAGCCAGGCTGGGGCTGAAGGCGGCGCTCATCACCCGTGTCGGCGACGAACATATGGGTCGCTTCATCCGCGAGACCCTGGAAGCGGAAGGCGTCGATACCAGCCACGTCAAGACCGATCCGGAGCGCCTGACCGCGCTCGTCATCCTCGGCATTCGCGACCGCGACACCTTCCCGCTGATCTTCTATCGCCAGGACTGCGCCGACATGGCGATCGAGGAGGGCGATTTCGACCGCGACTTCATCGCCTCGGCCAAGGCGCTTCTCCTCAGCGGCACCCATTTCTCGACCCCTCGGGTGAACCGCGCCTCGCGCGCGGCGGTGTCCCATGCCAGGGCCGCCGGGACCAAGGTAGCGCTCGACCTCGATTACCGGCCCGTGCTGTGGGGCTTGACCGGCCATGGGCTCGGCGAGGAACGCTTCGTCGAAAGCTCCTCGGTAAGCGAGCATCTGCAATCGATCGTTCCGGACTGCGACCTCATCGTCGGCTCGGAAGAAGAGATCCACATCGCCGGCGGCGCCACCGACACGATGGCGGCGCTCAGGTGCTTGCGCGGGCTCAGCGATGCGGTGCTGGTGGTCAAGCGCGGGCCGATGGGCTGCGTCGTCTTCGAGGGCGCCATTCCCGGGGCCATCGAGGACGGCATCACCGGCCCCGGCTTCGACGTCGAGGTCTTCAACGTGCTCGGCGCCGGCGATGCGTTCATGGCCGGCTTCCTCCATGGCTGGCTTTCGGGCGCGGCTTTGGAGGATTGTTGCCGCACCGCCAACGCCTGCGGCGCCATCGTCGTCTCGCGTCACGGCTGCGCCCCGGCGATCCCGAGCCTGGTGGAGCTCCGGGATTTCCTCGACAAGGGCAGCCCGCACCGCCGTCTGCGCGACGATAAGCGCCTCGGCCACATCCACTGGGCGACCAACCGGGCGCGGCCGTGGCCCGAGATCTGCGCCTTCGCCTTCGATCACCGCACCCAGTTCGACGATCTCGCCGAGGCCAACGGCAAGGGGGAGGCGGACATCGCCCGCTTCAAGCGGCTGTGCTGGCGGGCGGCGCGCAAGGCGGCGCGGGGTCAGGGGTGCGGCGGCATATTGTGCGACGACCTCTATGGCCAGGAGACCCTGGATGCGGCCACCGGCAGCGGTTTCTGGATCGGCCGCCCGGTCGAGGTCCCCGCCTCGCGTCCGGTGGAATTCGTCGGCGGCGCCGATCTCGCGACGACGCTTCGCGCCTGGCCGGTGGAACATTGCGTCAAGTGCCTGGTCCACTATCACCCCGATGACGAGCCAAGTTTGCGCACCCGCCAGGAGCAGAGCGTCGCCGCCCTGTTCGAGGCCTGCCGGGCGACGCGCCATGAGTTGCTTCTCGAAATCATCCCGCCGAGCGACAGCGATACCGATGCGGAGACCGTGGCCAGGGCGCTCGGCCGCTTCTACGATATCGGCGTTTATCCCGACTGGTGGAAGCTGCCGCCGTCGGACGAGGCGGCGGCCTGGGCCAACATCGCCACCGTCGTCGCATCGCGCGATCCCTATTGCCGGGGGGTGTTGCTGCTCGGTCTCGAAGCGCCCGAGGACGTCCTGGCGCGCGCCTTCGAGGTGGCGGCGGGCGAGCCTTTGTGCAAGGGTTTCACCGTCGGGCGCGGCATCTTCAACGCCGCCGCCGGATCGTGGTTCGCCGGTAAGACGGACGATAAGGCGGCCATCGCCGACATGGCCGGGCGCTACGCCCGGTTGATCGGGATGTGGCGGATGAGCAAGGCCAAGGCGTGATCGCCGGCGCGTGATAAGGCTTAAGGGAGGGCAACCATGGGCAAGATCCGCTTGACGATGGCGCAGGCGCTGGTGCGCTACCTCTGCGCCCAGCGCACCAATGTGGACGGCGCCGACGTCGCGCTGTTCGCCGGCGTCTTCGCCATTTTCGGCCACGGCAACGTCGCCGGTCTGGGCGAGGCGCTTTTCGCCGCGCGCGAGGCATTACCGACCTATCGCCCCCATAACGAGCAAGCCATGGCCCATGCCGCCATCGCCTACGCCAAGGCGTCGATGCGCCGGCGCATGATGGCGTGCACGACCTCGATCGGTCCCGGCGCCACCAACATGATCACGGCGGCGGCGGTGGCCCATGTCAACCGCCTGCCGGTGCTGTTCCTGCCGGGCGACATCTTCGCCAACCGCCGGCCCGATCCGGTGCTCCAGCAAGTCGAGGATTTCGCCGACCCGACGGTCTCGGCCAACGACTGCTTCCGCCCGGTGTCGCGCTACTGGGACCGCATCGGCCGTCCGGAGCAACTCATCACATCCTTGCCCAAGGCGCTCGACGTGCTGACCGATCCGGCCTTATGCGGCCCGGTGACCCTGGCGCTGCCCCAGGACGTGCAGAGCGAAGCCATTGACTACCCGGAAGCCTTCTTCCGCCCGCGGATGCGCGTGATGCGGCGTATCGGCGCCGATGAGGCCGAGTTGAGCGCCGCCGCCGAGCGCCTGGCCCGCGCCGAAAGGCCGCTGATCGTCGCCGGCGGCGGCGTGCATTATTCGCTTGCCACCGAAACGCTTGCCGCCTTCGCCGAGCGCCACGCCATCCCGGTCGCCGAGACCCAGGCCGGCAAGGGGGCGCTGGCGTGGGACCATCCCTGCGCCGCCGGCGCCATCGGCGTCACCGGGTCTTCCGCCGCCAACACCCTGGCGGCGGAGGCCGACGTGGTGCTGGCCGTCGGCACCAGGCTCACCGACTTCACCACCGCCTCGCGCACCCTCTTCGCCGATCCCGGCCTCGCCCTGATCCAGCTCAACGTCCAGCCCCATGACGCCGTCAAGCACGCCGGCCTGCCCGTCGTCGGCGACGCCATGAGGGGATTGGACGCGCTCGACGCCAAGCTTGGCGACTGGCGGGCAAGCGAGGCCTGGGGGGCGCGGGCGAGGGAACTGATCGCCGCTTGGAACCAGGTAGTGGCACGCGCGACCGCGCCCACCGACGCGCCCCTGCCGACCGATGCCCAGGTTCTCGGCGCCGCCAACCGCGCCGCCGGGACCAACGACGTGGTGGTGTGCGCCGCCGGCGGCCTGCCGGGAGAGCTCCACAAGCTCTGGCGCGCGCCCCGGCCCGGCGACTATCACCTCGAATACGGCTATTCCTGCATGGGCTACGAGATCGCCGGCGGGCTCGGCGTCAAGATGGCGGATCCGGACCGCGAGGTGTTCGTGCTTCTCGGCGACGGCT
>JACZQV010000163.1 GCA_022545545.1 Pseudomonadota bacterium
GTCGTGGTCTTCCAATGGCCGTGGGGAACGGCGGCCCGGCAGCGCTCGCCGCGCTTGGCTCGGCCCCGCAGGCGGGCCATCTTGGTCGAGGCGCCGGTCTCGTCGATGAAGATGAGCTTCTCGGGATCAAGATCGGGTTGGGCGTCGAACCAGGCCTGGCGGCGGGCGACGACATCAGGCCGCTCTTGCTCGGCGGCGTGCGCGGTTTTTTTTGAAGCTGATCCCGCGACGGTCAAGGAAATACCATACCGTCGCCGGACAGGCCGACACAGCCTGCTTCTCGGCCAGGCGCTCGGCGATCTCCGCCAGGCTGATGTCCGGCCGCTCCCTCACCAACGCCAAAATGAAAGCCTCATGGGCATCCAGCTTCGATCCGCCCGGTTGACCTTGCTTGCGCGCCGCAACCTCACCCGTCTCGCGATAGCGCCGATACCACTTCACCGCCGTCGAAACCCCGACCCCAAAACGAGCCGCCGCCTGGCGCCTCGAAAGACCACCTGAAATCGCCCCAATCACCCGAACCCGAAGGTCTGTACTGTAGCTCCGTGGCATCGAACCCTCCTCTCTGGACCAGAGAGAATCGAATCACAGATCAAGCCGCAAGGGAATCCTCAAATTGATTCCGCGTTCATTGAAACCGCTCTAGCTCAGGCGCTGTTCGATGACCGCGTTCTTCATCGCCTTTTGCAGCTTCTCGAAGGCACGGACCTCGATTTGGCGGACCCGTTCCCGGGAGATGCCGTAGACTTGGCTCAACTGCTCGAGCGTCGTCGGGCCGTCCTTCAGGCGGCGCTCGGTCAGGATGTGACGCTCGCGCTCGTTCAGGCTCTTCATGGCGTCGGTGAGCAATTGCCGGCGGTTGTTGAGCTCCTCCTTCTCGGCCAGCATATGTTCCTGGCTTTCGCTTTCATCGACCAGCCAGTCCTGCCATTCGCCGTCGGAGTCATCGCGAAGCGGCGCGTTGAGGGAATGATCGGGCGCCGACAGCCGGCGGTTCATGGAAACGACGTCGTCCTCGGTCACACTGAGCCGCCGGGCGATCTCGGTCACGGTTTCCGGCGGCATGTCCCCTTCCTCGATGGCCTGCATCTGGCCCTTGATCTTGCGGAGGTTGAAGAACAGCTTCTTCTGGGCCGCCGTCGTGCCCATTTTGACCAGTGACCAGGAGTGGAGGATGTATTCCTGTATGGCGGCGCGAATCCACCACATGGCGTAGGTCGCGAGCCGGAAGCCCCGTTCCGGGTCGAACCGCTTGACCGCCTGCATCATGCCGAGATTGCCCTCGGAAATGAGCTCGCCCACGGGCAGGCCGTAACCGCGATAGCCCATGGCGATCTTGGCGACCAGCCGCAAATGGCTGGTCACCAGCTTGTGGGCGGCTTCTATGTCGTCATGCTCGCGCCAACGCTTGGCCAGCATGTATTCCTCTTCCTGCTCGAGCATGGGAAATTTGCGGATCTCCTGGAGATACCGCGCCAAATTCCCCTCCGGGCTGATGATAGGAAGGTTGGGCAATTTATTCATACGCTAAGGACTCCTACGATCCCGGTTCCCCCGGGCGCCTGCCGGTTCTTCGAAGGGCCGGCGGTCATCGATTATTATATCACGCTGAGATAGATGATACCTTACCATATTGGTCAAGTATATAGTTTTTTTTACACTCCCTCTAATTCCTTTTGTAACTTATTGATATCAGGCGGTAAAGCCGATTCAAATTCGAGCCGCTCCGCGGTCACGGGGTGGGTAAAACCGATCAAATGGGCGTGAAGCGCCTGGCGCCCGAGCGCCGCCACCGCCCGCGCGGCGCCGGGCCCGAGTGATCGAGAGCGCGCCCGTGTGTTCCTGGAATAGGTGGGGTCGCCGACGATGGGATGCCCCTTCCAGGCGAGGTGGACCCGGATCTGATGGGTGCGCCCGGTGGCCAGTTGGCATTCGATCAAACTGGCCGCCGAGCCTAAGGGTTTGAGCACCCGGTAGCGGGTCAGCGCCGCCTTGCCGCCGCGCCTCACCACCGCCATCTTCTTACGGTTTCGTGGGCTGCGGGCGATGTTGCCGGCGATCTCGCCGCGGCGCGGCGAGGGGACGCCCCAGACCACCGCCCGGTAGGCCCGGGTGATGCTGCGCCCGGCGAACTGGGCGGCGAGCGAGGCATGGGCGGCGTCGTTCTTGGCCACCACCATCAACCCGCTGGTGTCTTTGTCCAGCCGGTGCACGATCCCTGGGCGGCGCACGCCGCCGATCCCCGACAGCGTTTCGCCGCAATGGGCGATCAGGGCATTGACCAGGGTCCTGTCCGGGTTGCCCGGCGCCGGATGCACGACCAGGCCCGCGGGTTTGTCGATGACCAACACGTCCTTGTCCTCAAAAACGATATCGAGATCGATAGGCTGCGGCTCGGGCGCCGCGGGCCTACTCTCGGGCACGATGATGGCGAAAGTTTGGCCGGGTTTGACCCGATAGGACGGGTCCATTATCGTCTCGCCATCGGCGCTGACCCGGCCTTCCACGATGAGGGCCTTGATCCGGGTGCGCGAAAGGTTCGAGACCAGGCCCGCCAGCACCCTGTCGAGCCGGCCGCCCGCTTCCGCTTCGCCGGCGGTGACGGTATGTGTGATCTCGCTCTCCGGTGCCGCCATGTTTAAACTCGGGGATTCAAACTCGGGACCGCGACCATGCAGGCACTCAAGGCCCTGGTAATCATCTTAGGCGTCATGATCGTGGCCGGTATCGCCGTCATCGGCGTGACGATCTACCACCGGACGACGAATCTCGTCAACAGCCCCGTGCCCGGTTCGACGGAACCGGCCGTACGGACTGGGTTCGGCCCGGGGTTCGGCCCGGGGTTCGGCAGGGTGGCGCTCGACCTGCCGCCGGGAAGCCGCGTCGTCGAGATGACGGCCGAGGGCGACAGGCTGATCTTGCGTCTCCGGCTGGCGGACGGCGGGAGGCAGATTCTCATCCTCGACATGGCGACCGGCAAGCGCCTCGGGACTTTCGAGTTGAGAGACGGCGGCGAACCGAGAGACCGCAAACCGAGGGAAGGCAAGGCCAAAGACGGCGAGGCGCGGGGCGGCGACGCCGCCTCCGGCCCCAGGGCGCGCCGCCCGGCGCCGGCGCCATGACGGTCCACCCCTCCTTGGCGATGATCCATATCACCATTGCCGATCTCGAGCGCATCGAGGCCGCCGGCGTGACCGCCTATCCCGATGAGTGCTGCGGTCTCCTCATCGGCCACGATCTCGAAGGCGGCGGCATCGAGGTCGTCCGCGTGGTCGAGAGCGAGAACGTCGAGCCAGGCGACACCCGGGCGCGCTTCGAGATCGACCCCCGGCTGCTCATCGCCTTGGGCCGCGACCTGCGCGGCGCCCGGGACCGCATCGTCGGGCACTATCACTCCCATCCCGATCACCCGGCCCGGCCTTCCGCCCACGACGCTGAGCGCGCCTGGCAGCCGGAGATGGTGTGGCTGATCACCTCGGTCATCGGCGGCGAAGCGGCGGAGACCACGGCCCATGTGCTCGAGGATGGCGGCGGCGGCTTTCGCCAGATCGGCCTAAGCGTTACCGGCGCGGCGCCAGGCAAGAGCAATTAGAGATCGACGCCGTGGCGGTCCATGGCGCGCCGCCATTTGGTCTCGAGCTTGTCATCGAAGATGAATTTGGCGTCGCCGGGCACCGTCACCCAGTCCTTGCGCGCGATCTCGCCCTCGAGCTGGCGCGGCCCCCAGCCGGCGTAACCGAAGGCGAACAGGCTCTGCTTCGGACCCGTGCCCGCCGAAATCGTCAGCAAGATGTCGAGGTCCCGGGTCAGGGCGACCTCGCCGTTGACCACGGTGGTGCCCTTTTGCACGTAGTCCGGGGTATGCAGCACGAAGCCCAATCGTCCCTCGACCGGCCCGCCGTAATGGATATCGATCTCGCCGCCGATGCCCTCGGGCTCCCTGCCGAAGCCCGCCAGCAGCTTGGCCAGCGGCAGTTTGCCGATCACCCGGTTGATGATCAGGCCCATGGCGCCCTTGGTGTCGTGGCGGACGATGAAAATCACGGTCCTCTTGAAACGGGGATCGCCCATCGAGGCCGTGGCGACCAGCAGCTTGCCGGTCAAGGGGCCGGGCGCGGGCCCGAGGGAAGGGGTCCGCGCGGCCAGGGTCGGATCGGCGATGGCGCCGATAAGGAGGACGAGGGAAAGCATGCACGCGGCCCAGCCAACGGCGGGGCGCCAACGCCGGCGGTCGCGTCTCGATGCCGCGTTCCTCAGGGTCAAGGCGTTCCTCACGGCGGCGTTCCTCACGGGGAGGGCAGGCTAGCAGATATCGGGCTTCGCGCGCGAGATTTCGCCGGCCCCAGGAAGGAGACGCGAAGTGGGCGCCAAGGAGACGCCATGGCCATATAGGGCGGCAAACGGCAAAGCCGATGGGCGCATCGGGCGCCGCGGTAAAACACTTGATCGGCCCCGGCGCACTGGTTATGACTCCCGCCTTGGCCGATCGACGTCCCCTTCGTCTAGAGGCCCAGGACACCGGCCTCTCACGCCGGCAACAGGGGTTCGAATCCCCTAGGGGACGCCAGCCTTTCCGCCACTTTGGAGCGGATGGTCAATTTTTTAGGTAACATTTCGGTAAAAAGCGGGGTTCCAACGGGGCCTTTCGGTGTATGTTCCCCGGCCATGAGTGCCGCCCCTTCCCCGGCCGATCACAAGCCGGGCGCCGGCGGCAAAACTCCAAGGC
>JACZQV010000064.1 GCA_022545545.1 Pseudomonadota bacterium
AGGAACTCCCTCACGCTGTCGGCGACCATGTCACGGTTCTTGAGCTGGCACTCCCAGATTACGAACACTTCCCATCCTCCCTTTTTGAGCTTCGCCTCGCTCCTCTCGTCCCTTGCTCGGTTGCCTTCCAGCTTCGGCTTCCAGAAATCGAGCTTGGACTTCGGCAGCCTTGCCAGCGGGCATTTAGGGTCCGGATGCCTGTGCCAGAAGCAGCCATGCACGAAAATGACCTTGCGCCGCCCGGGAAATACGAGGTCCGGGTTTCCGGGGAGGTCCCTCCCGTGGAGCCTGTAGCGGTAGCCCATGCCATGCACCAAGCGTCGGACAAACATCTCCGGCTTCGTATCGGTGCCGCGGACGCGGCCCATGCGCTCGCTGCGTTGCTTCCGCGTCAGGGTGTCAGCCATAGCAGATCTTGGAGTTCTGCCCCACCTCCCATACCATATCGTGTGGTATGCGGGTTGCCCACCCTTTTCCGGCAATACTGAACAAAACATGAACATATAAATATCATGGCCAAGGGAGAGTGTACAGAGGAAAATTCGCGGACATCACCCCCCATCCATCTCCACCGTCTCCGGCACGAACAACTCGGCGACCGTCAAGAGGCGCGGGGACAGGTGCTGCTCGTGGGAATAGCGGCACATGTCGGATAGCTCCTTGGCGTTCTCGGCCACCCCGTAGCGCCAGAAGTCCTTGCCCATCAGCGCCTTGGTCTGGGCGAGCTCGGCGGCGAACCAGGGCAGGGTGATCTTGTTGGCAGACGCCTCGGCGATGGCGTCGAGCTCCGCCATCGCCAGCTTCTTGGCGGTGATGAAGGCGCGGAACAGGGCCGGCGCCAGGGCCGGGTGCGCCTCGACCAGGGATTTCCGCACCACGAGGATGTGCATGAGCGGGAAGATGCCGGTCTTCTCATAATACGCCCGCTCCGCCGCCACGACGTCGGCGAACAGCTGCCTGACCCTGGGGTCGCCGTCGACGAAGGCCTGGGGCGGCTGGGGGGCGATGATGGCGTCGAGCTCGCCGGCCATGATCAGATCGTTGGTGCTCTTGTCCTTCGGGATCGGCTCGATATCGATACTGTCCGGCAGATCGAGCGGCAGGCGCTCCTTGAGGCCGGCGAAGTTGGTGGCGCCCCGGCGGTAGCGGAGCTTGTGGAAATCGACGCCGTACTCATCGCCGAGGAAGCCGCGGACATAGACCACCTGGGTCATCTGGTATTCGGGGATGCCGATCAGCCTGCCCTCGAGGTCGTTGGGCGTCTTAATCCCGGCGTCGGCGCGGACATAGATCGAGCCGTGACGGAAGGCGCGGGAGGGGAACACCGGGATGGCGGTGTATCGGCAATCGCCGCGCGCGGTCTGGAACAGATAGCTCGAGAGCGAGAGCTCGGAGACATCGAAGGCGGCCTGGCGCAGCGTCCGGGGGAAAAGCGCGCTGGGCTCCAGCACCAGGGCTGAGATGTCGAAGCCCTCGACGGTCACGCGGCCGTCGAGCACGGGCCTTACCCGGTCGTAGTCCCAGCAGGCGAGGGTGATGGTCGGTCGGGCCATGGTCTTCCTCTTCTTCCTTGTTGTCCTTGTTGTTGTCTTCGTCGGTCGGGGGGTTAAGGCTCCTCCCTGTCGAGGGCTTTCCCGGGCATGGCCATGGGTCAGGCGCCAGGCCGGGGACCTCGGCCATCTTCACGGTCAAGAGCGCCACCGGCACCGGGGCCATGGACCGGGGCTATCATAGGGCCGGGGACGCCTTGGAACATAGGGCCGAAAACGGCGTCGCAGCCGGGAAATGCACTGCCGGACCCAGGGACCGGCTCTTATTCGGGCCATTAAGCCCCGGAAACCGAGGTTGAGCACCCTCGCCTTGCAAAAGTCCGGAATTATTGGCAATCTTGAGGCACTTTAAAGGGGGCTGGGGCCTGCTTCTTGGTGTATCGTTGGGCCTTGCCTGCCTTGGCCCACCCTTTCCGGGGGGAGGGGGCGGGGAATCGGCGGTTACGGCGGCTCCGGCGTGCCGGCGCCGACGGAAAAGAACGTGGATGGGAGGTTCACCACATCACCTTTAAGTATCAGCTAATTTCAGCGCCCGGCGAGGCGCCGAAGGAACAGACGCCGTCGGCGATTCAGCCTCCGCCGGGTGTTCTTCAAACCAACAATCAGGGAGTCACGCGCATGTTGTTACGACATACTAGAGTATTCGGCGTACTGGCGGCTGTAGCCTTCGCCGCCGGTGCGTATCTTGTGCCCTCGATCGCCCAGGCGGTCGATTACTCGGGCAAGAAGGTCACCGTCATGGTGCCCTTCAAGGAGGGCGGCGGGTCCGACACCGTTGCCCGGCTGTTCCAGCCCTATCTCCAGCAGTACCTGCCCGGCAACCCGACCGTGATCGTGCGCAACAAGCCGGGCGGCAGCTCGGTGAAGGGCTCCAACGACTTCGAGCGCCGCGCCAAGAAGGACGGCACCACCGTCATGGTGATCTCGACCTCGACCCTGGTCGCCTACGTGATCGGCGGCAAGAAGGTGAAGTACGATGTCCTCAAGTGGCGGCCGATCTTCTCGACGCCGCAGGACACCGTCTTCTACGCCCGTCCCGAAACCGGGGTCAAGGGCAAGGACATCGTCGCCGACATCAAGGCGCTCAGGAACTTCAAGGGCAAGGACAACAAGGGCCTGATGTTCGGCGCCAAGAACCCGACCTCGGCCGAGCTCCGCGCGCTGATTACCTTCGAGATGCTGGGGATCGACGTCAAGACCGTCTTCGGGCTGAGCTCTGGCAAGCAGCGCAAGGCGCTGCGCCGCGGCGAGATCCACATCAACTACGATTCCGCCAGCGCCTACAACAAGAAGGTCAGGAATTACGTCAAGAAGGGCGACGCCGTCCCGCTGATGACGCTGGGCTACCCGTTGCCCGACGGCACCATCATCAAGAGCTCGGAGTACCCCGAATTGCCGACCGTGCTCGAGGCCTACCAGAAGCTCTACGGCAAGAAGCCTTCGGGCCCATCGTTCGAGGCCTGGAAGAACTTCGCCAACATGGGGGTCGCGGCGTCGAAGGGCATGGTCCTGCCCCGGGGAACGCCGGACGATGTCCGCGACGCCTGGGTCAAGGCGGTCAAGAGTATCTACAAGGATAAGAAGTTCAAGAAGCGGGTCATCAAGATCCTCGGCTCCTATCCGCCCCAGTTCGGCGATGACGCCGCCAAGGTCTACAAGAACGCCACCGACATGAAACCCAAGGTCAAGGAGTGGCTCAAGGCCTGGATCGGCAACAAGTTCAACGTGACCCTTTGATCTCGTGACCCGATGGCCGGCGCATCACTCGCGCCGGCCGTTTTTTTGAAAATTTTTTCCGGAGGGCGGGACCATCGAAGCCTTCATCGCCGCGCTGGGCACGCTGTTGAGCCCGTGGCACATGCTTTATCTCGGCTTCGGCGTCTTCCTCGGACTGATCGTCGGCATCCTTCCCGGACTGGGGGGCACCGCGGGGCTGGCGCTCTTGTTGCCGTTCGTCTACGGCATGGAGCCGGGATATGCCTTGGCGATGATGATCGGCCTGCAGTCGGTGACCGCCACCTCGGACACCTTCCCCTCGGTCCTCATGGGCATCCCCGGGACGGCGAGCTCGCAAGCGACCATCGTCGACGGATTCCCGTTGTCCAAACAGGGTCAGGCCGCCCGTGCCTTGGGCGCCGCCTTCTCGGCGTCGCTGTTCGGCGGGTTGTTCGGCGCCGTCGTGCTGACCGGGGCGATCGTCGTCGCCGAGCCGATCATCCTCGCCATGGGGTTCGGCGAGCAGATGATGCTCATCATCCTTGCCCTCACCATGGTCGGCATGCTGACCGGCAGCCACCCCGCCAAGGGTCTCGCCGCCTGCGGCATGGGCCTGATGCTGGGTACCTTCGGATCGGCCCCCTTCACCGGGGTGGAGCGGCTGACCTTCGGCACCGAGTACCTGATCGACAACCTGCCCCTGGTGATCATCGGGCTGGGCATGTTTGCGATCCCCGAAATCGTCGATTTGTTGCGCCGGCAGTTCACGATCTCGGAGACCGGCACGCTGGGGACGGGCTGGCTGCAGGGCCTCAAGGACACCTTCAAGCACTGGTTCATCGTCCTCCGCTGCGCCTGTATCGGCTGTATCGTGGGGGCGCTGCCCGGCCTCGGCGGCACCGTGATCGACTGGATCGCTTACTCGCACGTCATCCAGACGTCGCGTGATCGCAGCCAATTCGGCAAGGGCGATATCCGCGGCGTCATCGCGCCCGAATCGGCGAATAACGCCAAGGAGGGCGGGGCGCTGATACCGACGCTGCTGTTCGGCATCCCCGGCTCGGGTTCCATGGCGTTGCTGCTTGGCGGCTTCATCCTGATCGGCATCGAGCCCGGCCTGGATTTGATCCGGGATGATCTGGACATCGTCTACCTCATGATCTGGTCGGTGGCGCTGGCCAACATCTTCGGCGCCGGGACCTGCCTGCTGATGGCCCAGCATATCGCCAAGCTGACGACCATCCGCTACGCCCTGATCGCGCCCTTCATGTTCGGCATCATCTTCTTCGCCGCCTTCCAGGCGACGCGGGACTGGGGCGATCTGATCGCGCTCTTCATCCTCGGCTCCCTTGGCGTCTACATGAAGCGCTTCGGCTGGCCGCGCCCGGCGCTGCTGATCGGCTACGTGCTGTCGACCCGGGTGGAGAACGAGATCTACCACACGGCGACGATCTACGGCTTCGATTTTCTGAAGCGCCCCATCGTCATGGTGCTGGTGGTGCTGACGGTGTTCTCGATCTATGCCGCCGCCCGCTACAAGCCGCAAACGGCGGTCCTCTCGGAGGAGGGCGTCCACTCGCACCACACCCGCCTGCCTCAGCTCGTCTTCTTTTTTGGCGTCGTCGCCTTCACCTTCATCGTCTTGGCCGACGGGCTGCGCTGGCAGTACCTGACCGCGCTCTATCCCGTGACCGTCAGCCTCCTCTCGCTCGCCTTCCTGATCCCGCTCGGCTTCGAGATGCTGCGCTCGAAAAAGCCCGGGACGGTGTTCTACGACTCCGAGCGCGACGAGTTCGGTGCCGGGGTCGAGCGCCACAGCAACGAGCACTACCTGGGGTGGCTCCTCGGCCTGATGGGGGTGGCGGCGCTGATCGGCTTCTCGCTCGCCGTGGCCACCTTCATCTACACCTTCATGCGCGTCAAGGCCGGCTCGCCCCATTGGGCCTGTGCCTTGGGCGCCGCCGTCCTCTTGATGATGCTCGGCGTGCTGTCGCATTTCCTGACGCTGGTCTACCCGGAAGGGCTGCTGCAGAATTTCGTGACCCTGCCCTGGCCGCTCGCCTGAGCCGATCCGTCGCTTCCGGCCAGGGCTGGGGACGCCGTCTCGGGCGGCGGCCAATGTGGAGGCACAAGGATTATGTCCGTTCAGAAAAGCGAACCCGGCAAGGGCTGGGTCTTCAATCTCAACGATGATGACCAGGGCATTCACCGCAAACTGGCCGAAGGCATCACCACGCGCATATTCCCGGGCGCCGAAGTCATGATCTCGGTCGTTCGGGTCGAGCCGGGCACGGCGGGCAAGCCGCACAGCCATGTGGAAGAACAATGGGGCGTGCTTTTGGAAGGTGAGTGCGTGCGCATCCAGGGCGAAGAAGAGGTTTTGATGAAGGCGGGGGATTTCTGGCATACGCCGTCTGGCGTGCCTCACACCATAAGGACCGGCGATTCGGGGGCCGTGATCCTCGATATCTTCGCCCCGCCAAGGGAAGAGTACATGAAACCGGGCGAGGGGTTCGCGGACAAGGGATAGGGCGGAATATTTCTCGCCGGCGCCGTCTTTGCGCAGCCGGGTGAAAACGGCGGAAGGCGTGCTAGAATGGGCGTTGGAGGGCGGCGATGGAGCCCATCGACATCTGGATCGACGACATCTACGTCCCGGCGAAACACCGCCAGCGGACGGTGGACCAAAAGGCCATCGCGGAACTCGCCGAGAGCATACTCGAGGTCGGCTTGAAGGCGCCGATCCTGGTGCGCCCGGACGGCGCCCGCTACGTGCTGGTTTCCGGGCTGCACCGGCTGGAGGCCTGCAAGGCGCTCGGCGAGGACACCATCTCCGGCATCGTCGTTCAGGCGCGCAAGCACTGAGGGCCGGCCGCTAAGCCCGCCTAGAACAAGCGCCGCCGGCCGCGGGCCTTCTTCAAGTATTGCTGGTGATAGTCCTCGGCCCGGTAGAACGCCGTTGCCGGGGTGATCTCGGTGACGATCTCGCGGGTGTTCCCGGCGGAACTTTGCAACCGCTCCTTCGACGCCCGGGCGGCCGCGACTTGCCCTGAATCGTGGGTGAAGATCGCCGAGCGGTACTGGCTGCCGACGTCGGGCCCCTGGCGGTTCAAGGTCGTCGGGTCGTGGATCGACCAGAAGACGTCGAGGAGTTGGTCATAGGAGATCGTTTCGGGGTCGAAGATCACCTCGACCGCCTCGGCGTGGCCGGTCTTGCCTGAACAGACGTCCTCATAACTCGGGTCCTCCATGGCGCCGCCGCTATAGCCGACGGTGGCCGATGTCACCCCCTTGACCTGGCGGAACTGGGCCTCCACGCCCCAGAAACAGCCCGCCCCGAATGTCGCCTTCTCCATCTCTTCCCTCCTAATTAAGTAATTAAGGGGACACCATACTTAATTCCATAGCTCCAAATTACCGAGACGGGGAATTAAGTATGGTGTCCCCTTAATTGGCGCCTGCGCAGTCAAATCCCCGCCTGGCGTGCTGTCAGGTCGGACCAAAGCGCATCGGCGCCGCGCCCGACCACGTCTCCTCCGATGCGTTCCGCCCACGCGCTTTCGGCTCCGAACTCGGCCCGCCACGACCACAGCCGCCGGGTGATGAAATGAAGCGCGTGCTCGTAGGTGAAGCCGATGGCGCCGTGGACCTGATGGGCGATGGCCGCACCCAGCCCCGCCGCCTCGCCGGTAATGACCTTGGCGCAGGCGATCTCGAACGCCGCGTCCCCCCCATCGGCGGCGAGGGCGGCGATCTCGGCCGCCATGTCGGCCGCCGCCGCGTGCGAGGCGAGCACGGCCAACTGCTGCTGGACCGCCTGGAACTTGGCGATCGGCCGGCCGAACTGCTTACGGTCGTTGGCGTAGGTGACCGATTCGGCGAGGATGCGCCCGATGCCGCCGGCCATCTGGGCGACGCGCGCCAGCGCCCCCATCAGCCATATGGCCTCGCTGGTTGTCCCGGCGCCCGCCGGCGCGGCGGCGACCACCGGGGCGTCGTCGAATATGACCGTGTCGCGCGCCTCCCCGGCGATGTTCCTGTCCCCTTCGGCGACATAGGCGTCCCGGGCGATCAGCGCGACGTGCAATTCCCCCTCTTTCTCGGCCAAAACGGCGACGTGCTCCACCTTGCCGCCCCAGGGCACGGCGGACGCGGCGCCGCTGATACGCCCACCGCCCTTGGCCTCCAGGTGCAGGGTCTCGGCCTCGCTTATGGGCGCGACGCTGATGGTGCCGGGCGGCGTATCGAGGCCGGCGAGCGAAAGCAGCCGGCCGGCGATGATGGTTTCGGCCAAGGGGATCGGCGCCGCGAAGCGACCCGCGGCATGGAGGATGACGAAGGCCTCGGCCCAGCCGCCGCCGGCGCCGCCTTGGGCGTCGGGAACCAGCGGTTTGGTCAGGCCGTTTTCCTCGACCGCCGACCACAGATCATTGGGCCAGGCGCCCTTTTCCGCCGCCTCCAGCACCTCTTTGGTGACGTGCTCGCCAAAGAGCCGTTCCGACGTTTCGGTAAGGATGACCTGAAGCTCGTTCATCGGAGATCGAGCCCCCTGGCGATGATGACGCGCAATATCTCCCGCGTGCCGCCGCGGAGCGAAAACGCCACCGAGGTCTGGGTGAGGTAGGCGAGGACCCGATCGAAATCGCCGCCGCCTTCGGCCAACGGCGCCGCGCCGATGAGATCATGGGCGATCCTCGGGATGTCTTGCTCGAACACGCCGCCCAACTCCTTGACCAGCGCGCCTTCCAGCGCCGCCGACGCGCCGGCCTCGAGCATGCCGGCGACCGAGACCGACATTTGCCTGAGCGTCGCCAGGCGCGCCACCAGCCGGCCGACGCCGATGGTGGCGCGTTCCGTCGGCTCCTTGGCGATCTCGCGGATGAGCTCGACCAGCAGCCGGTGGCTGCTCAGGTAGCGCTCCGGCCCGCTGCGCTCCAACGCCAGTTCCGCCGTGACCTGGCTCCAGCCGGCGCCGTCGGCGCCGATCAGCATGTCGTCGGGCACGAAAACGTCCTCGAACACCACCTCGTTGAACTGCTCCTCGCCGATGAGGTTGCGGATGGGACGCACCGTGATCCCCGCCGAGCCCATGTCGATGAGGAATTGGGAAAGGCCCGCGTGCCTGTCGTCCGGGTCCGTGCCCGTGCGAACGAGCGCGATCATGAAATGGGCGTAATGCGCCTTCGAGGTCCAGAGCTTGGTGCCGTTGACGATCCAGCCGCCGTCCGTCTTCTCGGCCTTGGTGCGGATCGAAGCGAGGTCGGAGCCCGTGTCCGGCTCGCTCATGCCGATGCAGAAATAGGACTCGCCGCGGGCGATCGGCCCCAGGAAGCGTTTTCGCTGATCCTCGGTGCCGAAGCTGAGCAGCAACGGGCCGCTCTGGCGGTCGGCGACCCAATGGGCGGCGACCGGCGCGCCGGCCGCCAGCATTTCCTCGAGCACGACGTAACGCTCCAACGCGCTTCGCTCATGGCCGCCATAAACCTTGGGCCAGGTCATGCCGATCCAGCCCCGCGCGCCGACCTTGCGGCTGAAATCCGTATCGGTGCCGGTCCACGCCTGGGCCCGTTCGATGGCCGGATAATCGCCGAGCGCCGCCTCGAGGAAGTCGCGCACTTCCGCCCGCAGCGCCTCGGCGGCGGGCGGCAGGGTGCAAGGTTCGAAGCGGATGGTCCCCATGGCGAACACCTGACTCCCTTATGGTTTTACCGGGGCGCGGGGAGACCGGCCTGCCCTCCGTACGACTTCGGGAGGCGGGCGGGCGCCCTGGCCTTGAAACGGTGGCGACGGCAGAATAAGGGACAATCGAGGGAAACTCCGCCATTTCTTTTTGCCGCCCGTCCGTGCTACGGACATAGGCCCGTCCGGGCTACGGAAATAGCAAAGCCCCCGATCGACGGCCGAGACCGGATTTGCCGGCCCCCCGCCTGATAAGCGCCGCCATCGGGGCAGACGATGATGAGAACCGGGAGCCAGTGATGAGTGATTTCCTGATCTACGAGCAGCATGAGGGCGTCGTCACCCTCACCATGAACCGGCCCGAGATACGCAACGCCATCGCCGGCATGGAACAGGCGGGCGAGTTCGAGGAGGTATGCGACCGCATCAACCGGGACATGACCGTCGGCGCCGTCATCCTCACCGGGGCCGGCAAGGCGTTTTGCGCCGGCGGCAACGTCAAGGACATGCGCGACGGCAAGGGGCACTCGGCGGACACCTCGGTCGAGGTCCGCGACAACTTCAAGATCGGCGTCCAGCGCATCCCGCTGGCCTTCCACAAGCTCGAAGCGCCGCTGATCGGCGCGGTCAACGGCGCCGCCATCGGGCTCGGCTGCGACCTCGTCTGCATGTGCGACATCCGCATCGCCTCGGTTTACGCCAAGTTCGCCGCCAGCTTCGTCAAGATCGGCATCGCGCCCGGCGACGGCGGCGCCTGGTGGCTGCCCCGCGCCGTCGGCATGGCCAAGGCGGCGGAGATGGTGTTCACCGGCGATGTCATCGACGCGGCGGAAGCCCTTGCTTGCGGTCTCGTCTCCAAGGTGGTGCCGGCGGAGAAGCTGATGGCCGACGCCGGCGATCTGGCGGCGCGCATCGCCGCCAACCCGCACCATGCGCTGAGATTATCCAAGCGGCTGTTGCGCGAGAGCGAGCATTTATCCCTCGAATCCCTGCTCGAGCTGTCGGCGGCGTTCCAGGGCATGCTCTATCACACCGAGGACCGCCGCAAGGCCGTCGCCGCCCTCGTCGAGACCCTCGAAGCGCGGTCCAGGAAGGGCTGAGCGGATGCTTGACGCCATGCTCCATGCCCGCTCGGTCGCGGTCATCGGCGCATCGAAGGGAACGACGGAGACCGGCGGGGCGAAGCTCGGCGCGGCGGCGCTCAACTACCTCGTCGATCACGGCTTCGAAGGCCCAATCTTCCCGGTCAATCCACGCTACGAGGAGTTGGCCGGCAGGCGTTGCTACGCCAATGTGCGCGACATCGAAGACGAGGTGGATCTGGCGCTGATCGTGCTCCGCGCCGGCGCCTGCGTCGAGGCCATGGAGGACTGCGCCGCCAAGGGGGTCAAGGTGGCGGTGGTGTTCGCCGCCGGGTTCGCCGAGGCCGGGGACTCTGCGCTGCAGGACCGCCTCCTCGCGGCGGCGAAAGCCGGCGGTGTCCGCCTGGCGGGTCCCAACACCAACGGGTTCATCAACGCCGTCGACAATCTGGTGTGCTGCACCTCCTCGGTCAGCGACATCAACCCGTTCCCCGGCGGCGATATCGCTTTCATCGGCCAGAGCGGGGCGCTCGGCGGTTCGATGCTGGGCTGCGCCATGGAGGAGGGCTCCGGTTTCTCCTACTCGGTGACGACGGGGAATGAGGCCGATCTGGGGGCCGCGGATTATCTCGATTATCTCATCGATGACGACCGCGTCAGGGTCTTCGCCCTGCTGCTCGAAGGCGTCGGCGACGTGCCGAAGTTCCTCGCCGCCGCCAGCAAGGCGGCACGGATGAGAAAACCGATCGTCGTCTACAAGGTCGGCTTGTCCGATATCGGCGCCGAGGCCTGCGTTTCGCACACCAGCGCGCTGGCCGGCTCGGATCGGGTGTTCGACGCCGTCTGCCGGCAGTACGGGCTTATCCGCGTCGACGATCTGGCCGAGCTGTTGCCGACGGCGACGGTGTTCAGTTGGGTCGGAGACAAGCTGCCCAGGGGCAACCGGGTCGGCATCGTCACTGCGTCTGGCGGTATAAGCGGCGTCGCCGCGGACGAGTGTCACCGCTGGGGGCTCGAGATTCCCGAGCTCGACGCCGGCACCAAGGCCAAGATCCGCGAATTCGTGCCGTCCTACGGCTCGGTCCGGAACCCGGTGGACCTGACCCAGCAGGTGCGCTCGTTCGCCTCGGCCTATCAGGACGCCGCGCGGATGCTGCTCGATCTCGATACCATCGACGGCGTGATACTTTTGGCCACCATGGTCGGTGAGCCGAGGGCCTCCATCTATGGCAAGGAATTCAGCACCGTCGCTAGGGAAGCGAGCAAGCCGGTCATCGTCGGCTGGGCCGGCCCCCCTGGCCTCGCGTCCAAGGGCTTCCCCATGCTCCAGGCTACGAGGACGCCGACTTTCCGCTCGGCCCGGGGCGCGGTCAAGGCGATGAGGCGGCTTTACGATTACCGGACGTTCCTCGACCGGTTGGCGCGGGAAGCGGCGGAATGAACCCGGAAGGGATCATCAAGGAAGCCCTGGAGCGCAAGCAAAAGGCATTATCGGAGTTCGACTCGAAGCGCCTCCTCAGCCTCTATGGCGTGCCGGTGACGAAGGAAGAGCTCGTCCGCACCCCCGGCGACGCGGTGAAGGCCGCCCGCGCGCTCGGTTACCCGGTGGTGATGAAGGCGTGTGGGCCGGAGATCACCCATAAGACCGAGCAGGGCCTGGTCGAGATCGCCATCGGCGATGACGAGGCGGTGGCCAGGGCCTTCGGCGAACTCACCGCCCGCGCCGGGGGGACGACCGATATTTTGGTCCAGGAGATGATCGCCGGGCGGCGCGAGGTGGCGTTCGGCATGACGCGGGATCCCCTCTATGGGCCGTGCGTGACCTTCGGTCTCGGTGGCATCTTCACCGAGATCCTGGGCGACGTCGCCTGCCGCATCGCGCCCTTCGCCCGCGCCGACGCCGATGCCATGCTGGATGAGATCAAGGGCGCCGCCATCTTGGGCGCCGTGCGCGGCATGGGGGCGGTCGACCGCGCCGCGCTTTGCGATGCGCTCACCGGCCTCGCCCGCCTGGCGCTGGAGCACCATGAAGTCAAGGAGATCGACGTCAACCCGGTGATCATCGCCGAGGGCCGCCCCGTCGCCGTCGACGCCCTGGTGGTGCTGGGCTGAAGCCCTCCGCGCGCCGGGGGCATCGGGCATATAATAAGGCGGGTGTCGGGCAAAAGAACAGCCGGCCGGGGGCGGGAAATCGGCCCTTCGGGCACTTGATCGTAGGCGGACGCGGGCTGGCGGGCGGGGCGGATTCGCGGTAGGATTTGGCGTCGTGGCCGCCGATCGGGGGCATCGCCGGGCGCCCGAGGCCGTCGGCGCCGGCAACGGCCCCGATCGACGCCGAGTTAGAGACCGGGACAGCGCACCCATGGCCCTGCTTGATCTGACGCTTGACGACAAATACGCCCTTGAGACCGGCCGCGTGTTCATCTCCGCGACCCAGGCCCTGGTGCGTCTGCCGATGATGCAGCGCCGGCGCGATGTTGCCGCCGGCCTCGACACGGCGGGGTTCATCTCGGGCTATCGCGGCTCGCCGCTCGGGCGCTACGACCATGCGCTGTGGCAGGCCGAGGGCTTCTTGAAGCGGCACCACATCCATTTCCAACCCGGCGTCAACGAGGAGCTCGCCGCCACCGCCGTCTGGGGCAGCCAGCAGGTCAATCTGTTCGACGGGGCGCGTTATGACGGGGTATTCGCGCTGTGGTACGGCAAGGGGCCGGGGGTCGACCGCTCGGGCGACGCCTTCAACCACGGCAACGCGGCGGGCTCCTCGATCCATGGCGGCGTGCTGGCGATCGCCGGGGATGACGCCGGCGGGCGGTCCTCGACCATCGTCCATCAGAGCGAGCCGGCCTTCGCCGCCGCCACCATGCCGATCCTCTACCCCTCGGATGTCCAGGAGATCCTCGATTACGGCCTGTTGGGCATCGCGCTGTCGCGCTACTCGGGCTGCTGGGTCGGCTTCAAGCTCCATTCCGACGTCGCCGAGAGCACGGCGTCTGTCATCGTCGATCCTTCCCGCGCGATGCCGGTGACGCCGGTTGATTTCGAGGTGCCGCCGGGGGGGCTCAACATCCGCTGGCCCGATAGCCAGCACGACGCCGAGGAACGGCTCTTGCATTTCAAGCTCGACGCCGCCCAGGCTTTCGTCCGGGCCAACGGGCTCGACCGGGTGGTCCTCGATCCGCCGCGCGCGCGCCTCGGCATCGTCACCGTCGGCAAGACCTATGCCGATGTCCGCCAGGCGCTTTTAATCCTTGGCGTCGATGAAGCGCTCGGCGCCGAGATCGGCCTCAGGCTCTACAAGGTGGCGGCGCCCTCGCCCTTGGAAGGCGATGGGCTTCGCGACTTCGCCCGCGGCCTCGCGGAGATCCTGGTGATCGAGGAAAAGCGCCCCTTGCTCGAGCCCCAGGTCAAGGACCATCTCTATGCGCTCACCGTTTCCGAGCGCCCGCGAGTGCTCGGCAAGTTCAATGAGGACGGCGGGCGCCTGTTGCCGACGGCGGGCGAGCTGACCCCCGCCGACATCGCCACCGTCATCGGCCGGCGGATCGCGCGGCTTGGCGCCTTCGCACCGGTCACGGACGGGCTCGAGCGGATCGAGGCCCAGGCGCGAAGCCGCGTCAAGGAGGCGCCGAGCGCGGTGCGGACGGCCTTTTTCTGCCCCGGCTGCCCCCATAACCGCTCGACCCGGGTGCCGGAAGGCTCCATCGCCATCTCCGGCATCGGCTGTCACACCATGGCCAGCCACATGGCCGATCGCGACACCATCACGCTGACCCAGATGGGCGGCGAGGGCATGACCTGGACCGGCCAGTACCCCTTCACCGAACGCGGGCACGTGTTCCAGAACATCGGCGACGGCACCTATTACCATTCAGGCTCGCTCGCCATCCGCGGCGCCATCCTGTCGGGCGCGAAGATGACCTACAAACTGCTCTACAACGACGCCGTGGCGCTCACCGGCGGCCAGCCGGTCGAGGGCGGGTTCACCGTCGCCGATATCTCCCGCCAGCTCCGCGCCGAAGGGGCGGGACGCATCGCCGTCGTCACCGACGAGGTGGACAAGTACCCGTCCGACGCCGATTTCGCGAAGGGCGTGACCATCCATCACCGCGACGACCTGGACGCGGTGCAGCGCGAGATGCGCGAGTGTCCCGGCGTTTCGGTATTGATCTACGATCAGGCCTGCGCCGCCGAGAAGCGCCGCCGGCGCCGGCGGGGCGCGCTGGAAGATCCCGCCAGGCGCGTCTTCATCAACGACGCCGTCTGCGAGGGTTGCGGCGATTGCGGCGAGGTTTCGAGCTGCATGTCGGTGGTGCCGCTGGAGACCGAGTTCGGGCGCAAGCGCGCCATCGACCAGTCGTCGTGCAACAAGGACTACTCCTGCCTCGACGGCTTCTGCCCGAGCTTCGTCACCGTCAATGGCGGCGAGGTCAGAAAACCGTCCCTCGGGGCGTCACTGGCCGAATTCGCCGCCGATCTGCCGGCGCCATCGCAACCGCGCACTGAGCGTCCCTACGCCATCCTCATCGCCGGCGTCGGGGGCACCGGCACGGTGACGCTGGGCGCGCTGCTCGGCATGGCGGCCCATCTCGAGGGCAAGGGCTGCGGCATTTTGGACGAGACCGGCCTCGCCCAGAAGGGCGGCCAGGTCACCACCCATGTCCATATCGCCGGGGACCCGGACGCCATTAACACCCCGCGCGTCGATGCCGGGGCGGCCGATCTGCTGCTCGGCTGCGACATGGTGGTCTCGGCCTCGCCCGCCGTGCTGGCGACGGTCAGCCAAGGCGCCACCCGCGCCATCGTCAATTCCACCGTCATCCCGACCTCGACGCTCAATTTCGATCCCGACGCGTCGTTCGACGAGATCGAATTGCTCGGCGCCGTGCAGAAGGCGGCGGGCGGCACCAAGACGGTAACGGTCGACGCCACGGCGCTGGTCCGGGCGCTGCTTGGCGATTCCATCGCCGCCAATATCTTCCTGCTCGGCTTCGCCTGCCAGCAAGGGGCGATCCCGGTCGGGCCCGAGGCCATCGCCCGCGCGATCGAGCTCAACAATGTGGAGGTCGCCCTCAACAAGCAGGCCTTCACCTGGGGGCGGGTGGCGGCCGATGCGCCGGATAGGGTCGCCGAGGCCGCGCGCCCGGGGATGATGGCGCCCAAGATCGTCGATTTCCCCAAGTCCCTGGACGAGATCGTCGCCCGGCGGGTCGAATACCTTACCGCCTATCAGAACGCTTCCTACGCCAGGCGCTACGCCGATTTCATCGACGAGGTCGCCGAAGCCGAGGCCGGAAAAGCCGGTGGCGGCCTGCCCTCCGTACAACTTCGCCCTGCGGCCCATAGCCTTCGGGCGACGGGTCGGGAGGCGGGCGGCGCGCTGGCGAAAGCCGTCGCCGGATCGCTGTTCAAGCTCATGGCCTATAAGGACGAATACGAGGTCGCCAGGCTGTTCACTAACGGCGATTTCATCGCCAAGATCGGCAAACAGTTCGCGGGCGATTTCACCCTCACCTTCCACCTGGCGCCGCCCTTGATCGCCAGGCGCGACAAATCCACCGGGCACCTCAAGAAACGCGCCTTCGGCCCGTGGATGATGAGGCTCTACGGCCCCTTGGCGAAGTTGAAATTCCTCAGGGGCACGGCGTTCGATCCCTTCGGGTGGAGCGGGGAGCGCAAGATGGAGCGCCGCCTGATCGGCGAATACCGGGATACGGTGCGCGAGCTATTGGCGACGCTCGGCCCCGACAACCACCTGGCGGCGGTCGAGATCGCCGGGTTGGCCGAGAAGATACGCGGTTTCGGCCACGTCAAGCGCAAGAACGCCGATCTCGTCAAGGCAAGGGAAGCGGCGCTGATGGCGGCCTACCGCGCCGGCCAGCCGGCCGCCGCGGCGGCGGAGTAAGCGGCGCGCTAGATCGAACGATCAGCGTCATGTTGAACCGGCCCGAATGACGCGACGATCCAACCCGATGCCGTGATCTCCAACCGGCGCGAACTCCCGGACTTGATCGGCTGTAAAGCGGACACTTTGGACGAGAGGGCTCCATGTCCTCAATCGACCCATCGCCATCGCGCGCCACGATGAGAGGCTGGCCTTGAATGTCGAAAGCCGGATAATCTTCGCGGGCGACGTCGGATCGCCTGAAACTTCCGGGGAAGCGCCATAATGTGCGAACTTTTTGCCATCTCGAGCCGCCTGCCGGCGACGGTATCGTTATCGCTCAAGACCTTGGCCGAGCACGGCGGCGGCAGCGCGCCGCACGCCGATGGTTGGGGCATCGCCTATTACCGCGAGGGCGACGCCCGCGTGATCAAGGACACCAGCGCCGCCCACGACAGCGACTGGGTTCGCTTCGTCCAGTCGCGCGGTCTTTCCGGCACCACCATCATCTCGCACATCCGCAAGGCCACCCGGGGAGGCGTCCGGCTGCAAAACACGCATCCCTTCGCGCGTGAACTGGGCGGGAAGATGCACGTCCTGGCGCACAACGGGACGCTCGAGGGGGTCCACGACCACCCCGACTTCGCCTTGGGCCACTTCCGTCCGCTCGGCGACACCGATTCCGAGCACGCCTTTTGTAACCTGCTGGCGCGCATGGAGGGCCTGTGGCTGTCGGG
>JACZQV010000003.1 GCA_022545545.1 Pseudomonadota bacterium
GACCGTCGGGGGGCGCGGCATGAACGGCGCCCCGAAACAGGTCGAGAAGGTGGCCTGGGTCTCCTTGATGCCCTTGACGGTGCCGGCGACCACGGCGGTGTAGCCGGAAAGGAAGTGATACATCGCCTGTTCGGCGCTCAGCCGGCTGATCGGCGGCAACACCCCGAAGGCGTCGGCCGTCAGCATGAGGATGTTCTCCGGGTGGCCGCCGATGCCTTCCTCGCTGATAAAGGGAATGAAATCGATGGGGTAGGACGCACGGGTGTTCTCGGTCAGCGAGGCGTCGTCGAAATCGATCACGCGCGTCGCCTCGTCGATGATGACGTTCTCGAGGATGGTGCCGAAGCGCCGCGTGGTGGCGTAGATCTCGGGCTCGGCCTCGGCCGAGAGGCGGATCACCTTGGCGTAGCAACCGCCTTCGAAGTTGAACACGCCGTCGTCGCCCCAGCCGTGCTCGTCATCGCCGATCAGCGCCCGTGTGCCGTCGGCCGAGAGCGTCGTCTTGCCGGTGCCGGACAGGCCGAAGAAGATGGCGGTGTCCCCCTTTTCGCCGATATTGGCCGAGCAGTGCATGGGCAGGACGCCCCGGGCCGGCAACAGGTAGTTGAGGATGGAGAACACCGATTTCTTGATCTCGCCGGCGTAGGAACTGCCGCCGATCAGCACCAGCTTCTGGTTGAAGCTGACCTCGATGAAGACCTCGGAGTTGGTGCCGTCCTTCTCGGGCTCGGCGTGGCAGCCCGGCGCCTGGATGATGGTGAACTCGGGCTCGAAGGTTTCCAGTTCCTCGTCCTTCGGGCGGATGAACATGTTGGCGGCGAAGAGGCTGTGCCAGGCGGTCTCGGTGATAATGCGCACCGGCAGGCGGAACTTCGCATCGGCGCCGGCGTAGCAGTCCTGAACGAACATGTCCCGGCCCTCGTAATAGGCCAGCAGACGTTCGTGCAGGCCGTCGAAATTGGCCGCCGAGGTCGACCGGTTGACCGCGCCCCACCAGATGTTGTCGTGGTGTTCGGCCTCATCGACGATGAACTTGTCCTTGGGCGCGCGTCCGGTGTGGACGCCCGTGAGCACGACCAGTGCCCCGCCCTCGGCCAGAACCCCTTCGCGGCGGCGCACCGCCTCTTCACAGAGCGATGACGCCGTCAGGTTCCAGAATACGTTGTTGGCGTCTCGAATCCCGTGGTTCTCGACCCCGAAACCGCTCTTTACAGGTCCTAAATGTTGCACGCTCTCATTCCCGGCGCCAAAGGCCGGGCCTCCCTTGTCAGTCGCCATCCGGCGCCGGCGCCTGTCCCGCCCCGGTACTCATGGGCCTGGCGCACGACCCTGTTTTCGCGAAGATGCCCTGGTTTCCCCCCGTTTTCATGGCGCCCCGGCGTAACGCCGATGGGTCACCGCCAAGGCCGTACACGCAGCCTTGAAACATATCATATATACTTGCCGCGCCCGCTTACCAAGGGTATGAACCGCCGGGGTCCGTTGTTGCCGGAACCCGCCGGGCCCTGGTCCTGGGTCCCGCCGCTCTTGGATTTGGCGCTTTCAACTTATTTTCCGGTGGAAATAGCCGGCGATACCGCCGAGCGCCGTCCAGAACAGGGCGGCGGTAAAGAGCGAGGCGACGGCGAACTCGGCGGCGAGCTCGCCCGGCACCTTGCCGCCGAATTGTCCGGGATGGGGTGCGCCAACGGCATGGGGCGCCAGAAGCAAAGCCACGCCAAGGCCCTTGAGCAGCCTATGGCGTGCAAAGACGATAAGCGCCAGGCCACCGGTGGTCGAGATCACGGTCCCGATCCACCATGTCTGGCGGGCGCCGAGATCGGCCGCCGCCATGCCGGGAAGCTCGGGCGGCAAGCCGAGCGCCGGCGCCAGGGTGAAGACGGCGAAACCCGCAAGCCCCCAGAGCACACCGCGGCCCGGGTCCACGTGCCGGCCTGAAAGGGTGACGGCCGCGACCAGGATGAGGCCGAAGCCGACGCCGGTGAGGACATTCGCGAGCACGGTAAAGAGCGTGCGCTCTAGCCCGTCCTCGGGCGCCCAGGCGCCCTCATTCCCTTCCAGACGCTCCGCCGCGGGCCCTTCCAGACGCTCCGCCGCGGGGAGGACGAAGGAAGCACCGGAGGTGCCCGGTCGGGATGCCGGGTCCGGCGCCTCGGTTCGTGCCTCGGCGCTTTCGTAAATCTCGGCCTCCAGGATAATCGGCGTTATCCAGGCGATTTGGATGGCGGCGACGAACAACCCGGCCAACAGGCCGGCCGAAAGTCCGGTGACGAGGACGCGCCTTAACATGGGAACCTCGGTCAGCGGGCGTTAATGGCAGGGGAAGGCGAAAGCGTGGCGCGCATCGTGGGCCGCGTTGTGGAGGGTATCGGGCTGGGCGAGCCCGACACCGAACAGGACGAAGACCCCGATCAGGGCGGCGACGACCGCCGCGCCCACCCGGCGCTGAACCGCGACTAAGCCGCCCTCGCTGCCGGAAATGGCTGGATTTCTATTCGGTTCCATCATCGTTGCCCTCTGAGCCTCCGCGGCTCATAAGGCGTTGAGCCCTGGGGCCGGTACCGGCCGTTGCCTCGATCCGATCCCGTCGCCGGCGCGCGCCGTCGCGGCGATATTAGTCGTGGCGCCGAAGCCGCGTCAAGCATTGCCCCGCCCGGCCGCCGGAAATGGCCGAATAAACCCCCAAGGCCAGGAAAAAGGCAAAAAGTCGGCATGGGGCCCCTTGGGCGGGGCATCAAAGCGCCATGGTAATTTGTCCCCACCTTTCCTAAACTGGAGGCAAAATTCGACCGATGTCCTCAGGGAGAGAACCAGATGCGCCGGACCATCGCCTTGGTCGATGACGACCAGAATATCCTTACCTCGGTTTCCATGGCCCTGGAAGCGGAAGGGTACAGCGTTCGCACCTACACCACCGGCGCCGAAGCCCTGCGCGCCCTTACCAACCAGCCGGTGGACCTCGCCATACTGGATATCAAGATGCCGCGCATGGACGGCATGGAGTTGCTCAACCGTCTGCGCCGCCAATCCCAGATGCCGGTCATCTTTCTCACCTCCAAGGACGAGGAAATCGACGAGGTCCTCGGGTTCCGCATGGGCGCGGACGATTACATCAAGAAACCGTTTTCCCAACGCCTGCTGATCGAGCGCATCCGCGCTCTCTTGCGGCGCAGCGAAGTCACGTCCGAAGGGCCGGCCGCGCGGGACGGGAAGGGCGCCATCGCGCGCGGTGAATTGGTGATGGATCCGTTGCGCCATCTTTGTTCCTGGAGGGGCGCCCCGGTTGCCCTCACCGTAACCGAGTTCCTGATACTGCAGTCCCTGGCCGCGCGTCCGGGGCATATCAAGAGCCGCGATCAGCTCATGGACGCGGCCTATGGCGAGCACATCTACGTCGACGACCGCACGATCGACAGCCACATCAAGAGGCTGCGCAGGAAATTCAAGGCCGTCGATGCGGAGTTCGTCCAGATCGAAACGCTTTATGGCCTCGGTTACCGCTACCGCGAATAATGACACCGGTGGATAGTACTAGGACCTGTCATGGGAGAATGGCGCATCCGACGGCCGCTCACCTGCCGCCAGGCCCGGCGTGATGTTGGCGCGTAGAAAGGAGCGCGCGAGGACGCCCCTGGGGGCGGAACGGCTGCCCGGATTGTTGCCTCCGACCCGGCGCCGCCACCGCCGCTTCCGGTCGCTGACCTGGCGCATTCTGGCGCTGAATGTACTGGCGTTGGCGATTCTCGTCGGCGGCCTTCTCTATATCGATCAGTACCAGCGCACCCTCATCGAGGCGGAGCTCGATTCCCTGACCGTTGAGGCGGAGATCTTCGCCGCCGCCATCGGCGAAGCGGCGGTGACCAGCAGTCCGGCGGAGGGCCAGGACTTCCTATCCGGTCTCGCGCGGCCGATGGTGCGCCGTCTCGCCGGCCCGGCCAAGCTGCGCGCGCGCCTGTTCGCCGACAACGGCGATCTCGTCGCCGACAGCCGCGCCCTCACCGGGCCGGGGGGCACGGTCCGGATCGAGGAATTGCCGCCGCCCCAGCTCGGCGGCAGCGTCTCCCGGCTCATCGCCGGCGTTTATGAGTGGGTGATCGAGATTCTGCCGCGGCGCCAGCGCTACCCATACTACCGCGAGAAACTGCAACAGCGGGCCAGCGACTATGAGGAGGCGTTGGTGGCCCTTACCGGCAAGGCCGGCCGCGCCGTGCGCGCGGTTCCGGACGCGGGCCTGGTGCTTTCCGTGGCGGTACCGGTTCAGCGCTACAAGCAGGTGCTGGGCGTCTTGATGCTGTCCAAATCGAACGCCGCCATCGAAGAGAAGCTGCGCGAATTGCGCCTCGACATCCTCAAGGTGTTCGCCATCGTCCTCGTCATCACGATCGGGCTTTCGTTCTATCTCGCCGGCACCATCGCCCGCCCGGTGAAGCGTCTCGCCGACGCCGCCGAACGGGTGCGCCACGGCCAGGGCCGCAAGGTCGCCATCCCGGATTTCTCGCACCGTGGGGACGAGATCGGCGATCTCTCCGAAGCGCTTCGGGACATGACCGACGCCTTGTGGCAACGCATGGACGCGATGGAAAAATTCGCCGCCGACGTCGCCCATGAGATCAAGAATCCCCTGACCAGCGTGCGCAGCGCCATCGAGACCGTGGCCAGGGTGGAGGAGCCGGAGCAGCAGCGGCGCCTGATGGCCATCGTTCTCGACGACGTTGATCGCCTCGACAGGCTGATCAGCGACATCTCCGAGGCATCGAGGCTCGACGCCGAGCTGTCGCGCGCCGAGACCGAGACGGTCGATCTCGGGCGCATGCTCGAGACCCTTCGGGACGTCCATCGCGCGACATCGGACGAGGAGGGTGCGCGCCTCGAACTGAGGCTCTCCGATCAGGAGAAACTGCAAGTTTCCGGAATCGAGGGGCGTTTGGTGCAGGTCTTCCGCAACCTGGTCAACAACGCCATCTCCTTCAGCCCTCCCGATGGTACCATCACCCTCGGGGCATGGCGCGAAGGATCGTTCGTCAGGATCACCGTCGAGGATCAGGGGCCGGGATTGATCGAGGGCAAGCTCGACGCCGTGTTCGAGCGCTTCTATTCCGAGCGCCCCAAGGGCGAGAAGTTCGGCACCCACTCGGGCCTTGGCCTCAGCATCTCCAAGCAGATCATCGAGGCCCACGGTGGCAATATTTGGGCCGAGAACATCTACGACGACGGCCGGATCGCCGGCGCCCGGTTCTCCATCGCCTTGCCCGTGGAGGGCGAAGATACGAATATGCGGGGGGCATAGTTGGATGGGACGGAACGGCGGCGCCGATGCCGGCTAGGGCAGCTGACAAGGTATCCATGATCCAGGTCCACGGCACCTGCGTTGAACTGGAAGGCGTCGCGTGTTTGCTGCGTGGCCCGCCGGGCAGCGGCAAGTCGGACCTGGCACTCCGTCTGTTCGACCACGGCGCCCGCCTGGTGGCCGATGACCAGGTCGTGTTGAGGCGCGAAGGGGACCGGGTGATCGCCTCCGCGCCGCCCGACTTCACCGGCGCCATCGAGGTCAGGGGCATCGGCGTCGTGGGTCTGGAAGGGGTGTCCGAGGCGCCGCTCGGACTCGTCGTCGATCTCGTATCGGCGGAAGAGGTAGAACGCCTGCCCGAAACCGGGAATTGCGAGTATCTGGGCATCATTGTGCCGCTGATCGCGCTCGCCCCGTTCGAGGCATCGGCGGCGGCGAAGGTTCGCCTTGCGGTCCGCATCGGGACGGGGTCTATAATACCGGTGCGATGAACTAGAGCGGTTCTTGGTAGACAAGAACCGCTCTAATGGACCCGGCCTTGCGCCGGGATCCCGATTGGCAAGGAAGGGCAAGGGAACATGATTGGCATGGTGCTGGTCACGCACGGTCGGCTGGCCGAGGAATTCGTCGCCGCGCTCGAGCATGTGGTTGGTCCGCAAAAGAACATTGCTTCCATCTGTATCGGTCCCGAGGACGATATGGAGGAACACCGCAAGAAGATCCTGGCAAGCATCAACGAGGTCGATGACGGTTCCGGCGTGGCCCTGATGACCGACATGTTCGGCGGCACGCCGTCCAATCTGGCCATTTCGATCATGGGTAAAGCGGATGTCGAGGTCGTCGCCGGGGTAAATCTTCCGATGCTGATCAAGTTCGCCAGCGTGCGGGAAACAGAACCCCTTGCCGACGCCGTCGCTTCCGCCCAGGACGCGGGCCGCAAATATATCAACGTGGCCTCCATCCTGCTGGCCAACGCCGGAGAAAAAGGGGGCGCGGATTAGCACCCCACCGGAGCGTCGGGGGTCGGGCGAGGCCGGGCGCGCCAAGACGAAGGTGCGCCAGACGGTCCGCACCGTCACCGTGGCCAACCGCCGCGGCCTTCATGCCCGCGCCGCCGCCAAGTTCGTCAAGCTCGCGGGCTCTTTCTCCGCCGAGATCACCGTCGCCAATAACGACAATGTCGTCTCCGGTCTTTCGATCATGGGGTTGATGATGTTGGCCGCCGGCCCGGGGTGCCGCCTGAAAATCCGCGCCCGGGGGGCCGACGCGGATGACGCCGTGGCGGCGCTCGCCGATCTGATCGAGAGCAAGTTCGCCGAGGATTGACGCGCCCCCGGAAAGGGCCGTCCGGCGCCCTCGCCCCGGCCGTGAGCGGGCCGGATTGCGTCCGCCCGCGCCGGCGCTTATATAAAACTGGTTTTATGCTTCCTTAATCGGGGAAATGTATTCGGTTGAACATTCCATCGCATGGTCCGGTGATCCCTGGGCGCGGGGCCCGGTCCGCGAAAGCGCCGATGGCGCGCTTTCCGAGGGCGGTTCTTGCCTTCCGTCGCGTCAACGGCCCGTCAGGAGACGAAGATGAGCGCTTTTTCTGATTACAAGGTCGCCGACATTTCCCTCGCCGGTTGGGGGCGGCGCGAGGTCAGCATCGCCGAGAGCGAGATGCCCGGCCTGATGGCGTTGCGCGAGGAGTTCGCTTCGTCCCAGCCGCTCGAGGGCACCCGCATCGCCGGCTGTCTGCACATGACGATCCAGACCGCCGTGCTCATCGAGACCCTGGCCCATCTCGGCGCCAGCGTGCGCTGGAGCTCATGCAACATCTTCTCGACCCAGGATCACGCCGCCGCGGCGATGGCGGCGGCCGGTATCCCGGTGTTTGCCTGGAAGGGCGAAACCGAGGAAGAGTTCGACTGGTGCATCGAGCAAACCATCGAAGGCGCCGATGGCTGGCGGCCCAATATGGTGCTCGACGACGGCGGCGATCTGACCCTGATGATGCACGAGAAGTTCTCGCATCTCATGGCGGATGTGAAAGGCATCTCGGAGGAGACCACCACAGGGGTGTTGCGCCTTTACGAGAGGGCCAAGGCCGGCACCCTCATGGCGCCGGCGATCAACGTCAACGACTCGGTCACCAAGTCGAAGTTCGACAACCTCTACGGCTGCAGGGAAAGTCTGATCGACGGTATCAAGCGGGCCACCGACGTGATGCTGGCGGGCAAGGCCGCCGTGGTCTGCGGCTTCGGCGAGGTCGGCAAGGGTTGTGCCGCGTCGCTGAGCGGCCAGGGCGCCAGGGTCATGGTCACCGAGATCGACCCCATCTGCGCCCTTCAGGCGGCCATGGAAGGCTATCAAGTCGTCACCATGGAGGACGCCGCGCCGGTGGGCGACATTTTCGTCACCGCGACGGGCAATATCGACGTCATTACCCTCGATCACATGCGCGCCATGAAGGACCGCGCCATCGTCTGCAATATCGGCCACTTCGACAGCGAGATACAGATTTCGGCGCTCGAGAACTTGACGTGGGAGGAAGTCAAGCCCCAGGTCGACGAGGTGGTGTTTCCCGACGGCAAGCGCTTGATCATCCTCGCCAAGGGACGTCTGGTCAATCTCGGCTGCGCCACCGGCCATCCGAGCTTCGTCATGAGCGCGTCTTTCACCAACCAGGTCATGGCGCAGATCGAGTTGTGGCAGAACCCCGGCAATTACGAGAACAAGGTCTACATTCTGCCCAAGCACCTCGACGAAAAGGTGGCGCGGCTGCATTTGAAGAAGGTGGCGGCGTCGCTCACCGAGCTTTCCCAGGAGCAGGCGGACTATATCGGCGTGCCGCGCGAGGGGCCGTTCAAGTCGGACCATTACCGCTACTAATCCGTGGTGCGATGAAACCCGGCGCTGACCGGTGGGCCTCGGCCGGGACGCGCCATGGGGCCTTGGCCGGTCTTGTTCCGGGAATCGTTCGGGCCTAAACTCGTCGCGTGACGCCTAATACGAATTTGCCTGCCTCTCGCCTGTCGATGAGGGTGTTCGGCGCCGCCGTGCTTTGCGCCCTTTGGCCGGTGCCGGCCGAGGCCGCGACGGGCACCGAGGTCGCCATATTCAGCGCCACGGCCGGGGCGCTGCTTACCGGCCTGATCGGCGCGGCGCTTGCCGCGTACAATTACCGCCGCCGCCTCGATATCCTTATTTCCGAGACCGAAAACGCCGCCCGCCGCGCCGAGACGGCCGAGGCGCTGGTCGCCGGCGCGCCGGCGGGGTTCTGTTCCTGGAGCGTGGCCGGCGGCGCCGAGATCATCGGCCCTTCCCTGGCGGCGGTGTTGGGCGCGAAAGTCGGCGAGATCGGGGGATTGCCGGACGTGATGGCCAGGCTTGCCACCGATGACGCGGCTCGGCTCGAGGACGCGGTCGGGCGGTTGAGGAACCGCGGCGAAGAGTTCCGTTTGACGCTGGCAAGCCTTGACGGCGAGCGCGCCTTCGAGACCACGGGCAAGCGCGCCGGCGGGTCCGGGGGCGAGCCCCTCGCCGATATGGTGTGGTTTCACGATGTCAGCGAGAGGGCCCGGGAGATACGGGCTCTTTCCGGCTCGGTCGCCTCGCTCATCGCCAAGGGCGAGGAATTCAGGCGGATGCTGGACCTTGTCGACGTGCCGATCTGGTTGCGCGATCCGGACCTCGAGCTCGTGGACTGCAACGGCGCTTTCGCCCGCGCCGTGGACGCCGCCTCGCCGGCCGCCGCGATAGAGGAAAAAAGGGAGATCGCCGGCGGCCCGACGGGTTGGGGCAAGGAACTTGCGGCGCGCGCCAAGGTCACGGGCGCCGCCGAGACCCAAAGCTTCCACACGGTGATCGATGGGCAAAGGCGGTTACTGGAAATCACCGAGTTGCCGATCGCCGAAACCGGTTCGATCGCCGGCTTTGCCGTCGACCGCACCGAACTGGAGCAGGCCGAGGACAAGATGACGCGGCACGTCGCCGCCCACGGCGAGGTCCTCGAGAAGCTCGGCACCGCCATCGTGATCTACGGCGCCGACACGACACTGAAATTCTTCAATTCGACTTACGCCAAGCTATGGAGTCTGGACGAGGAATGGTTGCGGACCGAACCGACCCAGGGCGAGATCCTCGAGGAGCTTCGCATCCACCGCCGGCTGCCCGAACAGGCCGACTTCAGGGCGTACAAAGGGGCCCAGTCGGACCTGTTCACCTCGCTGATCGAGCCGCTGGAGGAGCTTCTGCACCTGCCCGACGAGCGGGTCCTGAGGATGGTCGTCAACCCCCACCCCTTGGGCGGGCTTCTTTACACCTATGAAGACGTCACCGACCGGATGACGCTGGAGCGCTCCTACAACACCCTGATCGCCGTGCAGCAGGAATCCCTGAACCACCTTCTCGAGGCCGTCGCCGTGTTCGGCGGGGACGGCCGGCTGAAGCTGCACAACCCGGCTTACCAGCGTATGTGGCGGTTCGAGACGGAGATGCTCAAGACCGAACCGAGGGTCACGGAACTCGTCGAGGCGGCCAAGGGCCTGTTCAAATCGGGTGATGACTGGGAGGCGTTCAAGGAAAAGGTCATCTCGCGGGCAACCGATCATTCGCCCAGGACCGGGCGGTTCGAACGCACCGACGGCACCATACTCGATTACGCCAGCGTGCCCCTTCCCGACGGCGCCGTGCTGTTCAGTTATCTCGACGTTACCGACTCCATCGAGGTCGAGCGCGCCTTGCGCGAACGCAACGAGGCCCTGGAGACCGCCGACCGGCTGAAATCGGAGTTCATCGCCAGCGTGTCCTATGCGTTGCGCACGCCGCTGACCTCCATCATCGGCTTCACCGAGATCCTCACCAACGAATATTTCGGCAAGCTGCAGCCGCGCCAGGTGGAATACACGCAAGGCATCCTCGAATCCTCGCGGCAGCTCCTGGGCCTGATCGACGATATCCTGGACCTGGCGATGATCGAGGCGGGACGGCTCGCGCTCGATCTGCAGCCGGTGGACATCCACGACATGATGACGAGCGTACTTGGCCTCGCCAAGCAGCGCAGCGCCAACCAGGGGATCGCGCTCGAGCTCGACTGCGCCGACGATATCGGCGAGATGACCGCCGACGGGAGACGCTTGAAACAGGCGCTCTTCAACCTGCTCAGCAATTCCATCCGCTACACGCCGGCAGACGGAACGATTACCCTTTCGGCCTGGCGGAAGGATGGCGACGTGTTCCTGGAAGTCACCGATACCGGCGTTGGCATCGATGAGGAAGACCAGGCCAGGATATTCGAGAAGTTCGAGCACGGCGCGCGCAGCGAGGGCGTCTCGACGGGCATCGGCATCGGCCTCGCCCTGGTCAAGAGCTTCGTCGAACTCCATGGCGGCGATGTCAAGTTGAGGTCGAAACCGGGAAAGGGCGCGACCGTGACCTGCCGTCTTCCCGCCGAGGCGCGCGTGGACTCGCTGCCGGATCTCGCTTCCAACGCTTGAGGAAGCCCGGCACCGGCGCCATTTCACGACCGGATCGCCTCATGCGCGGGCGGTGCCACCGGCGTGGCACAGACGCATCGCCCCGCCGGCCGGCGGGACCGATTCGCCAGCCCCATGGGCGGCGAATTTCGTCCCTTCTGGACGGTTGCAGGCGACATCGGGGGCGGTTACAAACAAAGAGATGTCCGCATCCCCACAGCCGCGGTCGCCCAGTCACGCCGTCATCGAGATCGCGCTTCCCGGTCCCGGCGATACGGCTGCCTTGGCCGGGGTGGTGGCGGGCGTGGCAGGGCGGGGCGACGTGATTGGATTGTCCGGTGATCTCGGCGCCGGCAAGACCACGTTCGCCCGCGCCTTCATCTATGCCCGCGACGAGGCGGCGGGCGCAAGTGTGCACGAGGAAGTCCCCAGTCCGACCTTCACCCTGGTGCAGATTTACCCATGCGGGGATGTACCGGTCTGGCATTTCGATCTCTTTCGCATCGCCAGGCCCGGGGACGCGATCGAACTCGGCATCGATGAGGCGTTCTCGACGGCGATCTCGCTCATCGAATGGCCCGAGCGTCTTGGCTCGCTCTGTCCCCGGGACCGGCTCGATATCCGCCTCGAGATGGTGGACGGGGGGGCGGCGCGAAAGGCGCGGCTGACGGGCCACGGGAGTTGGGCCGCGAGGCTCGGGCGGTTGGACCTCCATGGCTGAGCGTGACGCCGAGATTGCCCGGTTCCTGAACGCCAACGGGTGGGCAGAGGCGAAGCGCACGCCGCTCGCCGGCGATGCCTCTTTCCGCCGCTACATACGCCTGACGGATGGGACCCGGCGGGCGATGCTGATGGACGGACCGCCGCCGCAAGAGGACGTCCGTTCCTGGATCACCGTCGCCGAACACCTCGGCGGGCTCGGTTTCAGCGCGCCGCGGGTTTTCGCCGCCGATGCGGGCGCGGGGCTGGCGGTGATCGAGGATTTCGGCGACGACACCTATACCCGTCTGCTCGATGGCGGCGCCGACGAAAGGGCCCTCTTGGCCCTCGCCGTCGATGTCCTCATCGCGCTTCACCGCATCCCGCGGGAAAGGGCGATACCGCCGTCCTTGCCGCCCTATGACGATCGGCGCCTGTTCGAAGAAGCCGGTCTCCTGGTCGAGTGGTACGCGCCGGCGGTCATGGCCGAACTCCCCGAGGCGGCGGCGTCCGGTTATTTCGACCTTTGGCGCCAATTGCTGCCCGTTGCCCGGGCGGTGCCCGAGACCCTGGTGCTGCGCGACTTTCATGTCGACAATTTGATGGGGCTAGCGGGGCGCGAGGGAATAGAAGCCTGCGGGTTGCTGGATTTCCAGGACGCCGTCTCCGGCCCGGTAAGCTACGATCTGATCTCGCTGCTCGAGGACGCGCGCCGGGATTTTCAACCCGGCCTCGCCGACGAAATGATGGCCCGTTATCTTGCCGCCTTCCCCGATCTCGATCGCGGCGCGTTCGCCGCTTCCGCGGCCATTCTCGCCGCCCAGCGCAACGCCAAGATCATCGGCATCTTCACCCGCCTCGCCGTGCGCGACGGCAAACCCGCTTATCTCGTTCACATCCCCCGGGTCTGGCGCTTTCTCGAGGGCGACCTCGCCCACCCCGTTCTGGCGCCGATGCATGACTGGTTCGCCGAACACTTCCCCGCCGACGCCCGCCGCATCCCGGAAGCCGGGGCGCGCCCATGACGGTGCCGCAAAGGGCGATGGTGCTGGCGGCGGGTCTCGGGCTGCGCATGCGTCCACTGACCGAGAGGTTGCCCAAGCCCCTGCTTCCCGTCGCCGGGAAGGCGATGCTCGATCGCGTACTCGATCACTTGGCCCAATCGGGCGTGAGGGAGTGCGTCGTCAACACCCATCACGAGGGCGAGATGATCGCCGCCCACTTGGCGGATCGGGAGAGCCCCGAGGTACGCCTGGCGCCGGAGCCCGAATTGCTGGAGACCGGCGGCAGCGTCTTCCGCGCCCTGGATGAGTTGGGACCGGGGCCGTTCTTTGTCGTCAACGGCGACGTCATCTGGCGTGACGGCGAAGCCCCGGCGCCCAGGCGTCTGGCCGGCGCCTGGGACGAGAAGAAAATGGATGCGCTCTTGCTCCTGCAGGGGACGGCGGCCGCCATCGGTTATGACGGCGCCGGTGATTTTTTCATCGATCCCGAGGGAGAACACCTGGGGACCCTCCACCGGCGCCAGCAGGGCGCCGGGGCGCCCTTCGTCTTCACCGGCATCCAGCTTCTCCATCCCCGCCTGTTCGATCCGGCGCCCGACGGGCGGTTCTCGCTCAACCTCCTCTACGATGCAGCGCTTGCCAAAGGGCGGCTGTTCGGCCTCGTCCATGACGGAGAGTGGTATCATATCGGAACGCCCGAGGGTCTGGAGCTCGCGGAAAGCCATCTCGGCGCCGGCCCCGAGGAGGCGAAAAAGGCCGCCGATGACGGGCCTTGAGGGCCGCCGGTGAACGGATCTTCGACAACGGACCGGGGCGAGAGTGCGCCGACGGTCTATACCATCCCACCAGGCATGCCTTTCGTCGACGCCCTGGCGGCGGGGGTGTTGGCGAGGCCCGAGGCCGGCCGGCCGGACGGCGGCGGCGGGGACGCGGCGGCGGGAGTCGCCACCGCCGCCGATCTTCCCGATCCCCTGGCGCTTGCGCGCGTCACCATCCTTCTGCCGACGCGGCGCGCATGCCGTAGCCTGAGCGAGGCCTTCGGGCGCCTGAGCGCCGGCCGGCCCTTGTTGTTGCCACTGATGATGCCGCTCGGCGATCTCGATGAGGAGGAGATCGATCTCAGCGCCGCGATGGAGGCGCCGCCCGGCGCCGGCGCGACGCTTCCCCCGGCGATCCCGGGCCTGCGCCGCCAGTTGATGTTGAGCCGGCTGATCCTGGCGCGAGGGTCGAAGGCTTGGGACGAACCGCCGACGGCCGATCAGGCGGCCCGGCTGGCGGCGGAGTTGGCAAAGCTCCTTGACCAGGTCCAGACCGAGCGTCTCGGTTTCGAGGGCCTCGCCGGCCTGGTGCCCGAGGAGTTGGCGCGCCACTGGCAGGAGACCCTCGAATTCCTTTCGATACTGACGGAAAACTGGCCGAAGATCCTCGCCGGGGAAGGGTGCCTCGATGGCGCCCAGCGCCGCAATCGGGTGATCGAGGCCCAGGCCGAGGCTTGGCGCCGTTCGCCGCCGGCCTGCCCGGTGATCGCCGCCGGCTCCACCGGCTCCATCCCGGCCACCGCCGATCTCCTGAAAGTCGTCGCCAACCTGGAGAAGGGCTGCGTCATCCTGCCGGGCCTGGACACCGGCATGGCCGATGAGGCTTGGCGGTCGCTCGCCCAAAGCCATCCCCAATACGGTCTCGCCCGCCTTCTCGATCACATCGGTGTTGCCCGCGACGCCGTCGGCGACTGGCAAGCGCCGGGCATCACCCGGACCGGCCCCGCGCGGGCGGCGCTGATCAACCGGGCCCTGCGTCCTCCCGGCGGCGGCGGTGAAGACCGCTTCAGGACGGGTGACGATGCGCTCGAGGGCGTCGTCCGTCTCGATTGCCCGTCTCCCCAGGAGGAAGCGGGCGCCATCGCCTTGATGATGCGGAGTGTCCTCGAGGAACCGGATGAGACCGCCGCCCTGGTGACGCCCGACCGCGATCTCGCCCGCCGCGTCGCGGCCGAGCTCAAGCGCTGGGGCGTCGAGGTCGATGATTCGGCGGGCGTGCCGCTGGCGGCGACCCCCGTCGGTACATTCCTGCGCCTGCTTGCGGCGATGGCGGCCAATGACGCGGCGCCGTTTTCGCTGCTTCAGGCGTTGAAGCACCCGATGGCCTCAGGCGGGTTGGCCGCGGGCGTCTTCAGGGCCAAGGTGCGCGAGCTGGAGCGAACGGTGCTCCGCGGCCCGCGCCCGGCGCCGGGCTTCGGCGGACTGCTGGACGCGCTGGCGGCGTCGGCGACCGGTCCGGGAGACGGCGGCGGCCCCGGGCGCGGGCGTCGTCGGCGGCAAACACGGCGGGGGGATCTCAGCCGCTGGCTCAAGGGAATCGCCGATGGGGCGGAACCGCTTATGCGCGCGATCACCGAACCCGCGGTTTCCTTCTCGGAAGTTCTCGAACACCATGTCGGTTTCGCCGAGACCCTGGCCACAAGCGATCGAGAGAGCGGACCCGAGCGGCTTTGGGCCGGGGAGGACGGCGAGGCGATGGCGAGTTTCGTCGCCGAACTCGACGACGCGCTCGGCGACTTTCCACCGGCCGGTGGGTGGCATTATCCGGCGCTCCTCGATGCGCTGCTCGTCGGGCGCATGGTGCGGCCCCGCTATGGTCGCCATCCCCGTCTCCATATCTGGGGGCCGCTGGAAGCGCGCCTTCAGCACGCCGATCTGGTGATCCTCGGCGGCATGAACGAAGGCACCTGGCCGCCCGAGGCGGAACCCGACCCGTGGCTGAGCCGGCCCATGCGCGAGGCCTTCGGTCTGCCCCTGCCCGAACGGCGCATCGGCCTCTCGGCCCACGATTTCGTCCAGGCGTTTTCCGCGCCCAGGGTGGCGATGACCCGCGCGACGCGGGTCGAAGGGACGCCGACGGTGCCCTCGCGCTGGTTGCTGCGCCTGGATAACCTGCTCGAGGCCGAAGGCACCCGCCCCCGGCTGCGCCAAGGCGCCGAGTGGCTCGCCTGGCAGCAGTCGCTTGACCGTCCCGAGGCCTTCGACAGCCCATCGCGTCCCGCCCCGCGTCCGCCCGTCGCCGCCCGCCCGAGAAGCCTTTCGGTGACCGAGGTCGAGACCTGGATACGGAACCCCTACGCGATCTATGCGCGACACGTGCTCAGGCTTCGCCCGCTCGATCTTATCGACGCCGATCCGGGCGCCGCCGAGCGCGGCACCTTCATCCACCGTTCTCTCGACAGGTTCGTGCGCCAATGGCCGGACAGCTTGCCCGAAGACGCCTCGGAACGGCTCCTGGATATCGGCCGCGAGGTCTTCGCCGAAGCCCTCGGCCGGCCCGGCGTCTGGGCCTTCTGGTGGCCGCGCTTCGAACGCATCGCGCGGTGGTTCGTCGATTTCGAACGCGCCCGCCGCGCCCGGCGGCCCGCGGGCGCCCGGCTACTGGTCAGCGAAGGACGGGGGCAGCTCACCCTCGCGGGCCCCGCGGGACCGTTCGTCCTTGTCGCCAGGGCCGATCGCATCGACCGGCTCGAGGACTTCCCGCACGCAGGCGATGAAAGGGCGGATGCGTTGGCGATCATCGACTACAAGACCGGCGGCCTGCCGGCCAAGGGCGATATCGCCAAGGGGTTTTCGCCACAGCTTGGGCTGGAAGCGGCGATCGCGTCCCAAGGCGGCTTCGAGGGCGTGCCGGCGCTGCCGGTGGCGGAGCTCAGTTACTGGCGCTTGAGCGGCGGCGATCCGCCGGGCGCGGAAGCGACGCTCAGGGACGATCCGGTGGAGATCGCGGCGTCGGCGCTGGCGGGATTGGAGCGATTGATCGCCGCCTTCGACGACGCATCGACGCCCTATCTCGCCCACCCGCGGCCCGCCAAGGCGCCGCGCTTCGACGATTACGGGCACCTGGCGCGAGTCAAGGAGTGGTCGAACGCCGCCGGCGACGGCGGGGGAGCGGCCTCGTGACCGCGAAGGTGGTGAAGTTCAGGGACGCCGACGCGGCCCAACGCCCGGCCGCCAACCCGGGATTGTCGCTTTGGGTCGCGGCCTCGGCGGGCACCGGCAAGACCAAGGTGTTGACCGATAGGGTGCTGGCGTTGCTGCTTAACGGCACCCGGCCCGAGAGGATCCTGTGTCTCACTTTCACCAAGGCGGCGGCGGCCGAAATGGCCAACCGCGTCCATGAGCGATTGGGCAAGTGGGCGCGGGAAGATGACGAATCCCTTGCCCGAAGCCTCGAAGGCTTGACCGGCGCCCCGGCGGATGGCGAGACGATGTCGCGCGCCCGGCGTTTGTTCACCGATGTGCTGGAGGTTCCGGGTGGCATGAAGATCCAGACCATCCACGCCTTCTGCCAGTCACTTCTGCGGCGCTTTCCCGTGGAGGCCGACATCGCGCCCCATTTCGAGGTGATGGACGAACGCACCGCCGCCGAGGTGTTGGAGGCGGCGCGGAACGATGTGCTGAACAGTGCGCGCCAAGCCGGCGGCGAAGGCGCGGACGCGGCGCTGGCCGGCGCCTTGGCCGAGGCGACGGCTTACGTCCATGAGGACGAATTCACCGATTTGATGGCCGACCTGGCCAAGGAAAGGGGGAGACTGCGGCGCTTGATCGAGGGTGCCGGCGGCGTCGAGGAGGTGATCGCGGCGCTCTATGAGGCGCTCGGCGCCGAGCCAGGCGAGGATGCCCGGACCATCGATGCCGCGGCATCGGCCGATGGGGCCTTCGACGGCGATGCGTTGTCAGCGGCGGTAGAGGCCCTGAACGAAGGCTCGGCGGGAGATCGCGAACGCGCCCGCGTGATCGGGCGCTGGCTTGCCGATACGGTGTCGCGCGCCGCTGCATTCGACGACTACCGGAAGGCGTATCTCACCGCCGACGGCGCTCCCCGCAAGACACTGATCACCAAAAAGGCGGCGGCGGCGGCGCCGGGCGCGGAGGCGGCGCTGAGCACCGAGGCCGAAAGGCTTCTCGAGGTGGCCGAGGACCGGAAGAAGGCGGTCGTCGCCGCCGCCACGGCCGCCGCGCTCAGCCTCGGCGCCGGGCTCCTCACCGCCTATCGGCGCCAAAAGTCCCGCCGCGCGCTTCTCGATTACGACGATCTGATCCTCATGACGCGGGATCTGTTGCGCCAGACCGACAAGGCGCCGTGGGTGCTTTTCAAGCTCGATGGCGGCCTCGACCACATCCTGATCGATGAGGCCCAGGACACCAACCCGGAGCAATGGGAGGTCATCGCCGCCCTGGCGGAGGAATTCTTCGCCGGTCTCGGGGCGCGCGAGGAGATGCGCACCGTGTTTGCCGTCGGCGACGCCAAGCAGTCGATCTACAGCTTCCAGCGCGCCGATCCGGCGGCATTCGAGGCCATGCGCGCCCAATTCCGCGCTCGCGTCGATGCCGCCGGCAAGAGGTGGCGGAACCTTGACCTCGATATCTCCTTCCGCTCGACGACGGCGGTGCTGAGTGCCATCGACGCGATCTTTTCACATCAAAGCGCCAGCGACGGCGTCGGTCCCCCGGGCCATGTGATCGAGCACATTGCCAATCGTACCGGTCAGGCCGGCATCGTCGAGTTGTGGCCACCGGCCGAGCCCGGCGAGGCGGATGAAACCGAGCCGTGGCAGGCGGCGGTGACGCCCGAGCGGATCGCGTCACCCCGTGCCCGCACCGCCCGCCTCATCGCTCGGACCATCAGGGGCTGGATCGATCGGGGTGAGATGCTGGAATCCAAGGACCGGCCCGTGCGCACCGGCGATATCATGGTCCTGGTGCGCCAGCGCACCGGCTTCGTCGAGGAACTGGTGAGGGCGCTGAAGCAGCTCTCGGTGCCGGTGGCGGGCATCGACCGCATGGTGCTGACCGATCAGCTCCCGGTCATGGACCTCATAGCGCTTGGCCGTTTCCTGTTGCTGGCGGAGGACGATCTGACGCTGGCGACCGTGCTCAAGGGGCCGCTGATCGGGCTCGATGAGGATCGGCTTTTCACCCTCGCCCATGGCCGCGGCGAGGCAAGCCTGTGGGAGGTCCTGAAACTGAAGGCCCGGGAAGCGGAGGACGGAGACTTCGCAAGGGCGCATTCCTATCTCGCCGGGCTTCTCGCCAGGGTCGATTATAGCCGCCCCTATGAGCTCTTCGCCGAGGTGTTGAACGCCAAGGGCGGACGCCGGAAGCTCTTGCGCCGGTTGGGGCCCGATGCCGACGATCCGCTGAACGAGTTCCTGGCGCTGGCGCTGGCTTATGAGCGTGTCGCGGCGCCGTCGCTCCAGGGCTTTCTCCATTGGGTGGAGGCGGGCGAGGCCGAGATCAAGCGGGATCTGGAGCAAGGCGCCCGTAACGAGGTGCGGGTCATGACCGTGCACGGCGCCAAGGGTCTGCAGGCGCCCATCGTCTTCCTGCCCGATACCATGCAGGCGCCGGTGTCGAGCCCCCGCCTGTTGTGGCTGGAGCGGCCGGACATGGCGGCGCCGTTGCCCTTGTGGGCGCCGAGGCGCGGCCATGAGGACGCCCTCACCCGGTCCTTGCGCGCCGACGCCAATCTCCTGCGCGACCAGGAATACCGGCGTCTCCTTTACGTCGCCCTGACCAGGGCCGAGGACCGGCTCTATATCTGCGGTTGGCGTCAGGCCAAAACGCCGCCCGAGGGATGCTGGTACAATCTGGTCAAAGCCGGCCTCGACGACATCGCGGAGAAAGTCGAGTTCGATTTCTCTCGCCTGGCCGGAGACCAGGACGGGGAATGGAAAGGGACGGGTCTGCGCATCGCTACGGTCCAAGGGGCGAAACCGGAACCGGAGGATGATCGCGCCGACGCCGGCGCCGGCGCCGGCGAGCTGCCATCCTGGGCCCGCGCCGAGGCGCCCGACGAGCCGGGACCGCCGACGCCGCTCACCCCTTCCAGATCCGGGGTTGAGGCCGCCGAGCCGGCGGTGCGCTCGCCCTTGGGTTCAGACGAAGGGGCGGGATTCGCCCGCGGGCGCATCATCCACCGCCTGCTCCAGACCCTTCCCGCCCTGGCGCCCAATGCGCGCGCGAAAGCGACTAGGCGCTATCTCGCCCGCCCGGTCCTGGCGCTCGGCGGGGACGCGCAGGCGGAAATCGCCGAAGAGACCCTGAGGGTGCTGGACGATCCCGAGTTCCAGGCGCTTTTCGGCGAAGATAGCCTGGCCGAGGTGTCCGTCGTCGGCGAGGTCAACGGCCATGCCCTTTCGGGACAGATCGACCGTCTGGTGGTCACCGGGGATACGGTCCTGATCGTCGATTACAAGACCAACCGGGGACCGCCGGGGAAGGTTTCGGCAACGCCGGAGATCTATCTCCGCCAGATGGCCGCCTACAGGGCCGTGATCGCCGGGATCTATCCCCGCCACGCGGTGAGGTGCGCCCTGCTATGGACCGACGGCCCTTCCCTGATGGCCATCGACGATGGCTTGCTCGACGGCTACGCGCCTTGACTGGGATTATCCGGCCCCTTAGAGTCTGCTGCGTCTTGCCCGGGGAGGGGAAGGTGCGAATATAAAATGTTAGCAAATCGGGGATGTAGCTATGAGTTTAACACAGGTAACCGACTCCTCCTTCGAGTCCGATGTCCTCAAAGCCGAAAACGCGGTTCTCGTTGATTTTTGGGCCGAGTGGTGCGCGCCGTGCCTGCAGATCGCGCCCGCTCTCGAGGAACTGGCGAAGGACATGAACGGCAAAGTTACCGTGGCCAAACTCAATATCGATCAGAACCCGGGCACGCCGACGAAATACGGGGTGCGCGGCATCCCCACGTTGATGCTGTTCAAGGACGGCCAGGTCGCCGCCACCAAGGTCGGCGCGCTGGCCAAGACGAAGCTTTACGAGTGGGTCGAATCGGTGCTCTGACCCTTGCCGGGCACCCGCCGCCCTCGCACATTTCCTTCATTTTCTTTATTGCCATCGGCTTCGCCGAACTAGACGCTTGCGGCGCTGCTCGAGGCGGGCCCGTCTCGGGCCGGCAATGGGGGAGAAGTAGCGGCGGCAATCCCCGCCGGCGCCGTCTCGGTGACGGGTTTCGCCGCCCAGGCGCCGGAAGCCATGCCGCCGTTCTCCGCCAGCACCGCGCCCGCGAGGTAGAGGGAGCCCGAGATCAGCACCCGCGCCGGGCATGCCGCCCGCCGCGCGATGGCCGTAAGGGCATCGGAGATGGAAGCCGACGGTTGGGCATCGATGCCGGTGGCGATCGCCGCCGCCGTCACCTGCCGGGCGCCGAGGCTCGCCTCTTCGCCGGGGATGGCGATGCAGCGCGCCGCCTCCACGAACGGCGCCAGGGGCTCGAGAAATTCGGCCGGTTCCTTGCTGTTGAGCATCCCGACGATCAGGAACAAAGGCTTATCGGTCCACGCCTGCGCGACCCGCGCCAGGGCCGCGCCGGCGGCGGCGTTGTGTCCGCCGTCGAGCCAGACTTCCGAATCCCCGGGCGCGTATTCGTCGAACCGGTCGATCAGCGGGCCGGAGCATAAGCGCTCCAAACGGCCCGGCCATTCGACGCGGCGCAACCCTTCGGCGATGGCGAGAGGGCCGACGTCGTAACCTTGTAGCAAGTCGAGCGCGGCGATGGCGGTCCCGGCGTTGTCGACCTGATGGGGACCGGCGAGGGCGGAGGGCGGAAGCTCCAGGGTCTCGGCGCCGTTCGACCAGACGATGCCGCCACCGTTCGCGGTGACCGACCATTCCTCGCCGAAGCGCGACATCGGCGAGCCGATTTCCCCGGCACGGTCGGCCAGCACCGTCGCCGCCACCGGTGTCTGGGGCCCCATCACCACGCCGACGCCGGGCTTGAGAATTCCCGCCTTCTCGCCGGCGATCAACTCGATCGTATCGCCCAGGAACTGGACATGGTCCCTGGAGACCGGAGTGATCACGGCGAGCAGCGGCCGCGCCAGCACGTTGGTCGCATCCAACCTGCCGCCAAGCCCGCTTTCGATCAGGGTGATGTCGCCGGGCGACTTCGCGAAGGCGAGGAAGGCGCAGGCGGTGGTCATCTCGAAGAAGGTGATGGGATCGTCGCCGTTGGCCGCCTCGCACTCTTCCAGCAGGGCAATCAAGGCCTCATCGCCGATCGCTCCGTCGGCGGTGTGGATGCGCTCGTTGAAGCTGATGAGATGAGGCGAGGTGTAGGCGTTGACCCTGTAGCCCGCGGCTTCGAGCATGGCCCGAAGATGGGCGATGACCGAACCCTTGCCGTTGGTGCCGGCGACATGCATCGCCGGCGGCATGCGCCGTTCCGGATGGTCGAGGGCGGCCAACAGACGTTCGATCCGTCCAAGGGACAGGTCGATCTTCTTGGGATGAAGGGCCGTCAGGCGGCCGACGACGTCGTCACTCGTCGGCCGTGGGGTTCTCTTCGCGTTTGTTGTCGGCATTCTTCTTTTTCGGGTTGCCCGCCGCCAGATGCGGTGCTTCGGAAGGGGTGAGCGGCACGATCTCGGCGGCGGGAGTCGGGTTTCGGAGAAGGCCGAGGATACGGATCAGGGTCTCGCGCAACTCCTTGCGCGGCACCACCATGTCGATCATACCGTGTTCGAGGAGATATTCGGCGCGCTGGAAACCCTCTGGCAGTTTTTCGCGTATGGTGTCCCCGATCACGCGCGACCCGGCGAAGCCGATGATCGCGCCGGGCTCGCCGATGGCGATGTCGCCCAGCATGGCGAAGGATGCCGTCACCCCGCCGGTGGTGGGGTCGGTCAGGACGACGATGTAGGGCAGGCCGGCCTCCTTGACCTCGTCGACGGCGATGGTGGTGCGCGGCATTTGCATCAGCGACAGCACCCCTTCCTGCATGCGCGCGCCGCCCGATGATGGGAACACCAGCAGCGGCGCCTTCTGAAGCACGGCGAGGCGGGCGGCGGCGATGAACCCCTCGCCGACGGCGATTCCCATGGAACCGCCGAGGAACCGGAAATCGAAAACGGCCATGACCACCCCGATGCCGCCGATCTTGCCGTGGGCGACGACCAGGGCGTCCTGGGTGTCGGTCAGGTTGTGGGCTTCCTTGAGGCGGTCGGTGTAGCGCTTCCTGTCCCGGAACTTCAGGGGATCGACGATCGTCTCCGGCAGTTCGATGCTCTGGTACTCGCCGTCGTCCATCGTCATCTTGAGCCGCTGTTCCGCCGAGATCCGCAGGTGATGGCCGCAATGGGTGCAGACATAGAGATTGGCGGCAAGTTCGCGGTGGAAGATCATCTCCTCGCAGGCCGGGCACTTGTTCCAGAGGTTTTCCGGTACGTCCTCTTTTCGCACCAGAGCGCGGATCTTCGGGCGAACGAAGTTGGTCAGCCAGTTCATCGGTCACGACCCCTTGGCGGACGACAATCGCCGATCGCCGGCGGCGGGTGCATCGAGGCGGGCGTTGCGCACGCCCTCGGCCAGCTCTCTGGCGCATTCGAGAACGGACGCCACCAGCCCCGCTTTCGCCTCCCCGGATGCATCGGCGCCCTCGGCGATCCTATTGACCAGGGCCGATCCCACCACGGCGGCGTCCGCCACCCTCGCGATCGCCGCCGCCTGTTCAGGGGTCTTGATGCCGAAACCGACGGCGATGGGAAGTTCGGTGCTCTCGCGCAGGCGCGAAACGGCGCCCGCCACCGCTTCGCTGTCCACCGACTTGGTGCCGGTTATCCCGGTGATCGAGACGAAATAGATGAAGCCCGAGGTGTTGGTGAGCACCTTGGGCAGGCGTTTCTCGTCGGTCGTCGGCGTCGCCAGGCGGATGAAATGGAGGCCCGCTTCAAGCGCCGGCAGGCACAGCTCTTCATCCTCCTCGGGCGGCAAATCGACGACGATCAGCCCGTCGACGCCGGCCGCGAGCGCGTCATCGATGAAGCGCTCGACGCCATAGATGTAGATGGGGTTGTAATAGCCCATGAGCACGACCGGCGTCCCGTCGTCGCCGTCACGGAAGGCGCCGACGAGTTCGAGGGTGCGCTTGAGACTCCCACCCGCCTTGAGCGCCCGCTGGCTCGAGGCCTGGATCGCCGGCCCGTCGGCCATGGGATCGGAGAAGGGCATGCCCAACTCGATCAGGTCCGCGCCGGCCGCCGGCAGGCCCTTTACGATGGCGAGAGAGGTCTCGAAATCGGGATCGCCGGCGGTGACGAAGGTGACGAACCCGGCCCGGCCCTCGGCCCTGAGACCGGCGAAGCGTTCGGCGATCCTGTCGGCGGCGGCATTCCCCATCACAATTCGACCCCCAGCGCCTTGGCCACGGTGGGGACGTCCTTGTCGCCGCGCCCGCACAGGTTCATCACCAGGAGATGGTCATTGGGGAGATCGCCGGCGATCTTCATGACATGGGCGAGCGCGTGGGCCGGCTCGAGCGCCGGGATGATGCCCTCGAGCCGGGTGCAGAGACTGAACGCCTCGAGCGCTTCGTCGTCGGTGGCGGAGACGTAAGTGACACGCCCGGTATCGCGGAGCCAGGCGTGCTCCGGCCCGATGCCGGGATAATCGAGGCCGGCGGAGATCGAATGGGCCTCGGTGATCTGGCCGTCATCGTCCTGCAACAGATAGGTGCGGTTGCCGTGCAGCACGCCGGGCGCGCCGGCGGTGATCGAGGCGGCATGGGCGCCGGTCTCGATGCCCTTCCCGGCGGCCTCGACGGCGATCATCGCCACCCCGGCATCGTCGAGGAAGGGGTGGAACAGGCCGATGGCGTTCGAGCCGCCGCCGATGCAGGCGACGAGCGTGTCCGCCAGCCTGCCCTCGGCCTTCAGGATCTGCTCGCGCACCTCGTGGCCGATCACCGATTGGAAGTCGCGCACCATGGCCGGATAGGGGTGCGGACCCGCCGCCGTGCCGATCAGATAGAAGGTGTTCCCGACATTGGCGACCCAATCGCGAAGCGCCTCGTTCATGGCGTCCTTGAGGGTCTTCGATCCCGACGATACCGGCACCACCTCGGCGCCCAGGAGCTTCATGCGGAAGACGTTTGGGGCCTGGCGCTCGATATCGGTCTCGCCCATATAGACGACGCAGTCGAGGTCGAACAGGGCGCAGACGGTGGCGACGGCGACCCCGTGCTGGCCGGCGCCGGTCTCGGCGATGATGCGGCTCTTGTTCATCCGCCGGGCAAGCAGGATCTGGCCGAGGCAGTTGTTGATCTTGTGCGCGCCGGTGTGGTTGAGCTCGTCGCGCTTGAAATAGATCTTGGCGCCTTCGAGCCGTTCGCTCAGCCTTTTGGCGTGATAGAGCGGGCTCGGCCGGCCGGCGTAATGTTCGAGGTAATAGTCGAGCTCCTGGATGAAGGCGGGATCAATCTTGGCCTCGCCGTAGGCGCGCTCGAGATCGAGGATCAACGGCATCAAGGTCTCGGCGACGTACCGGCCGCCGTAAATGCCGAAATGGCCCTTCTCGTCGGGTCCTTCGCGATAGGTGTTCAGCGCTTCCATGCTCACCGGCTCTCCTGGCGCGCCGTCGGGATTTTCAGGCGCGTTTTCCCTCGATCCCGCCGCTTGGGGCCGGCTTCACAATAGCCCCAGAGGGGGTATATTCCAATCCCTGCCTTTGACCGGACCCGGCGGCGAGAGCACCGTCCGGCCAGCACGGGGCCGCCGCCGCCGGCCTCTTCACTCCGCCTTACTTCTTTGCCAGCGATTCGATCGCCTGCTCGACCATCGCTCTTTTGGCGCTTCCGGGCGGCAATTTCTCGAGAAGCCGGCGCCACAGCCCGGCGGCCTCGTCCCCATCGCCGGCCTCGCTGGCGGCCCGCCCCAGGTTCCACAATCCCTCCCGGTTGCCCGGATCGAGCGCGACCACCCGGCGCATGATGGCGATGAAATCGGCGGGCAGCCGCGCGGGCTGACCGGCGGCGTCGAGGACGGCGCCGGCGTGAAGCAGAAGCACGGGGATGTCCTTGGGCCTGAGCGCCGCCGCCCGGGCGTAGGCGTCGCGCGCGGCATCGTGCCGGCCCAGCACCGCGTAAGAGCGCCCCAACCGCCGCCAACCGTCGAAATCGTCCGGCCGGGACTCGAGACGCGCAGCCAGGCGGGCCACCATGGTTTCGATCATCGCCTGGCGTTCGTTCGCGCCCATCCGCGACGCCGCCGCGATATCGGCCCGGTCGGGGCCGGGCGGCGGCGCCTTCCCAGGTCGGATTTCGGCCGCCGGGCCCGCGGGCGGTCTAAGCTTGCTGATGTCAATGTTTTGTTCTTTCGCGATCCGTGAGATCCGTTTTCGAAGTTCCGCCGACCACGGCGCGTCGGCGTCCGCTCCCCCCGCCAGCGTCAGCCACATCCGCAACGCTTCGCTCGTCTTGCCTTCCTGAAGCAGCGCCAGTCCCAGATAATAACTCGCCCGGACATTGGCGCCGTTCCTCGCCAGCGCTTCGATGAATGCCGCCCGGGCGACCGGCGTGATCACGCCGCCGCTCGCCATCATCAGCACCTCGCCATAGGCGGCGGTGATGTCGGAGAGTGTTTCCGGCTTCTCGCTGGCCAGCGGGATGGCGCGGCCGTAGGCCGTGGCGGCGTCGTCGAAACGCTCGAGTTGGGTATAGGTCGAGGCCAACAGCAACCAGCCCTTGAGATCGCCCGGCGATCGTTCGAGCCTGTTGGCGAGCTTGGCGACCAGGACCTCGATCTCGGCGTGGGATGGACCTTGGGCCGGTGCGCGCCCGGCGAGGGGCTGCCCGGTTAGGCCGGGGGAGCCGAGATACAGATAACCGAGTCCCGCCGCCAGCGGTAGCGAGATGACGATGACACCAGCCGCGACGAGGATCGGGCGCCGCGACGGGACCGCTTTACCGCCGGGTTCCGCCGGTTCCGCACTCTTCGCCGCCGCCAGCAGGCGTCTCTCGATCTCGGACCTCGCCGCTTCGGCCTGATCTTCGGTGACGACGCCACGCTCGAGATCGCGCCCTATTTCGTCGAGCTGATCGCGATAGATGACGATGTCATAGGCCTCGCGCCCGATGGTTGCGCCTTCGCGGCGCCAAAGGGGGAAGAGCAGCAAGGCGAGCGCCGCCAGGGTCATCGCGCCCAACACCGGCCACAGCATCAACGCTCTCCCCTCTCATCCTCATCCTCGCCGAGCAAGGCCTCGAGGCGTCTGCGATCGTCCTCGCTCAACGTCGGGGAAGCCGTGATCCGCGTCCCGCGGCGGCGGACGAAAAAGAAGACCAGCGTCGCCATCGCCCCGAGCAGGATCAGGAGGGGGCCGAACCACAGGATATAGGTCACCGGTTTCATCGGCGGCTTGAGCAGCACGAAGTCACCGTAGCGGTCGACGACGAAGCGGAAGACGGCCTCGTCGCTGTCTCCGGCCTTCAGGCGCTGGCGCACCAGGACGCGGAGGTCGCGCGCGAGCCCGGCGTCGGAATCGTCGATCGACTGGTTCTGACAGACCAGGCAGCGCAATCCCTTGCTGATCGCGCGCGCCCGCGCTTCCATCGCCGCATCCGCCAGCATCTCGTCGGGTTTCACCGCCAAGGCCCGGTCTCCGGGCGCCGAGGTGAGCGCCAGGACGGCGAGAATGGCGGCGAGGACGACGGTGCGGTGTTTGGCCTTCACTCGCTCAGCCTTTCGATGATCGGCACGATGATTTCGTCCAGGTCAGAGGGCGTGATCGGTCCCACATGCTTGTAGCGGATGCGCCCCTCGGCATCGATGATGAAGGTCTCGGGCACCCCGTAGACCCCCCAGTCGATGGCGATACGCCCGTCCCTATCGACGCCGATGCGATCGTAGGGATTGCCGAGTTCCTTGAGCCAGGCGCGCGCGTCCTCGGGCCGGTCCTTGTAGTTGAGGCCGAAGATTCGGACCTTCGGGTTTCGCGCCAGGCGCATGAGAAGGGGATGCTCGACCCGGCACGGGAAACACCAAGACGCGAAGACGTTGACGATCGAGACCCGGCCGGTGAGATCGGCGCTGGAGAACCCCTTCCCACTCTCCACCCCGTCGCCGGGAAGCCCGGCGAGGGTGAACTCTGGCACCGGCTTATCGATCAGCGCCGAGGGCACGACATTGGGCTTGAGCGTCAGCCCGACACCGAAGGCGGCCGCGACGGTGGCGAATACGACGAGGGGAATGACGTAGACGAGGCGCATAACGGTGTGAGTTTAGGCGGTTGCCGGTCGGGCCCCGCCGCCCGGCGGTTTCGTCCTGGCGGCGGTCTTTCTTGCCCGCGCCGGGGCGCCGACACGGTGGCGGCGGTCGGTAAGCGAAACGAGGCCTCCCAGCGCCATCAGCACGGCGCCGACCCATATCCAGGGCACCAGCGGGTTGTGATAAAGCCTGACGGTCCACCCACCTTTTTCGTCGGCATCGCCGACCACGGCGTAAAGGTCGGCGAACCAGGTGGTGTGGATCGCCGCTTCGGTCGTCGTCATGTTGCGCACCGGATAGAACCGCCGTTCCGCCGTCAACGTCGCCACGTCCCTGCCGTCGAGGGTCACTTCGAAGGTGCCGCGCTTGACCGTGTAGTTGGGTCCCTCCGTCTCCTCGACACCGGCGAAGACGAAGCTATAGCCCGCGAGCTCGACGCTATCGCCCTTGGTCATGACCAGGATCTTCTCGGTCTGCCACGCCGAGGAAGCGGTTATGCCGGCGACGACGATGCCAAGGGCGGCGTGGGCGATGGTCATGCCGAAGGCCGAGCGCGGCAGGTGCCTGAGGCGCGAGAGAGAGGCGGCGAAGGGAATGCGGAAGAGCTTGATCCGTCCGGCGAACTCCATGAGCGAGCCGAGGACCAGCCACGCGGCGAGACCGATACCGGCGGCCGCCAGTACCTGCCCGCCCATCGCATACCAGGCGCCAAGGGTGACGATCATCCCGACGCCTAGGGCGAATTTGAGCCGCCCGATGACGCCCTTGATGTCGCCCCGTTTCCACGCCAGCATCGGGCCAACGGCCATGGCCATGACCAGCGGCGTCATGATCGGAATGAAGGTGGCGTTGAAATAGGGCGCGCCGACCGACACCTTGCCGAGATCGAGCGCATCGAGGAACAGGGGGTAGAGCGTGCCGAGGAACACCGTGGCGCAGGCGGTCACCAGCAACAGGTTGTTCAGCACCAGCGCCCCTTCCCGCGAGATCGGCGCGAACAGGCCGCCGGCCTTGAGCTTGGGCGCGCGCGTGGCGAACAGCGCCAAGGATCCTCCGGCGGCGACGATGAGAATCATAAGGATGAAAAGGCCGCGGGCGGGATCGGTGGCGAAGGTGTGAACCGAGGTAAGAACGCCGGAGCGGACCAGGAAGGTGCCGATCAGGCTGAGGACGAAGGTGGTGATGGCGAGCAGGATGGTCCAGCTCTTGAGCGCGTCGCGCCGCTCGAGCACGATGGCGGAATGGAGAAGCGCGGTGCCGGCGAGCCAGGGCATGAACGAGGAGTTCTCCACCGGGTCCCAGAACCAGAAGCCGCCCCAGCCGAGCTCGTAATAGGCCCACCAACTGCCGAGCGCGATGCCGAGCGTGAGCGCACACCAGGCGGCCAGCGTCCAGGGCCGGACCCAGCGTGCCCAGGCGGGATCGACCCGCCCCTCGATCAACGCCGCGATGGCGAAGGAGAAGGCCACGGAGAAGCCGACATAACCGAGATAAAGGAAGGGGGGATGGAAGGCGAGGCCGGGATCCTGCAGCAACGGGTTGAGTCCGTTGCCGTCGGCCGGCACCGGCGAGAGCCTGAGAAACGGGTTGGAGGTGAACAGGATGAAGGCCAGGAATGCGATGCCGATCCAGCCCTGGACCGCCAGCACCCGGGCGCGCAAGCCCGGCGGAAGGTTGGTCCCGAAGAGCGCCACCATGGCGCCGAACAAGGCCAGGATCAGCACCCAGAGCACCATCGAACCCTCGTGATTGCTCCAAACGCCGGATATCTTGTAGAGCAGCGGTTTCGCCGAATGGGAATTCTGGGCGACGTTCTCGACCGAGAAATCGGACACCACATAGAGGTACGTAAGGCTGGCAAAGGCGATGGCGAGGAAGGCGAATTGCCCGACCGCCGCCACCGACCCGACCGCCATGAACTTGGGGTCATCGCGCCCGGCGCCCCAAAGCGGCAGCGTGCCTTGGGCGATCGCCAGCGCCAAGGCGAGCAGCAGGGCGTAATGGCCGATTTCCGCGATCACGGCGCCGGCGCTCCCTTCCACTGGCCGGATTTTTTCAGGGCGTCGGCGACCTCGGCCGGCATGTAGTTCTCGTCGTGCTTGGCCAGCACCGCGTCCGCCCGGAACACCCCGCCGGCGTCGATTTTGCCTTCGGCGACGACGCCCTGGCCCTCGCGGAAGAGGTCGGGAAGGATGCCCTTATAGGTGACGGGCAAAGTGTTGGTGAGGTCGGTGACGATGAATTTCACGCTGACACCGTCGGCGCCGCGCTTGACGCTGTTTTCCGCGACCAGCCCGCCGATCCTCAGGCGCCGGTCCTTGGGGATGTCTTTCTCGGCGAGGTCCGTCGGCGTGTAGAAGAACACCAGGCTGTCCTCGATGGCGCTGAGCACCAGCGCGGTGGCGGCGCCGAGCCCGATCATGGCGAACAGGACGAAGTAAAGCCGGCGCCGTTTGCGTGTCACCGCCCGTCCCCGTCCGTGCCGTCGGCTTGACCCCCGGCCACCGGCGCCCGGCGCCGTCTTTGGCCCTGGAGGCTTTCGAGCGTCTCTTCGTTGTCGCGCAGCGTTCTGAGACTTGCCAGCGCCAGACCGATAAGGACGATGGCGGTGACGGCGAATGCCGGCCACACATAGACGCCGTACCCGTCCATTTCGAAAAACGCCCGAATGCCGTCCATCGCCGAACCTTAGCTCATTCCGCGCGCCAATGCGCACAAGCCTTCATCTAAGCACAGGCCTCCATCTAAGCACAGGCCTCCATCTAAGCACAGGCCTCCATCTAAGCAAGTAAGCACGACCGGCGGTGGCTTAAATGGCGGCGCCGGGGAAACCCTGGGGCCTATCTTCCGGGCCTTGACGCATTGACCAAAGGATGGGGCCCTGCCGTGGGCCCCACATCAAAGGACCGGCGCTCGCGCCGCCCCTGGTTTGCCCTTTGTTTGCGCCATATCAACCCTGGGCCTGGACGAGGCGCAAGGCCCGGATCTTGCGCCCGGCGATCTCGTTCCGCACCCTCAGGATCAAGACGCAGACGAAATAGCCGGCGAAGGCGAGGGCCATGAGGACGAGCGGGGTGAGCATCGAGCTATGTATGGCCGGGGCGCCGATCCGGGTGATGCTGGCCGGCTGGTGCAGCGTGTTCCACCAGTCCACCGAAAACTTGATGATGGGGATATTGACGAAGCCGACCAGCGCCAGCACCGCGCCTGCCTTGGCGCCGCGGATGGGATCGTCGAACGCGTTCACCAGGGCGATGTATCCGAGATAGAGGAAAAACAGCACCAGCACGGAGGTCAGCCTGGCGTCCCATACCCACCAGGTGCCCCAGCTCGGCTGGCCCCAAAGGGCGCCGGTGACAAGCGCGATCAAGGTGAAGCCGGCGCCGATCGGCGCCGCCGCCTTGGCGGCGAAGTCGGCCAAGGGGTGTTTCCAGATCAAGGCGACCGCCGAGGCCGCGGCCATGAAGCTGTAAACGGAAAGCGCCATCCACGCCGCCGGGACGTGGACATACATGATGCGCACGCTCTCTCCCTGCTGGTAATCGGGCGGCGAGACCCCGAGGGCGAGATAGAGCCCGGCGATGAACGCCGCCGCCGTCGCCAAGGCGCACCACGGCAATATCCTGGCGGTCAGTCTCAGGAACCGGTTGGGGTTGGCGAATCGGTGCATCGATGGTTTCCCGTGATTATGGGGGCCGTGATAATGAGGGGCAGGACCCGCATCGGAGGATTTAGTAAGGGGCCGTCCGGTTTTCCAGTGCCAAGTGTCATTGCACCGCCTGGCGCAGCGCGGCGGCGCCGGCAAGCGGCGTCAAGACCAGGGTGCCTGCCAACAGGGCGCCTAGAATCAGGAAATGGGGACGCACCGCCATGCCGGATATGGCGGCATCCACGGCGCCGACGCCGAAGATCAGCACCGGAACGTAGAGCGGCAGCACCAGCAGCGACAACAACGCGCCGCCGCGCCTGGCGCCGACCGTCAGCGCCGCCCCGACGGCGCCGATCAGGGTCAGCGATGGCGTGCCGAGAAGCATGGCGAGAACGAGGGCTATGAGCCCCTCGGCGCTCATGTTGAGGAGCAGGGCGAGCACCGGGGCGGCGACGATCAGCAGCATCCCCGTCGTCAACCAATGGGCCAGGGACTTGGCGAGGACGACGGCCTCGAGCGGCAGGGACCCGAGGACCAGAAGGTCGAGACTTCCGTCCTCGAAATCGGCTTGGAACAGGCGCTCGAGCGAAAGCATCGAGGCAAGCAACGCCGTGACCCAGATGACGCCCGGGCTGATGCGGGCGAGAATGGCGGTATCGGGTCCGACGCCGAGGGGAAAGAGGACCGCGATCAGGATGAAGAAGGTCACCACCATGGTGCTGTCGGCCCCCCGCCGCAGCGCCAGCCTGAGGTCGCGGGCGACGATGAGCGTGAACCGGCTCACCGGGCCGCCTCCGCCGCCTGCTCCCGCGCCTTTTCCGCGTAGGGCGAAAGCTCGAGCGTCCGCGCGCCTTCGAGCGACAGCGCCGTGTGGGTCGCGATCACGGCCATGCCTTGGCGTGATCGGCAGTGCCGGCCGACGGCGTTCTCGAAGGCGCCGACGGCGTCGTGATCGAGCCCCGACGTCGGCTCGTCGAGAAGCCACAGCGGCCGAGTTCCGGCGATGACCCGCGCCAAGGCGAGGCGGCGGCGTTGGCCGGCGGACAGGAACCGGCAGGGCAGATCGGCGAGCCGGACAAGGCCCGTGGCCTCGAGCGCGCCCTTGACCGCGCCGTCGGGCGCCCCGCGCCCGCCGCCAAGCCCGGTCCAGAATCTTAAGTTCTCCGCCACGGTAAGCAGCCCCTTGACGCCATCGAGATGGCCGAGATAGTCGAGGCGCGCGCCATGGGCCTCGGGATCGTCGGCCATCGGCGCGCCGTCCCAGGTGATCCTGCCCGCCGCCGGTTCCAAGAGGCCGGCCATCAGGCGCAACAGGCTCGATTTGCCGACGCCATTGGGTCCGGTGAGGATGAGGACGGCGCCGCTCTCGACGGCGAAGTCGAGGCCGGCGAAAACGATGCGCTCGGAGCGCGCGCATTCCAATCCATGACCGGCGAATGTGCTCATGACGGCATCTCTTTGCTGATATATCACAGTCGTCTCTCGGCGCACAGGAACCGGGCCCGCCCGCCTACCCGGCCCGATGAACAGCGGCGAAAAAAAAGGGCGGCCACTGGTTGGGAACCGGTGACCGCCCTACTCCGACCATTGGGGGCCGGATTGGAGGCTAGCTGACGATCTTCTTCGCAACGTCGTTGGGGGGCTGGATGCAAAGAACGTATCAGCCCTGACAGCTAACGGCGCCAATGTGTCGGCAATGGGCCGTAAAAGTGGCGGAATTGTGATTTTTTCGCCGCCGGATAATACCAGCGAGCCGATGAAGATTTTCATCGGCTCGCTGGCAAGCGCGACCGCGCGCCCGCAGCGAAGCGAGGAAAGCCAAGCGGGCGGACGCCCGCGCCCGGCGCTTGAGGGAACAAGAGGCGAGTCCAGTCATGGGCTCGCCGGTATAACGCGCTATTTGTGGAACTGGTTCAACGCCGAGCCGAGCCGGAACCACTCGAGCTGCGACTCGGCGAAGGAGTGATCGAGCTTCAGCGTCTCTTTGGCACCGTCGGCGTGGGTGACGATGCATTCCACCGGCTTGCCGGGCGCCATGTCGGCCAGTCCGACGAGGCTCAAGCGGTCGTCCTCGAGTATCCTGTCGTAATCCGCCGGATCCTGGAACGTCAACGCCAGCAGGCCTTGCTTCTTGAGGTTGGATTCGTGAATGCGGGCGAAGCCGCGAACGATGACCGCGGCGCCGCCGAGCAGCCTCGGCGACAGGGCGGCGTGCTCGCGGCTCGAGCCCTCGCCATAGTTTTTATCGCCGATCACCACCCACTTCACGCCCTGGGCCTTGTAGTGTCTCGCGATCTTGGAGATGCCCTGGCCTTGGTCTCCCGTCAGGACGTTCTTGCCGGTGCCGGTTTCGCCGGTGTAGGCGTTGGTGGCGCCCATGAACATGTTGTCGCTGAACTTGTCGAGGTGCCCGCGTAAACGCAGCCAGGGGCCGGCGGGGGAAATGTGGTCGGTCGTGGTCTTGCCCTTGGTCTTGATCAGCACCGGCATATCCATGAAGTCGTTGCCATCCCAGGCCGGCCAAGGCTCCATCAGCTGAATCCTCTCGCTGTTGGGATCGACCGTGAGTTCGATATCGCTGCCATCGTCGGGCGGCGCCAGATAAGAGGACTGGCCCTCATCGAAGCCTTTTTCCGGGACCTCCGGGGCGGGTTTGGGGGCGGTGAATTCGAACGCCTCGCCATCGGCTCCGGTCAGGGAATCGGTCAAGGGGTTGAACGAGAGCTTCCCGGCGATGGCAAGGGCGGTGACGATTTCGGGGCTGGCGATGAAATTCATCGTCGTCGGCTGACCGTCGTTGCGCCTCGGGAAGTTGCGGTTATACGAAGTGACGATGGTGTTGGGCACGCCCGCCATCTTCTTGGCCCGGCGCCATTGACCGATGCATGGGCCGCAGGCATTGGCGAGGACCGTGCCGCCGATCTCTTGTAGGGATTGCATCTGCCCGTCGCGCTCGATGGTCGCGCGCACCTGCTCGGAGCCAGGCGTGACCATGAAGGGCACCGCCGAATTGAGGCCATGGGCCTTGGCCTGCTCGGCTACGTCGGCGGCGCGGCTCATGTCCTCATAGGATGAGTTGGTGCAGCTGCCGATCAGCGCCGTCGAGATGTCGTCGACGAATTCGTTGCCGGGCTCCGCGACCTCGGCCGCGAGCCGGGAAATGGGCCGCGCGCGGTCGGGAGTGTGGGGGCCGACGACGTGAGGCTCGAGCGTGGAAAGATCCAGCCTGATCACCCGGTCATAGTGTTTCTCGGGCTCGGCCTCGACCTCATCGTCCGGCGCCAGCAGGTGGCGGTGCTTCTCCGCTATCGGGACCAGGCCGCCCCGGCCGGTGGCCTCCAGATATCTGGCCATGTGCTCGTCGTAGGGGAACATCGACGTCGTGGCGCCTAACTCCGCCCCCATGTTGGTGATGGTGGCCTTCCCGGTGGCGCTGATGGTGCGGGCGCCGGGGCCGATATATTCGACGATGGCGTTGGTTCCCCCGGCCACGGTCAACTCGCCGGCGACGTAGAGGATGATGTCCTTGGGCGCCGTCCAACCGCTCATCTCGCCGGTGAGATAGACCGCGATGTGCTTGGGATAAAGCACCTCCCACGGCAGCCCCGCCATCACTTCTACCGCGTCGGCGCCGCCGACGCCCACCGAGCAGGCCCCGAGTCCGCCGGCGTTAGGCGTGTGGGAATCGGTGCCGATCATCAGCTCGCCGGGGAAGGCGTAGTTTTCCAGCGCCACCTGATGAATGATGCCGGCGCCCGGTCCCCAGAAGCCGGCCCCGTACTTGGCCGCCGCGGTGCGAAGGAAGTCATAGACCTCGCTGTTTTCCGCCAGGGACTCCTTAAGGTCGGCGGCACCCTCCACCCTGGCCTGGATGAGATGGTCGCAGTGGATGGTGGTGGGGACGGCGACCTTGTCCCTCTTGGTCTGCATGAACTGCTGCATGCCGGTCTGTCCCAGCACGTCCTGCAAAATCACCCTGTCCGGGCGCAGGAACAGATAACTCTCGCCGGGTTCCATGTCCTGATTTTCAGGGTCGTCCAAGTGTCCCAGCAGGACCTTGTCCGCCAGGGTCAGAGGCCTTCCCAACCTGCGGCGGACGACCTTGAGATTGCGCTCCATGGTGTCATAGACATTTGCCGCCATCTCAGGAGTGGATTCTATCGTTGCCATATCCCAGCCATCCCAAATCAATCTGGATCAACAATTCTAAACGAGCCCTAGTTACTTATGAATTGGAATGCGCCGGACAATGAAAATTCACCTCCACCGGCGGTTCATCGCGGACCGTGCCGACGGCATGGCGCACCGGCAGCCTGGATAAGATCGAACTTTACCGTTACCCCGCCGCCGTGCCACGGGCGACGCCCCGGCTCAGGGGCGCGGGCTCATGGGCGCGGCGCGAGGCGCCGGCCGATGGCGTCGATCTCGCGTTTCAGCCCGGCCGGACCGAGAGGGCCGAGAGGAAGCTTCACCAGCAGCTGCACCGAGGATTCGATCTGATTATAGACGCGGGCGAAGACGGCCGGTCTCTCGACGCCGGGACCGCGAAACGCCGCCGGGTCCTCGAAACCCCAGTGCGCCGTCACCGGATGGCCGGGCCACACCGGACAGGCTTCTTTCGCCGCGCGATCGCAGACCGTGATGACGAGGTCCATGGCGGCGCCATCGCCGCCGGAGAATTCTTCCCAACCCTTGCTCCTGAGCCCCTCGGTCCGGTAGCCCAACGATTGAAGAAGCGCCCGGGTCTCGGCATGGATATCCCCGGCCGGGTGAGCCCCGGCGCTGAAGGCGCGAAAGCGCCCCTCGCCCAATCCGTCGAGGATGGCCTCGGCCATGACGCTGCGGGCCGAGTTGCCGGTGCAAAGGAAGAGTACGTTATAGACCCGGTTGGCCATGACCGGCCCTTGCGGATGGTGCTCTGGAGTGGTTCCTATCTACCAAGAACCGCTCTAGGAGCGCCGTTGTACCGAACTATGTCTCCTTCACCAATATGTGATGACATTGTGATTGGCGCCGCACCGCCCTACGGGAGTAGATTGTCGTCGATGAGATCAGCGTCGAAGCTCTGGACCACTCTCTGGCTTGCGGCTCTTTTGGCCGCCTTTGGTGTTTCCCAGGCGTCCCTGGCGGCGGAGCCCGCTCCGCCGCCCAACTCCCCCGTGGTGGTTGAACTTTTTACCTCCCAGGGATGTTCGTCGTGCCCGCCGGCCGATGCGTTGCTTGGCGAACTGGCCCAGCGCGAAGGCGTGCTGGCGCTATCCTATCACGTCGATTACTGGAATTACATCGGCTGGAAGGACCCCTATTCGAGCCCGAGGATGACCGACCGCCAGCGCACCTATATGCCCGCCCTGGGCCAGCGTTACGTCTATACGCCGCAAATGGTGATCGACGGCCGGTACCAGGAGGTCGGCTCGGACGAGACGGCCATCAAGCGCATCGTCGAGCGGCTCGCGGGCAGTGGTTCCCGGAAGCTCGGCATCTCCCTCGTTGCCGGAGAGGGGAACCGGGGCACGCTCCGGATTCCCGCGCGCCCTTATTCCGGCGAGGCCGCCGTGTGGCTCATCGCCTTTGACGACAAGCACACCACCAAGATCGGCCGCGGCGAGAACGCCGGGCGGACGCTGAGTTATTTTCATGTCGTGCGCGACATCCGGCGCATCGGCACCTGGCGCGGCGCGGCCATGGAAATCCCACTGGACCTCACGGTCGAGAGGCGTTCGGGCTTCGAGAACTGCGCCGTCATCGTCCAGGAGGCGGCGGCGGGACCGATCATCGGCGCCGTCTCCATGAGGCTCGCCGCACCGAGATAGGCTGGACCGCGCCCCATAGCGGCGCCGAGTTCATGGCCCGGTATCCGGAATCCCACCCCCACCGCATCGTTCTCGATCTCGCCCTTCCCGATCATGACGGCATGGAGCTTCTGAAGTTCCTCGCCGATCGGAAGTGCGCCGCCGATATCATCCTCATCTCCTCCCATGGCAAATCGATGCTCGACCAAGCCATGAAGCTTGGCGATCTTCACCGCCTCAATATGCATCGGATGCCGCCAAAGCCTTTTTCCCTCGATGACTTGAAGGCGGCGCGGCGCCTTGACCCAGGTTAAAGAATTGGGCGGCACCCGGCTTTAGTGCTTATAATTCGAGGTCTGGTCATTGGACCACCACCGCCGCCGTCCGGCCGATGGATCCGGTGACCGCGCGAGCGCCGAAGTCATCGTGAACCGAGGAGAGCTTGTTGGAAATTCCCCTGCACATCAGTTTCCGCGGCATGGCGCCGCCCCAAAACATCAAGGAGCGTATCGAGGAAAGGGTCGGCAGGCTGGAGAGGTTCTTCGACCGAATCACGTCTTGCCGCGTCGTCGTCTCCGCCCCCCACCGCCATCACCACAAGGGAAAACTTTATCACGTGGCGATTTCGCTCGGCGTGCCCGGCGGCGAATTGGTGGTCAACCGCGACCCCGCCGGCAAACACGCCCATGAGGACGTCTACGTCGCCCTTCGCGACGCCTTCAACGCCCTCCAGCGTCAGCTCCGGGACCATGTGCGCCGCAAGCGCGGCGACACCAAGACCCACGAGGCGCCGCCCCACGGACGAATCGCCAGGTTGTTCGACGGCTACGGCTTCATCGAGACTCCCGACGGGCGGGAAATCTATTTCCACAGGAACAGCGTCACCAACGAATCTTTCGACCGTCTCGCTGCCGGCGCCGAGGTGCGTTTCGTGGCGATGGACGGGGAGAGCGAGAAGGGCCCCCAGGCGAGCACGGTGTCTCCCCTGGGTAAGCGGCATATCGTGGAGTAGATGCACGAGACCCCGGGAATGAACACTTCGGAGCGCCAGGACCGGCGGGTTCGCCTGCTGCGCGAGATCGAGGCCGAGATCCGCGAGACCGGCGCCTACACCGGAAGGATGGCCCTGGCAAGGGAGGTGATCGACGCCATGGCCAAGGTAGAGCGCGAGGAATTCGTATCACCTTACCAAGCGCCTCTCGCCTATGAGAACCGGCCCCTTCCCATCGGCCATGGCCAGACCATTTCCCAGCCCTATGTCGTCGCCCTGATGACCGACCTATTGGAACTGGCGCCGGAACATAGGGTGCTCGAGGTCGGCACCGGGTCGGGCTACCAGACGGCGATCCTGGCGATGCTGGCGCGTCAGGTTCACACCATCGAAAGGGTGGATGCGCTTGCCGATCAGGCGCGCTTTAGGCTGAAGCGTCTCGGCTATGACACGGTCGAGGTCCATAACGGCGACGGCTATGAAGGGCTCGTGGACCACGCCCCGTTCGACGCCATCATCGTTACCGCCGCGGCCAAGGAAATCCCGCCGCCTCTGATCGAACAACTGAAGCCGGGCGGACGCATGGTGATACCCGTCGGCGGGCGCTTCAGCGTGCAAAACCTGGTCTTGGTGGAAAAGGACGAGACCGGCGAGATAAAGACGACATCGGTGCTGCCGGTGGCGTTCGTGCCCCTGAAGCACCGGCGCTGACACCCCGCCGGCCACCGGCGCCGGGGGTCGAAAGCGGCCTCTATTGGGGCCGGGGCTTGCAATTGGGCGGCGAAAGCCCGATCCTTTGGCCATGGGCGTAATTTCCACCGGCCGGCGCCAGGGTTCGCGCCTGGTCGCCGTTCTGGGGCCGACCAATACCGGCAAGACCTACCTCGCCATCGAGCGGATGCTCGGTTTCAGGACCGGCATGATCGGATTCCCGCTGAGGTTGCTGGCGCGGGAAAACTACGATCGGGTGCGGAGTATCAAGGGCGAAGGCGCGGTGGCGCTGGTGACCGGCGAGGAAAAGATCGTCCCGCCCAAGCCGGCCTATTTCGTTTGCACCGTCGAATCCATGCCGCTGGACCGGGAGGTGGCGTTTCTCGCCGTCGATGAGATCCAGCTTTGCGCCGACCGCGAGCGGGGCCATGTATTCACCGACCGGCTGCTCAGGGCGCGCGGCGCCGATGAGACCATGTTCCTCGGCTCCGATACGGCCAGGCGTCTTATCCGCCGGCTGGTACCCGGCGTCGAGTTCATAACCCGGCCGCGCTTTTCCGGCCTCGCCTACACCGGTCAGAAGAAGATCACGCGGCTGCCGCCGCGCAGCGCCGCCGTCGCCTTTTCCGCCGCCGATGTCTACGCCATCGCCGAACTGGTGCGCCGCCAGCGCGGCGGCGCGGCGGTGGTGCTGGGCGCGCTCTCGCCGCGCGCCCGCAACGCCCAGGTGGCGCTGTATGAGGCCGGCGAGGTCGACTACATGGTCGCCACCGACGCCATCGGCATGGGGCTCAACATGGATATCTGCCATGTCGCCTTCGCCGCCCTTCGCAAGTTCGACGGCCGTGGCCCGAGGCCGCTCTCGGCGCCGGAGTTGGCGCAGATCGCCGGCCGCGCGGGCCGCTACATGAATGACGGCACCTTTGGCACCACCGCCGGCGTCGGTCCCCTCGACGCCGGAATCGTCGATTCGATCGAAAATCACCGCTTCCCGCCGCTTAGGAAGATCTACTGGCGTAACTCGGAGCTTGCGTTCAACACCACGGGCACCCTGATCAAGCGCCTGGAAATGCCGCCGCCGATGCCGGAGTTGTTGCGCAAACGCGATGCCGACGACCATCTGGCGCTGCTGACGCTCGCGCGGGACCCGGAGATCGCGAGCCTCGCCGGCACCAGCCAGGCGGTGAAGCTGTTGTGGGAGGTCTGTCAGATTCCCGATTTCCGCAAGGAGCTGAGCGAATCCCATGCCCGCCTCCTGGCGCGAATCTACAAGATGCTCATGGGCAAGGACGGCCTGTTGCCCGAGGACTGGATCGGTCCCCAGATCGCGCGGCTGGATCGCTGTGACGGCGACATCGACACCCTGGTCTCCCGCATCGATTACATCCGAACCTGGACCTTCATTTCCCACCGCGACGATTGGCTGGGCGACGCCGGCCACTGGCAGGAGCGTACGCGCGCCATCGAGGACAAGCTGTCCGATGCCCTGCACGAGCGCTTGACCCAGCGCTTCGTCGACCGGCGCACCGCCATTCTCGTCAAGCGTCTGAAGGACAAGGAGGAGCTCTTCGCCGCCGTCAGGCGCACGGGCGAGGTGCTGATGGAAGGCCATTTCGTCGGGCGGCTCGAGGGCTTCCGGTTCGTCGCCGATGACACCGAGGCCGATGCCGGCGGCCGGGTGATCCTCAATGCCGCCAACCGCGCGCTCAGGGGCGAGATCGCGGTGCGTCTCCAGGATCTCAGGAACGACGACGATTCCGCGTTCACGCTGAAAGCCGATGGCCGGCTGGCGTGGCGGTCAGTCGCCATCGCGAGACTCGTCCGGGGCAAGGAAATGCTGGTGCCCAAGGTCAGCGTGCCCGCCAACGAGCTGTTGACGGGCGAGCAGACGGCGGCGATCGTTCGCCGGCTGGAGGCCTGGCTGGAGGGCGAGATCGAGCGTTGCCTTCCCGATCTCTTCCGCGCCCGCGAGGCCCTGGCTTCGGAGGAGCTTTCGGGTCCGGTCCGCGGTCTCCTCTACCAACTCGTCGAGGCGTTGGGCGCGCTGCCCCGCCGGCAGGCGGCGGCGCAGATCGCGGCGCTGGACCCGGCGGACCGCAAGACCCTGGCGCGCTACGGCGCGCGGCTCGGGGTGGAAACGGTTTTCATTCCGGCCTTGCTCGAGCCACCGGCGGTGAGGATGCGGGCGCTGTTGTGGGCGGTCCAGGCCAATGGGGCGCTCGGCTCAGGCGATGGGGCGCGATGGCCCGAACCGCCGGCCGGCCGGCTGTCGGCGCCGCGCGATGAGACGGTGCCGGACGGTTTCTATCAGGCCGTCGGCTATCTGCCTCTGGGGACCCGCGTGCTGCGCGCCGACCGGGTGGAGGTTTTGGCGGCGGAGGCCCGCAAGCTAGCCCGCCAGGGGCCGTTTGTCCCGACCCGGTCTCTGGCCAGGCGCGCCGGTTTGGAGCTCGCCGATCTTCCCGGCGTGCTGACCGGCCTCGGCTTTCAGGCCAGCGAAGACGCCGGGGGATTGAGTTTCGCACCGAGGCGGCGGGCGCCGGGAAAGCGTTGGCGCAAGCCAAGGGCCGGAACGCGTCAGGGCCGTGGCGGCAAGGCCCGTAGCGGCAAGGCCCGGGGCGCCGGCGCCGATTCGCCCTTCGCCAAGCTCGGCGAACTCGACCTGACGTCCTGATTCCATGAAGGAAGAAAGCTTGCGGATCGACAAGTGGCTCTGGCATGCGCGTTTCGCCAAGAGCCGGTCCCTCGCCGCCCGGCTCTGTACGTCGGGAGGGATGCGCGTCAGCGGCACGCCTGTCCGCAAGGCCCATCATGCGCTCAAGGCCGGCGATGTGCTGACCTTTCCCCTCGGCCCCCATATACGGGTGATCAAGGTGCTGGCGCTGGGACAACGGCGCGGCCCGGCGAGCGAGGCGCGCACCCTTTACGAAGATCTTTCCCCGCCGCCCGGGCGGGGCGCCAGCGCCGGCGCCGGCGCCGGGCACCCGCGCGTCGCCATCGCCTTGCGCGAACGCGGGCAGGGCCGTCCCACCAAGGCGGACCGGCGGGCGGTCATGCGCCTCCGCCGCGAGGACTAGCGCCTGTCGCGGATCCACCGGCATCACCGGCCGCCGCCGGACGCATTTCGTGCCCTTTCGCGTGGTCGCCAGGCGTTGGAAATGGTGCCCGCCGGCGCGCCGGAGTTTGGCCGCGGGGCTGGAATCGAAGGCCGAAATCCCTCTATTTTCCAAGGGTTGAAGTGGCGTACACGGTGTGATAGGCAGTGCCATGATCAACCGCATCAAGTCGTTCTTTCGCGACCCCAAGGGCGCCGGCGCCGGTTCATCGGCGGGGGTTACGGGCCGGGGGAAGATCGATGAGTTGCATCTGGCGGCGGCGGCGCTGCTGGTCGAGGCGGCATGTCATGATATGCACTTCGACGAGTCCGAGCGCACGAAGATCGAATCGCTGGTCCAAGCGCGGTTCGGGCTCGGCGCCGAAGAGGCGGCAACGCTGATCGAGGCGGCCGAACGCGAGGTCGACGGCGCCGTGCAGCTGCTGCGCTTCACCCGCGCCATCAAGGACCGCTTCAGCCATGAGGAGCGGGTGGAGATGATCGAAATGCTGTGGGAAGTCGTTTACGCGGACGGCGTGCTCCACGATTATGAGGCGAATCTCATGCGTCGTATCGGCGGGCTGGTATATGTGACGGACCAAGAAAGAGGCGCGGCGCGCAAGCGGGTGCTGGCGCGCTTGAAAACGGCCGGCTGAACGGCCAGTTGGTAAGTTGAAAGGACCCGGAAATCATGACCTACGTAGTGATCGAAGCCTGCATCAAGTGCAAGTTGATGGACTGTGTCGAAGTTTGTCCCGTGGACTGCTTCTACGAGGGTGAGAACATGCTCGTCATCAGTCCCGAGGAATGCATCGACTGCGGGGTCTGTGAGCCGGAGTGTCCGGTCGAGGCCATCCTGCCCGACACCGAGGGTGATCTCGATAAGTGGGTCGAGATAAACGGTCAATATTCGGAACTGTGGCCCAATATCACCAAGAAGGGCGAACCGCCCGCCGATGCCGACGATTGGCGTGACGTGCCCGACAAATTCGAGAAGCATTTCAGCCCCAAACCACCGGAACATCCGACCGATTCCTAGGGCCCGTTCCACCAAGACCGCCAGATGAACCCGCCTTCGGGGCGGACGCCGTTGACCTGAGCGCTGTGTTTTCGCGGCGCTGTTGGAGAGTCCATCTGGCCGGATAGTGCGCTCATCGGATAATGCTCTCATGCGGTCCCATGCCGCCCAAAACACCTCCTGAGGCGTTAGAGCACGATCCGGCCGGATGGAATCGTTCGACCGGGATTATTTTGCGCCGTGGCCCAGTACTTACTTTCATAGGGGGTGCCACATCTGACGGCCTTGCGGGCTCTTCGGCCAGGAGCGTGGTCCGCCGTGATGCCGGTCCATCACAAGGCCGCGCGACGAGAGCGTAAGAGCCTGCAAGGCCACCCAGAGGGTCGTTTTTCGCGGCCACCGGAGGGCGTATGCGCCGCT
>JACZQV010000065.1 GCA_022545545.1 Pseudomonadota bacterium
CTAGGATCGCCGCCGCGAGACGCTTCGAGGTGCGCCGTCGCCTGGCGGGCCGGTTTCTGGTAGCCTTGCCGGGCAAGGGGAAAGGAAGTCATGGCGGCGCACCGCATCACGCTTATCCATGCCACGGCGGTTTCGATGGCGCCCACCGCCGGCGCCTTCGGCGAATTGTGGCCGGAGGCGGAGACGGCCAATCTGCTCGACGATTCGTTGAGTACCGACCTTGCCGCCGCCGGTGAAACGACGCCGGCGATCACCGGTCGTATCGCCGCCCTTGCCCGCTACGGCGCCGAGGCCGGCGCCGACGGCATCCTCTTCACCTGCTCGGCCTTCGGCACCGCGATCGACGCGGCGAAGAACGAGCTCACGATCCCGGTGCTCAAGCCCAACGAGGCGATGATCGACGACGCCCTCGATTCCGGCCCGCGCATCGTGCTGCTGGCGACCTTCGCGCCGACCATCGCGTCGATGGTTGCGGAGTTCGAGGAGGCGGCGGCAGCGCGCGGCATTTCGTTCGACCTCACCCCCCATCATGTCCCGGACGCCATGGCCGCGCTCGGCGACGGGCGGGCGGATGTGCATGACGATCTGATCGCCAGGGCGGCGGCCGGGTTTGTCGCGTGCGATGCGCTGGTGCTTGCCCAGTTCTCGATGGCCAGGGCGCGCGGTATGATCGCTGACGCCCCCGGCCGTCGCGTCGTCACCAGCCCGGAGTCCGCGGTCCTCAGGATGAAGTCCCTGCTCGGGGCGTGAAATTCGGTTTGAAGGGAGTGATGCGGTCATGATTCGCGGCTTGGTTCTCATATTCGCAACGGTGATCGCGTCGACGGTATCGGCTTCGGCGGCGGAGCGGACCGGCGCCAGGAGCTTTGCCTTCGGGCCGCCCCATCAACCGCTGGAAAGCGCCGATGAGGGCCGGGCCAGGAGCTATCACACCGATCTTGCCGGCGCCATCCGTGGGCTCGAGCGAAAGCTCGGGTCTTCGCGTGGCCGGGTGCGCGCCAAGGCGCGCCTCAGGACGCTCAAGCGCGAACGCGCCCGGATGCGCCGAAAGCTCGGCTCGCGCGGGCGCTAGAGCCGGCGCCACGGCGCCCGCCTTCGGTATCGAAGCCCGCTTTAGGTATCAAAGCCCGCTTTAGGTATCAAAGAAGGTCCGAGACGCCGTCATAGAGCAACCGGATGCCGACGAGGAAGAGGATGACGTAGCAGATCCGGTAGAACAGCTCGTTATCGATGCGCCGGTGCAGCCACAGCCCCAAACCCACGCCCACCGGCGCCAGGGGGATCAGCACCAGGGATGTCGCCAGGTTGCCGGCGTGAAGCTGGCCGAGCCAGGCGTAGGGGATCAGCTTGACGTAATTGACGATGATGAAGAACACCACCTTGGTGCCGACGAAGAGCGTCATGTCCATGCGCTGGGGCAACAGATAGACGTTGACCGGCGGTCCGCCGGCATGGGCGAGGAAACTGGTGAAGCCCGAAACCGCGCTCCACAAGCTCCCCTTGATCCGGTTTCTCCCGCGCGCCTCGGCGGCGCTCTTACCGCCGAGCCAGTAATTCAATGTGAAGATGACGGCGATGAGCCCGATGAGGATACGAATCATCGCCTGATCCATGTAACCGAAAGTGAGAGCGCCGAAGCCGATGCCGAGGATCGCCGCCGGGACCATGATGCGAAGGTTGGCCAGATCGAAGCTCCGCCGGTAGGCCCAGACGCCGATCAGGTCCATGACGCAGAGGATGGGAAGCATCACCGCCGCCGCCGTCGGCGGGGCGACGACGATCGCCATCATGGGCACCGCCAGGACGCCGAGGCCGCCGCCGAATCCGACCTTGGAAATGCCGACGAGGAGGATGGCGGGGACGGCGAGGACGTAAAACCAGGGATCGGCGATCAAGGGAGGAACCCGGACCAGGCGGCGGCACCTTTACGTGACATCGTCCTCTCCGGCGCCGGCGACGATCGCCGCCAGGGCGGCGGCGGCGAGCCGGGCCTCCGGCGGATCGGCGCGCGAGGTGAGGATGATGGGCACCCTGGCGCCCAGCACCAGGCCGGCGGCGGTGGCGCTCATGAAATGGACCATGGCCTTGACCAGGGCGTTGCCGGTTTCGATGTTGGGTACGACCAGGATGTCGGCCTTACCGGCGACGGCGCTCTCGAACCCCTTGATCGCGGCCGCCGCCGGCGATACCGCGAGGTCGAAGGAAAGCGGCCCTTCGACGACGACACCGGGCACTTCCACCGCCGCGCGCCTGGCGGTTTCTTCCGCCTCGACGCTGCTCGGCAGCGCTTTACTCGGGACCTCCGAAGCGGACAGGAGCGCGACCTTGGCCTCGCCGTCATTCAGGGCGTTGAACAGGGTCGCGGCGTTGCGGATGATGTCGAGCTTGGCATCGACGTCGGGGCCGACGTTGATGGCGGCGTCGGTGATGCAGATCGCGCCGTCGCGCTCCGGCGCCGTCATGTGGAAGACGTGGCTGATCCGCCGCCCGGTGCGCAGGCCCTGGTCCCGGTCGATGACCGCGCGCATCAGGGATTCGGTGTGGATGTGTCCCTTCATCACCGCCGCCACCTCGCCCGCGCGCGCCAGCGCTATCGCCGCCCGGGCGGCGCCGGCCTCGTCAGCGGCGGCGATGACGCGAAGGTCCGAGATGTCCCATCCGATATCCGCCGCGGTGGCGGTAATGGCTTGCGCGTCGCCGATGAGCGTGGGCTCGATCAGCCCGGCCTCGGCGGCAAGCCGGGCGCCTTCGAGCGCCACCCGGCCCTCGGCGCCGGCGACGGCGGTCGGTATCGGCGGGCGCCGCTTGGCTTTTTCCAGGAGGTCCGGCGGGCAGACGAAGGGGGCGCTGCTAAGCATCGAAAATTCCACTCATCCGGCCGCGGCCTGGGTGCTTCGAGGGGCTCCGGCCAGCACGCGCCGCGGCGCCGGCCCTAGGCGACGGTGTAATCCTTGTATTTCGGCAGCAGCCGGACCGGCTTCGTCAGTGCGTCGCGGCGGAACGGATCGCCGAGCTCCTGTGTCACCATGACCTCGATCACGGTCGGCTTGTCGGCCTTGGTCCCCTGTCTCAAGGCGTCGCCGATCTCGCCCGGGTGCGTCACCTTGATGCCGTCGGCTCCCATGGCCTCGGCGATGGCGGCGAAACTCGGGTTGACGAGATTGGTGCCGACATAGCGGTCGTCGTAAAAGTCGACCTGATTCTTCTTCTCCGCGCCCCATTGGCCGTTGTTGAAGACGACGACGGTGACGGGAATGTCCTCGCGGACGCAGGTCAGGGTCTCCAGCAGGCTCATGCCCCAGGCGCCGTCCCCGACATAGGCCACGGCGGGGCGGCCGGGCGCCGCCACCTTGGCGCCGATGGCCGCCGGGAAGGCGTAGCCGCAGTTGCCGAAGCTCATGGCGGCGAAGAAGCTGTTCGGCTTCTCGAAGCGCAGATAGCTGTTGGCGACGGAGCAGATGTTGCCGATGTCCGTCGTCACCATGGCGTCCTCGGGCAGCGCCTTCTCGAGCTCGCGCAGGCAGCGCCTCGGCGCGATCGGCGAACCGTCGTCCTGTCCCCAACCGTCCAGCTCCTTTTCCCACTCGGCCTTTTGGCGGCTAACCTCCGCCATGCGTTCGGACTTGTTGGCATGACAGGCGGGGGTCTCGTTGCTGGTCTGCAGGAGATCGAGGATCGCGGCGGCGGCAAGACCGGCGTCGCCGCATACGCCGACGCTGACCGGCCGGACGAGACCGAGCATGCGAGGGTCGGTATCGATCTGGATGATCCTTGCGTCCTCGGGCCAGTATTCGATGCCGTGCTGGGGCAGCGTGCCGAATGGCCCCAGCCGGGTGCCAAGCGCCAGGACCACATCGGCCTTGGCGATCACCTTCATCGCCGCCTTCGATCCCTGATAGCCCAGCGGACCGCACAGAAGCTCGTGGCTGGCGGGGAAGGCGTCGTTGTGCAGATAGCTGGCGACCACCGGGGCGGAGAGGTACTCCGCCAGCGCCACCGCCTCGGCCTGGCCGCCGGACATGATGATGCCGCCGCCGGCGACGATGACCGGGAACTCGGCTTGTGACAGGATCGTGGCCGCGTCTTTGAGGCTCTCGGGCCCGCCGGCGGAGCGCTCGAGGCGGACCGGCCCGGGGATCTCGACGTCGATGTCGCCATAGAAGAGATCGCGCGGGATGTTGAGCTGCGTCGGGCCGCGTTCGCTCAAGGCGATATCGAAGCAGCGGCCGGTGAACTCGGCGATGCGGTCGGAACGGTTCACGTGGGCCTGGTATTTGGTGATGTTCTCGAAATAGGGCAGCTGCTCGGTTTCCTGGAAACCGCCGAGGCCGAGCGTCGCCGTGCCGGTCTCCGGCGTGATGCAGACCACCGGCGAATGCGCCCAGTAGGCGGCGGCGATGGCGGTGACGAAGTTGGTGACCCCGGGGCCGTTCTGGCCGATGCAGACGCCGGCGCGGTTGCTAGCGCGGGAGTAACCGTCCGCCATATGGCCGGCGCCCTGTTCGTGCTGCACCGAGATGAAGCGGATGCCGGCCGGCTCGAAAATGTCCAATGCATCCATGTAGGCCGAGCCGACGATGCCGAAGACGTCGGTGACGCCATGGGCGGCGAGGGTCTCGACGAAGGCTTCACTCGGTGTCATGCGCGTCATGGCGGTCCTCCTCCACTCCTTGTTTTTACCGGCGCCGGTCTCATGGACGGCGCGGCGTCTGCTCCGGCCTCGGACGAGGCCACGGGAGACACCCCCTGGGACGTCGATGGAACGCCCGCTTTGGCGGCGATTCTGGCATAGCCGGCGGTCGGCGACAATAGCAACAACTTTAGGCCGGACAGAACCGAGCTAGCCACTTTCACCCTTCCATGACAGCGGGTACAATAGAGTGCGTTTTTTGGGGAGTTCGCGGTCAGGGAGGATTGGGCGTGGCCTGTTGTCATTATTTCGCGCCGACCGGCACCGGTGATTCGGCGTTCTCCGTCGACGTTTCGGCCATAACCTTCGGACCGGGGGTGCTCGCCGAAGTCGGTGACAATGCCCGCGGTCTCGGCATCTCGAGGGCCGTCCTGATGACGGACAAGCGCGTCGGCGCGCTCGAGCACGCCGCCGTCGTCAAGCAATCGCTCGGGGACGCCGGCATCGACGCCGTCGTCTATGACGAGGTGTGCGTCGAGCCCACCGATGAGTCCTTCAAACGGGCGGCGCGATTCGCCAAGGAGGGTGGTTTCGACGGCTTCGTTTCGCTCGGCGGCGGCTCGGTGATCGACACCTGCAAGGCCGCCAACCTCTATTCCACCTATCCGGCCGATTTCCTCACCTACGTCAACGCCCCGATCGGCGGCGGCGCGCCCATACCCGGGCCGCTGAAGCCCCATATCGCCTGTCCCACCACCTCGGGCACGGGCAGCGAATGTACCGGCATCGCCATCTTCGACCTCACGGCCATGCACGCGAAGACCGGCATCGTGTCGAGGAACCTGCGCCCGGCCCGCGCCATCGTCGATCCCAACGTCACCCGCACCCTGCCGAGGAACGTGGTGGCGGCGAGCGCCTTCGACGTGCTGAGCCACGCCGTCGAATCCTACACCGCCCGGCCCTTCACCAAGCGCGCGGCGCCGGGCGGCGCCAGCCTCAGGCCCCAGAGCCAGGGCGCCAACCCGTGGAGCGACATCGGCTGCCGCGAGGCCATGCGGTTGCTCGGCGCTTACATGGTGCGCGCGGTCACCGACGCGGACGACTTCGAGGCGCGTTCCCAGATGATGTGGGCGGCGACGCTGGCGGGGATCGCGTTTGGCAATGCCGGCTGTCACGCGCCCCACGGCATGTCGTACTCGGTCTCCGGCCTGGTGCGCGATTTCAAACCCGAGGGCTATCCCGACGATCGGCCGATCATCCCCCACGGCATGTCGGTCATCGCCAACTCGCCTTCGGTGTTCCGGTTCACCGCGCCCGCTTGTCCCGACCGGCACCTCGACGCCTCCGGGTACCTCGGCGCCGATCTCAGGGGCGCCGGGGTGGACGATGCCGGCGAGGTTTTGTCGGCGCGCATCATCTCGCTGATGAAGGCGACGGACATCCCCAACGGCCTTGGCGGCCTGGGATACGGCGAAGAGGACATCGGCGCCCTGACCGAAGGCGCGTTCCCCCAACGCAGGCTGCTCGATAACGCGCCCTTGGATATCAGCAAGGAGAGCCTCGCCGGTCTTTACAAGGATGCGTTGGCCTATTGGTAGGGCCTGTTACTCCTCGGAACCGAGTAGCCATTGATGACCTTCCTGCAAATCGCCGCCGGCTTCATCTTGCTGTTGTTGGGGGCCGAGTTTCTGGTGCGCGGCGCCGTGGCGCTGGCCCGGCGGCTCGAGGTCTCGCCCATGGTGATCGGCATGACCGTCGTCGCCTACGGCACCACGGCGCCGGAACTGGTGGTCAGCCTGGAGGCGGCGTTGACCGATGTCCCGGCCATCGCGGTGGGCAACGTGATCGGCAGCAACATCGCCAACATCCTGTTGATCCTCGGCGCCGCGGCCGTCATCTATCCCATCGCCTGCAAGCCGCAGGCGCTCAAGCGCGACGGCGCGGTGATGCTGGGGGCGGCGGTCCTGATGGTGGTCTTGGGGCTTACCGGCGCCATCACCGCCGTCCAGGGGGCGGTGATGCTGTTCGCCCTCATCACCTTGACCCTATACGCCTATTGGTCGGAGCGGCGGAACTCCGCATCTCGGTCGGAGCGGCGGAACTCCGCATCCGCCGATCTGTTGAGCCGCGAGGCGGAGGAATTCGCCGAATGGCCGCGTTCGCTGTGGCCGAGCCTGCTTGCCGTCATCGGCGGCATCGCCAGCGTCGTATTCGGCGCCCAGATCCTGGTCGCCGCCGCCGTCGAGTTGGCCCGCGACTTCGGCATTTCGGAAGCCGTCATCGGCTTGACGCTGGTCGCCGTCGGCACCTCCTTGCCCGAGCTCGCCACCGCCGCCGTCGCCGCTTACCGGCGTCATCCGGACATCGCCATCGGCAATGTGGTCGGCGCCAACACTTACAACATCCTCGCTATCCTCGGCGTCGTCTCGATGGTCGAGCCGCTGACCATCCCGGCCCAGATCGTCGGCTTCGACATCTGGTTCATGCTGGCGGCGACGATTTTGCTGCTGGCGATGATCCTGGTGAGGGGAGGCCTTAGCCGCGCCGTCGGCGCCGGGTTCTTGGCGGTCTACGGACTTTACCTGGTGGCGGAGTATACCGGCATCGCCGCCGGCGTTACCATTGCCGGGTGAGCACCGCGCCGGTCGCCCGGCCTATCGCTCACATGTCGTCGACGTCGAAACTGTCTCGCAGCCGTTCGCCGTAATCGCAAGGAGGACCCATGGCCGCCGCCGCCGGCCGCACCATGGACGACGTCACCGCATCGGGGGACGGCATCGCCGCGTCGGGCGCCTTCTCGGGTGTTTTCCCGGCGATCTCGAGGATGAGCTTCCTCAGGATGGCCGAACCGAAGTCCTTGAATCGGTTGGTGACGACGATGAAGGCGCCGGGCCCGCCGATGACGCAGTCCATATAGTAGAGATCGAGGTTCACCATGGCCGGGAGGCCCCACCGGCTCGGCCGGCCGTTCATGATCGGCAGGCCGTTGATGGTAATGCCGTTGGCAAGGGCCGCATCCCGGGCGACGGTCACCAGCCCGCCCCAGTTGTTGGGCCCGTCGCCGGATAAGTCGAGCACTCGCCGTTGACCCTCGAATTCGTTGTCCTCGAAGAACGGCACGGCGAAATTTATCGCCGAGCCGATCGCCGTCCTGCTCGCGGTCTCGGGCGGCACCTTGGTGAGCTTGGCGGCGAAGGCAAGGGCGCTGGCCTTATCGTGGATGAGCGTCCAGCCGGCGATGACCTTCATGTGTCCGTAGCCCGCCCATTCATAATAGGCGGCGGCGATGCGGCCGAGGGGGCCGCGGCGGATGGCTTCGAGAACTCTCGGATGACGGAACGCCGCGATATAGCCGGCGCGCTGAAGCACCGCTTCCTCGTCGTCGATGCTGCCGGAGACGTCGACGGCGAGGGCGAGTTCGAGGTCGACCTCGATATCCTCCTCCGTCGCCACGGCCACGCCAGGCCCGCCGGCGACGGCGAAGACCGCGGCCAGAACCCAAATAAGACCAGTACTTACTTTCATAGAAAAGCGATCATATGTGTCACCCTTCTATGAAAATAAGTACTAAGAGTGGGCAGCTTCATCAACATCGCTCTCGATCGCGGAGTCTCTCCTGGCGGGTCCTGATTACAGACCGCGCGGCCGGCGGCTTCAAGCCGAAACCTTCGCTCCGCCGGGGTGAAACGAAAAGCCGGGCCGTGGCCTTTCCCCCGCGCTTCGTCATCGGCCCCTTATCCGGACTAAGGCCGGGTCAAGGCGACCCAGAACAACGCCAGGGCGACCACGACCATCACCACGCCCATCAAGCGCTTGAGGGCCGTGGGCGACATCCTTCCCGTTGGCCTCGCCCCGAGGGTGGCGCCGGCCATGGCCGCGGGTGCAATGACGGCGAACACGGCCCAGTCCACCTCGAGATGCAGCATGTGTCCGAGGAAGCCGAGCATGCCGGCGAGGAAGCCGATGGCGAGGTTCGTCCCCGCCGCGGCGAGGGGGTTCTCCGCCGCCCAATAGACCAAAAGCAGCCGGGGCCGGCCAAGGGCCAGTCCCATCATGCCGCCGAGAAAACCGGTGGCGAGGCCGCCCAAGGCGACGGCAAGGAGGCGGAAGACGAATACCGGGTCGACGGATTGCGTCCAGTCCATGCCGGTTCGTACCGAATTCAGGCACCTCGATACACGGCAATCACCTCTGGGCAATCGCCTCTGGGCAGTCGCCTCTGGGCAATCGCCTCTGGGCAATCGCGGCGGGTCTAACCGGTCCCGCCCGGCGGTTCGCGGGTCCGCTGGGCCGCCGCGTCCGAGGCCGCCGGGATCCGGCGGTTGGGAGGCGAGAGCGGTGGCGGCGGGGACTTCAGGCCAGGCGCCGGTCGCTCTGGGGCGCCACCGGTACGCCCCACGGCGTACCATATATGGAAAGTTTTGGTCATCGGACCACAAAATTTGGTTGACGTGAGGACTCGGCGCCTGTAGATACTAGCCCGCCGGTGCTTGGATGCGGGGTCCAGATCCTGACGCAAACCGGGGGCCCGGCGCGACTTCGACGCTCATTGAGCTGAAATCGCGCCGGGCCTTTGCTATGCGTGGTGGAGGAATGCCGTGGCCGGCCGGGCCGCGCGCATAAAAGAGAGGCGCCAGGTGCGCGGACGCGGGGCCCATGCAACGTGTTCCGAAGAACACTCCTGACACCTCTCCTCGGATCATGCTGTCCGAAGACTTTCTGATCCGCCGGCTCGTTCCGCCCGAAGGCTTTCCGACCCGGTGGACCGTTCCGTCCGAAGACTTCCTGGTCCGGTGGATCGTTCCGCCCGAAGGCTTCCCGACCCGGTGGACCGTTCCGTCCGAAGACTTCCTGGTCCGTGGACCGTTCCGCCCGAAGGCTTCCTGGTCCGGTGGACCGTTCCGCCCGAAGGCTTCCCGACCCGGTGGATCGTTCCGTCCGAAGACTTCCCGACCCGGTGGACCGTTCCGCCCGAAGGCTTCCTGGTCCGGTGGATCGGTCCACCCGAAGGCTTCTCGATCCACGGGTATGATTAACCGTTTGGTTCTTGGCCGCAACAATAATTTCATGTAAAAACCAAATTTTCTGTGGATAAAAATCCGACTATTACACAATGTATACACAGGTTTTCCACAAAACGGCATTTTTTGACCACTCATGCCGCCTATTCGGCATTGTTCGGCCGGTTCGCGGTCAAGGGTCGGCCGGCTCGTCCGCCGCTGTCCGGATTTGGCGGTGGCTGCAATCCAGTCCGTGTAAATTGGGTTGCGATAATTTACACTGCCGATCTTCGTGGTCGAATTCGAGCGAGGTGGAATTCAGGAGATGAACGAAAAGTTGACAAAGGATGGGGTCGATCTTGCGGATCGCGACAGCTATCGCTTCTGGGGCCGCGACGTGTTGCGCTTCGCCGATCTCGATCCCAACGGCCATGTCAACAACATCGCCTACGCCGTCTTTTGCGAGAACGGCCGGGTGGAATTCCGTGAATCCCACAATCCCAAAATGGAAACCGGCCCGAAAATGGAAACCGGCGCCGGGACCGACTTCGTCATCGTCCGCTTCGCCATCGACTACATCGGGGCGCTCTACTATCCGGGCGTGGTCGAGGTTGGGACGCGGGCGCTTGGCGTCGGGCGCTCATCGTATCGGCTGGGGCAGGGGCTGTTCGGCGAAGATCGGTGCGTCGCCACCGCCGAATCGGTGATCGTCTGCATCGACCCCGAAACACAGCGCGCGCGGGCGATTCCAGACGGGCTTCGCCAATCGCTGCTTGGGGGCCTCGACCCGGACCCGCCCGCCGGCGGTTAGCTCATGGACTCATAAAAGGGCGTTCCAGTCTCAACGTCCGCTAACCGGCCACAACCGGTCAACCACAGCGCTACGGGAGAAAGTCCGGGTATGACCCGAAGCAGACGTTCACGCCACACAAAATAACCGGATCAGAAGACCATGCGAGTTTAAGAAGATGGTCAGAGGTGCGCTATGGACGAAATCAGGCGGCTTGGCGATTTGACTTCAACAAGCCCGGCATTTTGCCGCCGCATCCGGATGGCGTATCGACTCACGTCGGGCTTTTGGCCTTCCGGTTCGGTCCCGGCGACTACGGCCGGCGTGACGCCGGGCCATCCCAGGCTTCCGGGTTCACGGGGAATCGCGGGTGCTCGCCCCTTAGCGCGGTCATGATCTGATCCGCCGCCGATTGTGAGAGCTTGGCGGACGCCTCTGCCGTGACGCCCGCCGTGTGCGGCGTGAACACGGTATTGGGATGGCCGAGCAGCGGATGCCCGTCGGGCAACGGTTCCGGTGAGACCACGTCAAGCCCCGCCGCGGCAACATGCCCGCTGTCGAGCGCTGCAACGAGGGCATCCAAGTCGAGCAGCTCGCCACGGGCCGCGTTGACGACGACGGCGCCCTTCGGCAATGCCGCGAGTTCCTTTGAGCCGATCATGAACCGTGTCTGGTCGGTGAGTTCGGCGCACAGGCACAAAACCTGGCAAGCCGCCAACATGGTTTCCAGGTCGTCATGCACCTCGACATCGACGGCATACGACAACCGCGGATTCACATAGGGATCATAGGCAAGCACCCGGCAGCGAAATCCGAGATGGAGCTTCCGCGCCAGCTCCGCGCCGATGTAGCCGAGCCCGACGAGGCCGACGGTCTTCGCCTCCAGCTCATAGATGCCCATAGCGCTCCGTTCTGTCCACGCGCTGCCGTCCCGAGTTGCCTGGTCGCACCAGATCAGTTTCTTGAGCGCCGCAAGCATCAACATGATGGAATGCTCCGCCACCGAGACGCGGCCGAACCCCTGGTGATTGACCACCAGGATTCCCCGTTCTGTCGCCGCCTGGATATCCACGTTATCGGTCCCGAAGCCGGACGTTGAGACCACAACGAGGCCGTCCGCCGCATCCAGAAGATCGGACGTCACCCGTTCGGGGGTCCGCACCCAAAGGGCGTCCGCGTCCTTTAGAGCCGCCGCGACCTCCTGGGCATCCGTCGTGTCGACGACCAGAACCTCGGCGCCCGCGTCCCGGAGCAGATCATGCCCCGACGGGTCGTACATCCGCCGCCAACAAACCACTTTCGGTGCCATCGAACGCCCCTTCCCCGGCTTATACTTTTTCGCGCAACCATCATCGGCGATTATATTATAATGAAGGACCGTCCCACGAGAACAAGGGAAGTCACCGGATCATGGGAAACGAAGATACGGGTAAGAGCGTCGAGGGGTCGCTCCATTTCTTTCATCATTGCGAGGGGAAACCGGTGATCGAAATGTCCGAAATGCATTCCGAACCGAACGCCCGGACCGGCGAGTTCCGCGATATCCCCGTGACGCTGAAAGATGCCCGTCGCCTTGCCGAGAGACCGGTGCTCGACCGGGAGGGGTTCGAGTTGGGCCGCTTCGAGACCGCCGTGTCGGACTTCTATGACGATGACCAGATAACCGCCATCTATTATCCCGAGATCGCCGCGTTCCTGAAATCGGCAACCGGGGCGACATCCGTGCACATCTTCGATCACACCATCCGCGTGCAGGAGGACGGCAAACGAACCGAGAAGCAGGCCCGTCTGCCCGTCGCGCCCATTCACAACGACTACACGGAATGGTCGGGGCCCAAGCGGGTGAGAGACGTCATGCCGGAAGCCGAGGCCGAGCGATACCTCGGCCATCGCTTCACCATGGTCAACGTATGGCGCTCCATCGGCGAATCGGCGGAACGCCTGCCGCTCGCCATTGCCGATGCCCGGACCCTTCTCCCGGATGACTTCGTGGCGTCGGATCTGGTCTATCAGGACCGCAAGGGTGAAATATTTCAGGTCAGGCACAGCATGGGACAGGAATGGTTTTATTTTCCGGACATGCAACCGGACGAGGTCGTTCTGCTCAAATGCTTCGATAACGCCGCCGACTGCCCGGCGCGCTATACCGCGCATGGAACGTTCGAAAACCCGCTCGCCGGACCCCATGTGCCGCCCCGCGAGAGCATCGAAGTGCGGACGATGATCTCCTTCGCCCCTCCCGCCTAGTTCTTGACCGTCAACGTCGCCGGCGTCCACTTTCGGCGCCGCCGCTCCCGCTTTCCGGCCTCGTCCTCGCTGCCGTAGTCCGTCGCAACGCCGGGGCCGAACGCATCGGGGTCGTGGAGCGCGTTTGCCATGACGTTGGCATAGGCGCGATCCCCGTCGGGCATATAGGCCGAAACGTATACGCCGCAGGTGGAGCAAACCAGGAACTCCGTCGCTTTCGTGCCGAACCGATAGCGGCCGAGGCGCGCCGGATCTGTGATGGTGATGGCTACATGGCCCGACGGATCGGAGAGCGCCCGCGTTGCGTGCTTGCGGCAGAATGAGCATTGGCAGGCGCGCGGCACCGCGTCCTTCGCAGAGATGGTGGTTTTGTAGACGACGGAAATGTTTCCGCAGTGGCAGCCGCCTTTAAACTCGAGCATTCAAAATTTCCTAATCCAGGTTATTCATCATAGCGTTAAATACTACGTGGCAAATATTGAATTTGATAAACGGAAATAAGATGGGCAGTCGTGTGAACAAGAAAAATAGTCAAGAAATCGAATTGCACGGCGTCTTCAAAGACCGCTGCTCGAAACAACCTGCCGGGCAGTCCGGATGCGGACCGGAAGGTGAAGATCGCCTGCAAGCCGAGAACGGGGGAAACGGCTTCCCGTGCACCTCAATTTAGGAACGTGTCGAGCTTCCGTCCCCCACGCCCGTATGTCCAGACATGGCTATGAGCGGCGGTAAGCGACGTAACCGTGCCCCGTCCGCTTAGGGCTGGCTAGCCGGCATCGAGGCCTTCGAGGCCGCCTGGCGGGCGGCGGCGCCGTGGCTCGATCCCGGGAACCGGGAAGGGGCCGCCTGACGGTTACGAACCGGCGAACAGGTGGATCTCGATGGTGGCGATCAGGTTCGTCGCCATGTGCATCGCCGTGGTCAGATAGAGCGATCCGGTGACGGCGCGGGCCAAACCCAAAAAAATCCCGACAACCAAGATCGTGGCCAGTCCGTAAGCGTCATATTGGGCGTGCATGGCGGCCCAGGTGGACGCCGTGATGAGGATGGCGCCGCCGTTGCCTAAGCCCGATGCCTGAATGCCGCGGAACATGAAGCCGCGAAAGAAGACCTCCTCGAAGATCGGGGCGGCGATGACGATGGCGAACCAGGACAGAGCCACGAAATGGGACGTGCGGTAGAGCTCCACCATGATTTCGGGGACGATCGGCCGGCCCAGCGAGTAGGACAAGAGGTCCGAACCGATCAGCACCAAGGCAAGGAACGAGAACCAGATGAGCGCGGTTCTGGCGCCGACGGGCGAGGCAGAGATACTCCTCGACCGATAATGTCGCCTTGTATTTTATCAACAACAGGACGAGGCCGGTGCAAAGGGGGGCGGCGAGGGAAATGCCGAGGAAGGCGACGAAGCCGTTGGTGGCGGCGGCTTCGACGAATTCCTCGAGATCCGCATTGGGATTATTCGCCGAATAGGCGGCGCCGATGGCGAACAGGATCGCCACGGAAATCCCGACGAAAACCAGGAAGACGACGACGGACAATCCGATCGTCGGCCAAAATCCCCATGGACCTTGTTTTCTCTCCGGCGGTGCGGCTTGGGCGCTTTCCATGGTCACACCTCTTTAATTACCGGCTTTAGCGAAGGCCGGTTATAGCCAAAACCGGCGGCGGCGTTGCCGTCGCTGGCGGCATCGCGCGCTCGCGGCTCATGACGGGGGCGGCGTCCTAACTCTGTGTGTCCGCGCCGGGAAAGGGCCGCAGCAGGTCTCGCTCCATCTCGAGGTAGCGCTCGAGATCGACGGCGTCGAAATATTCCTTGGTCGTCGCCATCTTGTCGCGATAGCCGATGGTCGAGCCCTCCCGCTTCAGATGCTCGAGCGCCTCCTTGACCGCGTGGACGACGGTGTAGCGCACCAGGCCGGGGTGGGCGCAGATCCGGTAGCCCGCGCGGGCGAGCGTCTCGGGGTCGATCTCCCATAACCGCTTGCCCTCGTCCATGTTGCCCTTGAGCGGCACCGTCAGTTCGGCGGCGCCGATCTCGGCCACCTCCTCGGGCGTGCCCAGCACCTCGACGTCGAGGAGATCGGCCCCGGCCTCGATATAGAGCCGCGCGCGCCGGAGCGCCTCGGCGACGCCGTGATCGGCGGCGGCGTCGGTGCGGGCGCAGATGACGAAATCGGGGTCCGATCGCGCGGCGCAGGCGGCGCGGACCTTCCCGGCGTGCTCTGCCGCCGGCACCACCGGGTGGGCGGTCTCGATCATGCCGCATTTCTTGTAATCGATCTGGTCCTCGATGATGATGCCGGCGACGCCGGCGCGCTCGAACTCCCTGACCGTGCGGACGATGTTCATGGCGTTGCCGTAGCCGGTGTCGGCGTCGACCAGCACCGGGATGTCCACCGCCGCCGCGATGCGCCGGGAAACGTCCACCATGTCGGAGAGGTTGAGGAAGCCCATGTCGGGCATGCCGAGATGGGCGGCGGCGACGGCGTTCCCCGAAAGCCCGATCATCTCGAACCCGGCGCGCTCCACCAGGCGCGCCAGAAGCGGGTCATGGGCCGACACCGAAAGGGTGATGCCCGGCGTATCGATGATCCGGCGAAGGGTGGCCGTCGGGCCCATTCGCTCCTCTCCTTCCGGTGACGGCGCCCGGTCCCCTCAACCGGTCCCGGGCGGTGGCGGTGGATTGTAAAGGGCGACCGGCGTCATTCCCAGATCAATTATCCCTGGTCCCGGCAAAGATGCGCCGCCAGTTCCGCCATGTTGCCAACCACATAGGGGGTCTCGGCGGCGGACGGGATGTTGAGGCCCAGGCCCTCCCGCCCCCCCCGGCGGTCGACGCGGGCGCATGTCAGGCCGAGGGAGGTGGCCGGCGCGATGTCGTGAAAACGGCTCTGGGCGACATGGAGGATGCGCGCCTTGGCGATGCCGAGTTTGGCGAATTCCTCGATGCCGCGATGGAAATGGGCAAGCGCCGGTTTGTAGGAGCCGGCGTCGTCCGCCGTCACGATCACCTCCATGGGGTTGCCGAGGCGCGCGTGGGTGCGGGCGAAGGAGCGGACATCGACGTTCGACAACACGCCGAGCCTGAAGCGCGCCTTGAGATCGCCAAGCGCCTCGACGGTATCGGCGAAGGGCGGCCAGTCGCCGATGGACCGGGCGAGGCGTTCGCGGTCTTCGGCCGAAAGCGTCTTGGAGTATCCGGCGGCGATCTCGGCGAAGGCCGATCCGACCACGTCCGGGTAGCGCTTGATCGGGCGGATGGTTTCCTGATCGGCTTGAGCGGCGGCGAAGCGGGACAGGAGATCGTCGTCGCCGGCATCGAGCCCTTGGCCGTCGGCCCAGGGACGCAAGATCCCCAAGGCGCCCCTCTCCCAGTCGATCAGCGTGCCGTAGCAATCGAAGGTGAGGGCGTCGAAATCGGCCGGATCGAGGTCGGTAAAACCCATCGCCGGCCCGCTCATTCCTCGTCGGCGACGGTGTTGCGCAAGGCACCGTAGCCTTCCTTGTCCCGCCATCGGAAGCTCATCACTCTCATCGCGCCAAACCCTCTTTCAGCAAGCCATCATTGCCGGTAAATGAGTCCTACGTGCAACTGCCCTGGCCCGGCGGCA
>JACZQV010000066.1 GCA_022545545.1 Pseudomonadota bacterium
CGCATGGCAAGCGCGCCCGCCGCGGTCTTAGGCCGGCGGGGCTCCGGGGCCAGGGCCGGGCGTAGGGATAGGGGTCGACACCGCCAGGGAATACCTACTTTTTCTTCTTCCGTTTCTTCTTCGCCCGGAACGACTTGTGACAGCCGCCGCAGGCCTTGCCGACGGCCTTGAACTGGGCGGCGGCGGCTTTCTTGTCGCCGCCATTGGCGATCTTGACCAGCTTCGCCGTTTCCTGGTGGAGCTTCTTGGCCGAGGCCTCGAACTTCTTCCAGTCCTGCCAGATATCGGCCTTGGCCCGGGTCTTGATCTTGTCCGGGCCGGTGCCGGCGGGGAACAGATCGGTAAGGCCCTTGCCGGTCAGATCGAGTGCCATCGCTTGATTGGCCAGTAGGCCGGTAAAGCTGACCTTGCCCCTGACGATCGCCTTGATGGCCTGGAAGTGGCGCAATTGCGCTTTCATCACCGACTTTCTGTACTTGACCACTTGTTTTGGATCATCCGCCGCATAGGCCACGGCGCCGGCGAGGACGCCGAATGCGACTGCCATTGTTACGAAGATAACCCCTGTTTTCTTGAAATTTTTCATCGATCCTCTCCTCGAAAGCTCCACCTTATATTTTTGAATATTTTTGACCCCGCGGACGATGCGCCCGCGGGTTTGACGGTCCGGGCCGCTTCTCTCTCGGGCACACTTTCAGCGGGCGAACGGTTGGGATTCACCCGCCGCTGCCTTTGATCGCGCGGCCTTATCGGATAGTCTCGTAACCGCGCTCTTGGCTGCCCAAGAGCTTGCCGGACCGCCCGGCGCCTGGCAAGGACAATGTTCGCGGGGCGGTTTCAGCGCCAAGGGCGCCCAAGCACCTTGCGTTCGCCGGCCCCAGCGCTATAACCCAGGCGACGCGCCCGGCGCGTTCCCCCAGACGAGGTTGCGATGGCAACGGTCAGATCCCTTAGCGTCTTTTGCGGCTCGTCCACCGGCATCAATGGACGCCATCACGAGGCGGCGGCGAGGCTCGGTGCGATCCTCGCCGAGGAGGGGGTGGAACTGGTCTTCGGCGGCGCGCGCATCGGACTGATGGGGGTGCTCGCCGACGCCGCGCTTGGGGCCGGCGGGCGGGTCACCGGGGTCATCCCCCATGACCTCAAGTGGGCGGAGCTCGCGCATCAGGGGTTGCATGAGCTTATCGTCGTCAAGTCCATGCATGACCGCAAGAGGGTCATGTTCGAACGTTCCGATGCCTTCGTCGCCCTGCCCGGCGGCTTCGGCACCCTGGACGAGACCTTCGAGATCATCACCTGGAAGCAGATCGGTCTCCACGACAAGCCCATCGTGCTGGTCGATAACGATGGCTACTGGAAGCCGCTCGGCGCGCTGCTTGACCATGTGATCGCCGAGGGCTTCGCCCGGCCCGAGGCCAGGACCCTGTTCACCGTCGTCGAAAGCGCGGGCGACGTCCTTCCGGCCCTCGCCGCCCTTCCCGAACCCGCCATCCGGGGCGAGCCCGAACGCCTCTAGCGGAAGCGGGACCGGCGCCGGCGCCGCTCCCGGCGGGAGGCGGGCCTGTCCTCCGTACGACTTCGCCCTGCGGCCCAAAGACTACGGACGACGGGTCGGCAGGCGGGCCTTGCGCTCCCATCCTGTGATGTTATGTTGCGCCCCGCGCACCCGCCGCCGCGTGGACAATTAAGGGGACACCATACTTAATTCCCCGTCTCGGTGATTCGGGAGGTATGGAATTAAGTATGGTGTCCCCTTAATTCCCCTCCCCTTAATTCCCCGCGGCCGGCCCCGAGGCCGGGGGCGCGAGGTGGAACCCCAGTTAGAACTTCTCTAGGACAAGCGAGATGGCAAAAATCAAGGTCGCCAACCCCATCGTCGAGATCGACGGCGATGAAATGGCGCGCATCATGTGGCAGTTCATCAAGGAACAATTGATCCTGCCCTATCTCGACATCGAGCTCCAATATTTCGACCTGGCGATGGAGCGCCGCGATGAAACCGACGACCAGATCACCATCGATTCGGCGGAGGCGATCAAGGCCTGCGGCGTCGGCGTCAAGTGCGCCACCATCACCCCCGACGAGGCCAGGGTCGAGGAGTTCGGCCTCAAGGAGATGTGGCAATCGCCCAACGGCACGATCCGCAACATCATCAACGGCACGGTCTTTCGCGAACCCATCATCTGCAAGAACGTCCCGCGCCTGATACCGGGCTGGACCCGGCCCATCGTCATCGGCCGCCACGCCTACGGCGACCAGTACCGCGCCACCGACTTCCTGGTGCCGGGCAAGGGCAAGCTGACCCTCAAATTCACCCCCGAGGACGGCGGCGAGGCGATCGAGCGCGAGGTCTTCGACTTCCCCGGCGCCGGCATCGCCCTGAGCATGTACAACCTGGACGATTCGATCCGCGGTTTCGCCCGCTCGTGCCTCAACTTCGCCCTCGCGCGGGGCTGGCCGCTCTACCTCTCGACCAAGAACACCATCCTCAAGGTCTATGACGGCCGTTTCATGGACATCTTCCAGGAGGTGTACGAGGCCGAGTTCGCCGACGCCTACGAGTCGAAGGGGCTGACCTACCAGCACCGGCTGATCGACGACATGGTCGCCGCCGCGCTCAAGTGGGACGGCGGCTTCGTCTGGGCGTGCAAGAATTACGACGGCGACGTGCAGTCGGATTCCCTGGCCCAGGGGTTCGGCTCGTTGGGCCTCATGACCTCGGTGCTGCTGACGCCTGACGGCAAGACGGTGGAGGCCGAGGCGGCGCATGGCACCGTCACCCGGCACTACCGAGAGCACCAGGCCGGGCGCGACACCTCGACCAACCCCATCGCCTCGATCTTCGCCTGGACCCGGGGGCTCTATTACCGCGGCACCTTCGATGACACGCCGGACGTGGCGCGCTTCGCCGAGACGCTGGAGGAGGTCTGCGTCGAGACCGTCGAGGCCGGCTTCATGACCAAGGACCTGGCGCTGCTCATCGGCGAGGACCAGTCGTGGCTGACCACCCGGCAGTTCATCGACAAGCTGGACGAGAATTTGCAGGCGAAGATGGGCTGAGCGGCCGACGCGACGCCACGCCGGTACCCCGGGGTGTTCCTGGGCCGGGGCATTCTCATGGCCGGGCGCCCGGCCCCTCAGGCGGGGGCGGCGGTCTTCGCCACCGCGCGCTCGATGGCCAAAAGCGCGTCATCGGCCTTATTACCCTCGGGCCCCCCGGCCTGGGCCATGTCGGGCCGGCCGCCGCCGCCCTTGCCGCCGAGCGCCTCGGCGCCGATGCGGACGAACTTGACGGCGTCGAAACGGTCGGTGAGATCGTCGGTCACCGCCACCACCAGGGAGGCCTTGCCGTCGTTGACCGCGGCGATGGCGACGACGCCGGTGCCGATCCTGGCCTTGAGGTCATCGGCCATGGATTTAAGCTCCTTGGCCGGCACGCCGTCGAGCTTGCGCCCGGCGTATCTGATGCCGCCGACATCCTTGTAGAGCCCGCCGCCGGGGGCGTCCTCGCCGCCCGTGCCGGCGCCGCCGACGGCAAGCCGGCGGCGCACATCGGAAAGGGCGCGTTCGAGCTTGCGCTTCTCGTCCAGCAGCGCCGCGACGCGGCCCGGCACCTCCGCCGGCGCCGTCTTGAGCGCCGCCGCCGCCGCCGCCAGCCAATCGGCGTGCTCCGCCATATAGGCCTCGGCCGCCGCCCCGGTCAGGGCCTCTATGCGGCGCACGCCGGCGGCAAGCGCGCCTTCGGCGACGAACTTGAAGGTGCCGATGTCGCCGGTGCGGGCGACATGGGTGCCGCCGCAAAGCTCGACCGAATAATCGCCGCCCTCGTCCTCGCCGCCCTCGTCCTCGCCCCCCTCGTCCTTGCCCATGGTGACGACGCGGACCTCGTCGCCGTATTTCTCGCCGAACAAGGCCATGGCGCCGGCCTTAATCGCATCCTCCGGCGTCATCAGGCGCGTCGTCACCTCCCGGTTCTGGCGCACCATGCGCCCGACATCGGCCTCGACGTCCTTGATCTCCTCCGCCGTTATCCGCCGGGGATGGCTGATGTCGAAGCGCAGGCGGTCGGGGGCGACGAGGGAGCCCTTCTGGGTGACGTGCTCGCCCAAGCGCCGGCGAAGGGCCTCATGCAACAGATGGGTGGCGGAATGGTTGGCGCGGATCATCTCGCGGCGGGTGGCATCGACGCGCATCTCGACGGTATCGCCGACGGCCAGCGCGCCCTCGGCGAGGGCGCCGAGATGGACATCGAGACCGCCCGGCATCTTCTTGGTGTCGGTGACGGTGAATACCGCGCCCTTGGCGCTCGTCAAGACGCCGGTGTCGCCGACCTGGCCGCCGGCCTCGCCATAGAACGGGGTCTGGTTGGTGACGACGGCGAGCTCGGCGCCGGCATCGGCGCCATCGATCTCCTTGCCGTCGGCGAGGAGCGCCACCACCTCGCCCTCGGCGGTGACGGTGGCGTAGCCCAGGAACTCGGTGGCGCCCTTGGCCTGGCCGATGCCGAACCAGATGGCGTCGTCCGCCGTCTCGCCGGATCCGGCCCAGGCGGCGCGGGCCGCCGCCCGCTGACGCTCCATGGCGGAGTCGAAGCCGGCGACCTCGACGCCGATCCCCCTGGCGCGCAGCGCGTCCTCGGTGAGATCGAGGGGGAAGCCGTAGGTGTCGTAGAGCTTGAACGCCACCTCGCCGGCGAGCGAAGCGCCGGCATCGAGTTTCACCGTCTCCTCCTCCAACAGCTTCATGCCGCGATCGAGGGTCTTGAGGAAGCGGGTCTCCTCGCCCTTCAGGGTCTCCCTCAGCAGCGCCTCGGCGCGGACGAGCTCGGGGAACGCCTGGCCCATTTCGGCGATGAGCGCCGGCACCAGGCGCCAGAGCAGGGGTTCCCTGACGCCGATGAGATGGGCGTGGCGCATGGCGCGGCGCATGATGCGGCGCAGCACGTAGCCGCGGCCCTCGTTCGACGGCATGACGCCGTCGGCGATGAGGAAACTGACCGCCCGCAGATGATCGGCGATGACCCGGTGCGAGACCGCGTGATCGCCGTCGGGCGGGGTGTCGGTGGCGTCGGCCGAGGCCTCGATCAGATGGCGCATGAGGTCGGTGTCGTAGTTGTCGTGCACCCCTTGCAGCACGGCGGCGAGGCGCTCCAGCCCCATGCCGGTGTCGACGCAGGGCTTGGGAAGATCGCGGCGCTCATCCGGCGTCACCTGCTCGTATTGCATGAACACGAGGTTCCAGATCTCGACGAAGCGGTCGCCGTCCCCCTCGCCGCCGCCGGGCGGGCCGCCGGCGATCCCCTCGCCGTGATCGTAGAAGATCTCGGAGCACGGCCCGCAGGGTCCGGTCTCGCCCATGGACCAGAAATTGTCGGCGCTGGCGATGCGCACGATCCTCGCCTCGGGCAGGCCCGAGATCTTGCGCCAGAGATCGTAGGCCTCGTCGTCGGTGTGATAGACCGTCACCCACAGCCGCTCCGGCGCCAGCCCGAACTCCTTGACGATGAGCTTCCAGGCAAGCTCGATGCCGCCCTCCTTGAAGTAATCGCCGAACGAGAAGTTGCCGAGCATCTCGAAGAAGGTGTGATGGCGCGCGGTGTAGCCGACGTTCTCGAGGTCGTTGTGCTTGCCGCCGGCGCGGACGCACTTCTGCGACGTCGCCGCGCGCACGTAATCGCGGGTCTCGGCGCCGATGAAGACGTTCTTGAACTGCACCATGCCGGCGTTGGTGAACAGCAACGTCGGGTCGTTGCGCGGCACCAGCGGCCCCGAGGCGACGATGGTATGGCCGTTGGCGGCGAAGAAATCGAGGAAAGCCGCGCGGATGTCGTTGGTGCTCGTCATGTCTCCATCGAGCGAAATGGCCCTTCCCTTCCCGGCGGTTGCCGCCCGCCGCCAAGGCGCCGGGCAAACCCCCGCCGCGCCCTCATTTACCGCCCGGCCGCCTCACGCCGGCGCACCGGCGCCATGACGCCGCTCCCGCCGGCACGCCGAGGCCTTACGCGGCGGCGCAACCGGCTTTGCTTTTAGCGCCAAGCCGCCGCCCTGTCCAGGACACGCGGCGGCGGGGGATGGGGGGGAAGGCGGGCGGGAGGGCGCTCAATCGCCGCCGCGGTCCGCCCGGAGGTTCACTTGGCGCCGCGCTCGGCCTCCTCGGGCGCGTCCGCGCCGGGCGCCGGCACGGTATCGGGCGCGGCTTCCTCGACCGCCGCCGGCTTGGGCTTGGCGGTGAGGCCGGCGGCCGCGCGGATCGCGCCCTCGATCTCGGCGGCGATCTCCGGGTTGTCCCTGAGGAACGCCTTGGCGTTCTCCCGGCCCTGGCCGACGCGCTGGCCGTTGTAGGAAAACCAGGTACCCGATTTCTCGACGATGTCGGCCTTGACGCCGAGATCGATCAGCTCGCCGACCTTGGAGACGCCCTCGCCGTATATGATGTCGAACTCCACCACCTTGAAGGGCGGCGCCAGCTTGTTCTTCACCACCTTGACCCGGGTCTGGTTGCCGATGATCTCGTCGCGGTCCTTGATCGCGCCGATGCGGCGGATGTCGAGGCGCACGGAAGCGTAGAACTTGAGCGCGTTGCCGCCCGAGGTGGTCTCCGGGTTGCCGAACATGACGCCGATCTTCATGCGGATCTGGTTGATGAACACGACCATGCAGCGCGAGCGCGCGATCGAGGAGGTGAGCTTGCGCAGCGCCTGGCTCATGAGGCGGGCCTGGAGGCCGACATGGACGTCGCCCATCTCGCCCTCGAGCTCGGCGCGCGGCACCAGGGCGGCGACCGAGTCGATCACCAGGACGTCGATGGCGCCGGAGCGCACCAGGGTATCGGCGATCTCCAGCGCCTGCTCGCCGGTGTCGGGCTGGGAGATCAGCAACTCATCGACGTCGACGCCGAGCTTGCCGGCATAGATCGGATCGAGGGCGTGTTCGGCGTCGACGAAGGCGCAGGTGCCGCCCAGCTTCTGGGCCTCACTGATGACGTGGAGCGCCATCGTCGTCTTCCCCGAGGCTTCGGGCCCGTAGATCTCGACCACCCGGCCCCGCGGCAGGCCGCCGATGCCGAGCGCGATGTCGAGCCCAAGCGAGCCGCTGGAGACGGTATCGGCTTCGACGATGCTGGTGCGTTCTCCGAGCTTCATGACCGCGCCCTTGCCGAAGGCCCGTTCGATCTGGCCCAGCGCGGCGTCGAGTGCCTTTTGTTTGTCCATATCGTCCTTGTCGACCAGCTTCAATGAGGTAACGGACATGGGACGCTCCTTCTCTTATTTCACAGGGTGGCGGGCGATGCAACGCTTTCACGCGGGGCGAACGGCGTCCATCGGGCACCAATGTACACGTTTTGTTCTAATTGGCAAGAGAAAATATTACCCTTTGTTATCAAAGGGAGAATCAACCCATGTTCGCGTGATGTTCGGTGCCGAATCGGGCGGCGCTAGACGCGGGAAGCGGTCGTCCGGCACCGGCCCCGGCGTCACACCGCCAGGACTTCCTTGACCTTGCCGGCGAGCTGTTCGAGGCTGAAGGGCTTGGGCAGGAAATGGATGTCCGATTCCTCGGACACCTTGTCGCGGAAGGAGTCCTCGGCGTAGCCCGAGATGAAGATCACCTTCATGTCGGGGTGGATCTCGCGCACCTCGCGCACCAGCGTCGGCCCGTCGATATTGGGCATGACGACGTCGGTGATGACGAGGTCGATGGCCTCCTCGCCGGCCTTGATGACCTCGAGCGCCCCTTCGCCGTTGCTGGCCTCGATCACCTTGTAGCCCTTCGACGTCAGCGCCCGGGCGCCGATCATGCGCACCGCGTCCTCGTCCTCGACCAGCAAGACGGTGCCGACCCCGGTAAGATCGCGGGGCGGCTCCTTTTCCGCCCCGGCGGCGGCGAGCGGCGCTTCCGCTTCCTCGCCTTCGGCGGCCTCGTGGCGCGGCAGATGGATGGCAAACGTCGTGCCCGAGCCGAGCTCGCTGTCGACGGTGATGAAGCCGCCGGTCTGCTTGACGATGCCGTAGGCCGTCGACAGTCCGAGCCCGGTGCCTTGGCCGACCTCCTTGGTCGAGAAGAAGGGCTCGAAGATGCGCTCGAGATGCGCCTTGGCGATGCCGGTGCCGGTATCGATCACCTCGATCAGCACGTAATCGCCGGCGGGCAGGACCTCGGGGCCCCGCTCGAGGGCGGCAGAGAGGGCGACGTTGGAGGTGCGGATCGTCAGCGTGCCGCCCGCGGTCATGGCGTCCCGCGCGTTCACCGCGAGATTGATGATGACCTGCTCGAACTGTCCCTGGTCGACCTTGACCAACCCGAGGTCGCGGCCGTGGACGACGTCGAATTGGATGTCGACGCCGATCAGGCGGCGCAGGAGGTTGGTCAGCTCGGCGAGCACGTCGGTGATGTTCAGCACCTTGGGCTGCAGGGTCTGCTGGCGGGAGAAGGCGAGGAGCTGGCGCACCAGATTGGTGGCGCGGTTGGCGTTCTGCTTGATCTGCATGATGTCGGCGAAGTTCTGCTCGCCGGCGGAATGGCGCAGGAGCAGCAGATCGCAGAAGCCGATGATCACCGTCAAAAGGTTGTTGAAGTCGTGCGCCACGCCGCCGGCGAGCTGGCCGATGGCCTGCATCTTCTGGGACTGGGAGAACTGCGCTTCCAGGTCCCGCTGGGCGGTGGTGTCGTAGGAGTGAAGGATCAGGCCCGAAAGCATGCCGGCATCATCCTCCATGCGGGTGACGGACAATGAGACCACCCTCTCGCTCTCGCCCTCGCCCCGCAACTGAACGTCGAACGGCGCCGCCGTGGCGGCGCCGGCGGTCGCGCCCGACAGCCTCGAGGCAAGCTCCGCCCTGTCATCCTCGGCCACCAACTCGGCCAAGGGCATGCCGAGGGGACCGGGGGGACCGGCCGGCGACATGGCGCCGAAGGCGCGGTTGCATTCGGTGATCCTGCCCTCTAGATCGAGGATGGCGATGCCGATGGGCGCGTCCTCGAACAGCCTCTGGAAACGCTGCTCCGAAAGGCGCAGGTCCTGCTCCAGCTCGCGCTCGGGCGTCAGATCGCGCACCACCGAGCGGGTGCGCACCCCGCCCTCGTCCTCGATGACGGTCTGGATGATATAGACCTGGAAAGTCGTGCCGTCGCGTCGGCGCATCGCGGTCTCGCCCTGCTGGTCCGGGCACTTGCCGGCGAAGGGATCGTAGGCGGGCACGCCCGCCGGCCTGTCGGCGAGGAGGAAATCCGCCAACCCCATCCGGCCCTTGAGTATCTCTTCGGGCGTATGGCCGAGCCACTCGGCGAGGGTATGATTGATGTATTGAAAGCGCCCCTCGCCGTCGGCCGAATAGAAGCCGACCGAGGCGTTCTCGAGGAAATCGACCAGCTTCTCCTGCTCCTCGCGGATGACCTGCTCCATCTGCCGGCGCGAGGTAATGTCGGTGATGCACCACAGCACGAAGCCGGGCCTGCCCTTCAGGGGACAGGCCGAGATTTCCAGCCATTCGGTCCTGCCCGATGGGGAGGCGAAGCGGATCTCGCCGTGCCCGACCTCGCCGGCGCCGGCGATGTCGGACAGGCGCTTGACCTGCCGGGCGGTGTCGTCATCGTTGCCGAGATAATATTCGAGCCTCTCGAGCGCCGCCGAGGAGGAGAGGGCGAACAGGGCGCCAAACGCGGAATTGGCGTAAACGGCCTTGCCGCCGGGCGCGACGATCAGGCGCGCGTGGGGTTCGGCCTCCAGCGAGCGGACCAGGAGGTCGTTCTCGGCCTCGAGAGACCCGCTCACCAAGGCGAGACGCCGGTCCGCCCGCAGCGCCGAAATCCCCAGCGCCGTCACGCCGAGCGCCGCGAACACCGTCAGCGCCAGCCACAGGGATTCGGCAGGCACATCGGCGGCCGCGCCCATGACGTCGAGGACATAGACCGCGCCGCCGGCGATGACGCACAATGCCGCCAGCACGCCCCAGAAGGCGGGCTGGCGCCAGGGCCGGCGCCAACTGGTGACAGGAGGAAGGTCGCGAATCGCGCTCATCTTCACCTTGCGTGCGGTTGGCGGATACTCCCAGATTGGACGCGGCTCGTCCAGAGCCGGTTTCACCCCAGCCGGATCAAGAGCCGTATGGGGTGCCCGTGGCATCGATGCCTCCGGCTCCGGGCCGGATAGTGGTCCAGTACTCACTTTCATAGGAGGGCGACACATCCGACGGCCTTGCGGGTTTTTCGGCTAGGAGCGTGGCCCGCCGTGAGGCCGGGCCCATCACAAGGGCCGCGCGAGGTGAGCGTAAGGACGTGCAAGGCCGCCCGAAGGGTCGTTTTTCGCGGCCACCGGCGGGCGTATGCGCCGCTTGACGATGTCCCCACATCGCCGGCGCGCCGCTTCCACCCCGGCGGCCGCGAAAAGACGATCCTATGTCGCACCCTCCCATGAAAGTAAGTCCTAGGACCGGGGGCCGCCGTGGCGGCCGCTGAGGCGCATGACGTAGCCGATGATCTCGGCCACCACCCGGTAATGTTCGGGCGGGATCTCCTGGTCGATTTCGACGCCGGCATACAGCGCCCGCGCCAGCGGCGCATTCTCGACGATGGGCACCTCGTTCTCCTCGGCGACATCGCGGATGCGCTCGGCCATCTTGTCGGCGCCCTTGGCCACCAGCACCGGCGCTTCCATGTCCTCATGTTCGTATTTCAGCGCCACCGCGTAATGGGTCGGGTTGGTGATCACCACCGCGGCGTCGGGCACCGCCGACATCATACGCTTACGCGCCCTTTCCATGCGGATCTGGCGCAGGCGGGCGCGGATGAGCGGATCGCCCTCGGTCTGCTTGAGCTCGTCGCGGATCTCCTGGCGGCTCATGCGCTGTTTCTTGCCGTGCTCGAATTTCTGGTACAGCATGTCGAGACCGGCGACGACGGTCATCACCGCCAGCACCGCGATCAGCACGCGCCCCGAGAGTTCCCACAGGAACGCCAGCAACTGGCTGATGTGATAGCCCGGGAGCTGGGTGAGACGGTCGAATTCCGGCACCACCACCATGGTCGCCACGGTGGCGACGATAGCCAGCTTGAGGACGCCTTTGGTGAACTCCATCAGCGAGCGCCCGGAGAACAACCGCTTGACGCCCTTGAGCAAGGAGATCTTCTCCAATTTGGGCTTGATCAGCTCGGGCGCGAAGATGGGGCCGTTCTGGATCAGGCCGCCGAACACGGCGAGCGCCATCAATATGGCGGCCGGGACGGCCATAATGGACCCGAGATCCCCGATCAGGTCGACGGTGATGGCATGGACGGTGCCGGGATCGAGGGTGACGTCATGGGGAGAGGCGATGAACTCGACCAGGGTGGCCTTGATGCGCCCGAACATACCGGGCGCCAGCATGGTCACCAGCAGGGTGGCGCCGAGGATCATGAACCAGTGATTGACCTCCCGCGAGGTGGCGACCTGGCCCTTGCGGCGCGAGTCCTCGACCCGCTTTTGCGTCGGCTCTTCTGTTTTTTGTGCTGGATCTTGATCTTCGGCCATCGTCACACCGGGCTGAAGGCGCCGATCAGGGACATCTCGAAGCTATCGAGGAACCACATCAGCGCCGCCGAAAGGGTCAGCGCGACGACGAGGATCCCGAACATGATCTGCATCGGCAGGGCGATGAAGAAGATCTGCACCTGGGGCATGAGACGGGCGAGCAGCCCGATGCCGAGATAGAAGATCAACCCCACGGCCATGAACGGCCCCGCCAGCTGAATGCCGAGGATGAAGCTGTCGGCGACCAGGCGGGAGACGAATTGGGAGAAGTCCTCGATCGGCGGCATCACGCCCGGCGTGAACAGAGTGTAGCTGTTGACCACGGCCCTCAGCATGAGGTGGTGAAGATTGGCGGTGAAAATGATCAACACGCCGAGGACGGTGAGGAACATGGAAGGCAGCGACGCCTGCTGGCTGGTGGCGGCATCGAACACGAAGGCGTTGGCCATGCCGATCTGAAAGGAGATCACGGTGCCGGTGGTATGGAGCGCGACCAGCATGATCCGGCCGATGAGGCCGAGGAACACGCCGACGGTGATCTCGCCGAACAGGAGAATGAACAGCGCCAGCGGCGTGGCCGGCAGGCCGGGAATCTGGGCCGTCACCACGGGCGTCACCACGACCGATATGGCGAGCGCGATCAACAGCCTGACGCGCGGGGGGACATACGCCTCGCCGAAGCCTGGCATCACCATCAAGGCGGCGCCGGTGCGGGTGAACACCAAGAATATGACGAAGAGCTCTTCGGGGATAAGGGCGAGCATGGCGCCCTATCCCAGGCCGGCGATGCGGTCCGTTAGCCGTTGGGTGAATACCATCAGCGTGTTCAGCATAAACGGCGACAGAAAGGCCAAGGTAAGAAATATCACCAGAATCTTGGGGACGAAGGCCAGGGTCATTTCCTGGATCTGGGTCAGGGCCTGGGCGAGCGAGATCGTCAATCCGACGGTCAGTGCGATCAGCATGACCGGCGCCCCGATCTTCAACAGGACGAAGACGGCATCGCGGCCGATCTCGAGTACCTCGGCGGTGGACATCGGCCGGCTTAAATCGGCATTTTCAGGATTTCTTGGTAGGCCTGGATGACCCGGTCGCGCACCGTGACCACGGTTTGGAGCATGATTTCGGCATTGGCGACGGCGGTTACGACCTCGTTCAGGTCGGCGGAGCCGTTCACCGCCTGGACGGTGGCGCTCTCGGCGGCGACCCCGGCGCTCTTCGCCGAATCGACGAAATTGGTGACGAAGTCGGCGAAACTCTTGCCGACGGGACCGGAGCGCGCCTCCATGCCTGGATCGACCGCGTTGTCGTGCGCCTGTCTGTAGGCGGTGATGGCGTTGGCGATGTTGTTGAGCATGACTTCCCCCTAAGGCTTGGAGACGCGTACGATCAAAGGCCCGTCCGCGGCCGGTCCGGTTCAGGCGCGCAGGATGTCGATCGTGCGCATCAGCATGGTCTTCGAGGCCTCGATGACACTGAGGTTGGCGCTGTAGCTGCGTTGGGCCTCGCGCATGTCCATCATTTCCACCATGGTATTGACGTTCGGCATCAACACGTAGCCGTCGGCGTCGGCGCTGGGATGGGTGGGATCGTACTTTTTCTTGAAGTCCGATGTGTCGATGGTGATCTTGTTGATCTCGACCTTGCGCACACCGAAGGTGCGGTCGAGCACGTTCTTGAAGGTGATGACCTTGCGCCGGTAGGGCTCACCGCCCGGCTCCGGCGCGACCGAATCGGCGTTGGCCAGGTTTTCCGCGATCACGCGCAAACGCACCCCCTGCGCCTTCATGCCGGCGGCGGATATCTTCAGGGCTTTGAAGAGGTCCATGTCCTCACCTATCAATTGCCGCGCCCAAGCGCGGTTTTGATCATCGAGAGATGCTTGCGGTAGAGATTGATCGTCAGTTGGTAATCCATCATCGTTTTGCCGACCTTCATCATCTCCTCTTCCAGGCTCACGCTGTTGCCCGAGATCACGATCTCGTGGGAGTCGGTCTTTTCGACGGCGTTGGCCGCCGGTTTCCGAGACTGCCCGGCGAGATGGGCGGCGTTGGTCGCCGCCATCCCCAGTTTCGCGCCTTCACCACCCAGCACTTTCTTGAAGCTCAGGGCCTTCAGGTCCCGCGCCCGGTAGCCCGGGGTGTCGGCGTTGGCGACGTTATTGGCGAGCACTTGCTGTCGCTGTCCGAGCCACGACAGGCGCTTTGCCATCAACGTAAACAAGGGTAATTTGGTGAGGTCCAACCTAGGGCTCGCACTGTTGATAACCCAGGGGCGACAGTGTCGCGCCGCGCTGTTAATAAAGTCTAAACGAGGATGCGCTTTATTGCGCAATTGGTCCGCCGGGAGGGGACGGGCCGGGCGCCATCATCGGCCGACGAACACGGTCCATGCCGCGCGGACTCAAGGGAACTGAGGTATCGAGATGCTGTACCTTTCTCGCAAGATCGGTGAATCGGTCATCATAAACGACGACATCGAGATTACCGTCGTCCAGGTGCGCGGGAAGTCCATTAAGCTTGGATTTACCTTTCCCGCCGACGTCTCGGTCCTGCGCCGCGAGATCTACGAGCGGATCCAGGAGGAAAACCGGGCCGCCGCCGAGGCCGGCAGCGATATCGTCGATGCCCTCCTGCCGGAGACGAAGACACCGTAACTACCCTGGTTTCCGGAGACGCCGCGGCGGCGCGCCCGCCCCCCTACCACCCAACAAGGGGCGCCCAGGCCATGCCAACGGCCCACCAGACCCCGCCGCCCGCGGCACCCCTCTCTTCTCCCCTCCCTACCCCCGGACTCCCGACGCCAGCCGTGAGACGCCTGGGCAGCCCTCCGATCCGGCCCCGGCCGGGGCTCGCGCCCGCCTGGCATTGGCGAGTTAACGCTTTGGTAAGCATGATACGGGTAAGCATGATACGCCACCATCGCCGGCGGCAATCACCTCGCCGACTGGCATTGGGCCGACTGGCATTGGGAAGGGCACTTTGTCGAAATCCACAAAGCAGACCGCGCCCCTGGGCGCGAGCGGGGACGGCCAAAGTAAGGCGCCGGCAGACCTCGGAGAAGGCAAGGCCCAGGCAGGCGCAACCGAGCGCGCCCTGCTCGATCAGGTGGCGGTTGCGCTTACCAAGGAGCCCGAAACCGAAAGTCTGCCGCGGATCGTAGCCAGCGGCAGGGGCGCCGTCGCCCGGCAAATCCTCGAGATCGCCTTCGCCAACGACGTCAAGGTCCGCGAGGACGCCGATCTCGTCGAAATCCTTTCGGCGATCGACATAGACAGCGATATCCCCCTCGAGGCATTCGCCGCGGTGGCCGAGATACTGTCTTACATCTACCGCGCCAACGCCACTTACGGCGCCTACGACCGCGACCAGGAGGAGGGCTGATGACCGAATTATCCACGACCATGGCGGCAGATCTGAAAACGGATCTGCAGGGTTTGGGCGCCATCGTGATCGCGGCGCGGGGCTTCGTCGCCGATGGCAAGGTCGTCGACCTGGCGCCCCTGGAACAGGAGATCAAACGAATCTGCGACAGCATAACCGAACTGCCGGCGGACCAGAACGCGCCCTTGAGGCCGGTCATGGTGGCGCTGATCGACGATCTGGAAAAGCTGGCCGCGGAAATCAGGGACACCCATTCGGAACTGGAAGACCAACTGCAAAGTTTTTCCAACCATACAACCGCCGTAGCGGCCTACGCCAAGGGCGGCAGCACGCGCAAACGAAATAAGGGGTGATCGAGCCGGCCCGGCCATGGACATCGACACCTACATACGCTTCATCGGCGCCCTCGTATTCGTTCTCGCCTTGATCGGGCTTCTGACCTGGCTCGTCCGCCATTTCGGGCTCGGCGGCCGGATCGGTTCCCGGAACCGCGGCAAATCGCGGATTGGCGTCGTCGAGTTGGCGCCGGTCGACGCCAAGCGGCGCCTCGTGCTGGTGCGGCGCGATGACCAAGAGCACCTGATCCTGCTGGGCGCGAGTTCGGAACTCCTGGTGGAGTCCGGGTTCGCCCCGCCCGGCGGCGCCGAGACGATGGCCGAAGCGGACCAGGAGGACCGGTCATGAGGCCCTGGTTCGCGGCCCTCCTCGGCGCCGGGTTGTTGCTCGTCACCACCGGCCCGGCCGAAGCCCAGAGCTTCACTCTCGACCTCGGCGAGGGCCAGGGGTCGGCAACGGGGCGCATCATCCAGCTGATCGCGCTGTTGACGGTGCTCTCGCTGGCGCCGGCGATCCTCATGATGGTGACCTCCTTTACCCGCATCGTGGTGGTGCTGTCGTTCCTCCGCAGCGCCCTTGGCGTGCAGCAGACGCCGCCCAACATGGTGATGGTGAGCCTCGCCCTTTTCCTCACCGGCTTCATCATGGCGCCGACCATGGAACGGGCCTACAACGACGGCATAGCGCCGCTGATCGAGAATCGGATCGACGAGAGCGAAGCGTTCACGCGCACCGTGGCGCCGATACGCG
>JACZQV010000164.1 GCA_022545545.1 Pseudomonadota bacterium
AGGGCCGCGATGGGCGGCCTTGCAGGCCCTTACGCTCACCTCGCGCGGCCCTTGTGATGGACCGGCATCACGGCGGACCACGCTCCGGGCCTGAAAAACCCGCAAGGCCGTCAGATGTGTCACCCTCCTATGAAAGTAAGTACTAGACGGGTGCCGCCGCTTGGCGGAGAGTCGCGGACCGGCCGCGTTCGCCGCCGGTCTTCGCCGGCCGTCGTCGGAGTGGCCGGATAATGCCCTAGAACAGATGGCCGCCGCGCGTGGCCTTGGTGCGAAGGTATTCCTCGTTGTGGGCGTTGGCGGGGAAGACGTGGGGCACGCGTTCGACCACGGTGATGCCGCAACGCGACAGTGCCGCGACCTTCTCCGGATTGTTGGTCAACAGCCGCACCTGGGAATATCCGAGATCCCGGAGGATTTCCGCCGCCGGCAGATAGACCCGTTCGTCGGCGTCGAAGCCCAGCTGCTCGTTGGCGCCGATGGTATCGAAGCCGTCGTCCTGCAGTTGATAGGCCCGGAGCTTGTTGACCAGGCCGATACCCCGCCCTTCCTGGGCGAGATAGACCAGCACGCCGCTGCCGGCCTCGGCGATCTTGCCGATGGCGCCGCGAAGCTGGTCGCCGCAATCGCACCGCAGGCTCGCCAGCAGATCGCCGGTGAAACATTCCGAGTGCAGCCGGGTCAGCACCGGCGCGTCCGCCCGTGGGTCGCCGATGATGATGGCGAGATGCTCGATTCCCCCGTCGCTCGGACGGTAGGCGACGATGCGGGCGTTCTCCGCCGATGTCAGGGGCACCCGCGCCTGGGACACCGGGCGAAGCGATCTGGCGGCGCTTTGCTGATAAGCCTCGATGTCCGTTGCCTCTACGACAAGCAGGTTTTCGCCGCTGGCCCAAGTCTTGGCGTCTTGCCCCGGTTCCAGGTCCACCGGCGCCGTCAGCGCCGCCGGCAGCAGCCGGGCAAGCTTGGTCAGCTCCACCGCGGCCGAGCAACAGGCGCCGAGATCGGCCGACGGCATATCCAGGGGCCGGGGTGGCTTGATGGCGATGGCGGCCGCCGGATCGGCGATATCGCGCACGGTCTGGGCGGCGATGCCCTGGGCCAGCTCGAACGTGACCACCTCGGTGGTAATGGGCGAAAGGCCGAGTATCGCCGCCCGGCGCCGGGTCAGCGATAGCGCCGGCGACGCGCCGCTCAAGCGCTCCAGGCGCTCGAGACTGCCCGGCGTGACCGCCTCGGCCGCCTGAACGAGGATCGAGGCCCCCCCTTCCGCGCGGATCACCGCCACCTCTCCCCGGCGCAGATCGGCGATTACGCGGTCCACGCTTAGGAGGATGCCCGGCGACCGGGTCTCGGCAACGACTTCGGAGGTGGCCTGTTTCGCCATGGTGCCCTGGAGGTTGATTCGAAGCGTACGAAACCGGCGCGTCTCGGTCGTTCGCTCGCCGGGACCGCCGATACCAGTCGGCTATTTGGTGTATCATGGGCCTTTTCAAAAGGCGACTCCCGCATTTTTCGGCCAAAGCGCCGGTCATCCGCGAGGATGTCGGTGGGATTTCCGTTTGGGCCCTGATGATGTATGATTTGGCGGCGCATAAGTGGGAACAAGGCGCCCAAGGGCGCTTCAGGGAGGCCGAAAGCTAGCGGCATGGTACGATGGTGACGGGGAAGCACATTCTGCTTGTCGACGACGATGAGGATTTGGTGCAGTCCCTGGCGGAACAGCTCCAGCTTCACGAGGAGTTTACGACCGTTCAGGCGCACACCGGTTTAGGCGCGCTCGAAATCGTCAAAACCGATTATTTCGACGCCATCATCCTCGATATCGGCCTGCCGGACATGGACGGGCGCGAAGTCTGCCGCCTGATGCGCCGCGCCGGTGTCAAGGCCCCTGTTATCATGCTTACCGGCGCCGATTCGGAAGCCGATACCATACTGGGGCTGGATTCGGGCGCCAACGATTACATCACCAAGCCGTTCCGTCTCGGGGTGCTGCTGGCGCGGCTGCGGGCGCAACTGCGCCAGCACGAGCAAAGCGAGGACGCGGTGTTTACCATCGGTCCTTACAACTTCCGCCCCAGCGCCAAGCTGCTGATGGACACGGCGAGCAACAAGAAGGTCCGGCTGACGGAAAAGGAGACGGCGATCCTCAAATACCTCTACCGCGCCAGGGACAAGGTGGTGGGACGGGAAACACTCCTCAACGAAGTATGGGGATACAACGCCAGCGTCACGACACACACGCTCGAGACCCATATTTACCGGTTGCGCCAGAAGATCGAGCGCGATCCCTCGGAGGCGGAAATTCTCATCACCGACAGGGGCGGATACCGCCTGGCGCCGTGAAGGCGACGAACCCGCCAGGTGCCATCCGCCGATTTCAAAATTCACCTTTTCCTTTTCGCCCTGCTATTGCACACTACTTGGCATGGGCAGTGGCCGCGTGTCGACGAACGCGGCCGCATGATTTAGGAAGCCATGGCCGAGCAAGAAGATTTCTGGATCCGGTTCTGGGGGGTGCGCGGCTCCATCGCCTGCCCCGGCGGCGATACGCTCCACTATGGCGGCAACACGTCTTGCGTCGAGGTTCGATGCGGTTCGCGCCTGTTGATATTCGACTGCGGCACCGGCGCGCGGGTGTTCGGCAACCATCTTCAGGCGCCGTTGGACGCGGATCTCTTTTTCTCCCACACCCATTTCGATCATATCTGCGGCCTGCCGTTTTTCGCACCCGTGTTCGTACCAGGCAACAAGCTGAGTCTGTGGGCCGGGCATTTGGGGGGGAAAACGACGATCCGCGAAGTCCTGTGCTCGATGATGATCGATCCGCTATTCCCGATACCCCCGGACGCCATGCGCGCCGACATCACCTATAAGGACTTTGAGGCCGGCGAGACCTTGAGCCCGGCGCCGGGCATCACCCTCAAGACCGCGCCCTTGAACCACCCCAACGGGGCGACGGGATACCGCTTGGAGTTCGCCGGCAAGGTGGTGTGCTACGTAACCGACACCGAACACGTCATCGGCGCCCCCGATGAGAATGTGTTGGGGTTGATCGAGGGGGCCGATTTGTTGATTTACGACGCCACCTACACCGACGACGAATACCCCCAGTTCGAGGGATGGGGGCATTCGACATGGCAGGAAGGGGCGCGGCTGTGCGAGGCGGCGGGGGTCAAGACCTACGTCCTGTTTCATCACGCCCCCAGCCATGACGATGCCTTCATGGACCGCATTGCCGAGGAGGTCGACCGGATGCGTCCGGGCGCCGTCGTCGCCCGCGAGGAATTGATCCTAAGGCCGTGAGTACGGGACTGACCGGGCTTTCGGGGACCGGCGTCCAGGGCCGCCGAAGGCGCTGGCGTCCGCGGTTCCGGCAGTGGATTCCGCCCGGCGCCAAACGGCTCGCGGCCGGTCTGGCGACCGTGCTGGGCATCAAGCCGCTCGGTTTCTTCATTCCCTGCCGTTATGCCGGGCAAGCGGCAAGCAGTTCCGCCGCGTCCTTCGCACGCGTCGCGGAGATATTCGCCAACGCAGGGGAAAACTTTGGCGCCGTCATCGGCGATATCGAAGCTTGCGCGTCGGAGCTCCGTACCATCGCCGCCGGCGGCCAACTCGCGGGGGGCGCGAAGCCTCACTTCCGCCAGGGGTTGTTCCCGCGCCTGGACGCCGCCACGGCCTACGCCCTGGCCCGGCGGTATCAGCCGCGGCGCATCGTCGAGATCGGCGCCGGCTATTCGACCCGTTTCCTGGCAACCGCCATCGCCGAGGGCGGTTTCGATTGCCGCCTCACGACCATCGATCCGTCGCCGCGCAAGGTCGTCAACCTGCCCGGTATCGAGATCATCGAAACGACCGTGCAGGAGGCGGGCCAAACGCCCTTCGACGACCTGTCGCCGGGTGATTTCCTGGTCGTCGATTCAAGCCACATCCTGATGCCCGGAAGCGACGTCGACATGGTGCTGAACGCCATTTTGCCAGCGGCGCCACGGGGCCTATTGGTGCATTTCCACGACATCTTCCTGCCCGACGCCTACCCCCGCGAATGGGACTGGCGCGCCTATAACGAACAGAACGCCGTCGCCGCCCTGTTGGCGGGGGGCGAAGCCTTCGAGGTGGTGTTCGCCAGCCATTACGCCGTCACCCGGCTGCGGGATCTGTGGGCGGGAACGGTGATCGCCGAGATCGGCCTGCCCGACGGCGCTTTCGAAACAAGCCTGTGGCTGAGGAAGAGATGATAGTGCGCCAGGAGCCTGTTTGAGTATTGATCATGGGCGGCATCGGCAAGCCTTCGCGACGCGGCAATCGCGTCTGTCTGGCCGACCCGGAGGGCCGCGTTTTCAAGGCCTTGGGACGTCGTCTGGCACCGCTTGCGATGCGCAC
>JACZQV010000067.1 GCA_022545545.1 Pseudomonadota bacterium
TGTCGTGCGATCCCTCCTCGCCCTTCCCGGCATCACCGTCCCGGTGCCCGGCTTCGGCTCCTCCGACTGCCGCACCTGCCCCGCCCATCTCCTCGCGGCACCTGGCCCGGGGAACGCGCCTGAATTTTCATCGTGATCGGTGGGCCCGACCGCTAGGCCCGATCTGCCCTTGGGCCGGCGCGCCCGGAGCCGAATTTTGGCTTCGGCGATATCGGCGGGCTTCATGCGCCTCGATAACGCATCGCCGAACGCCTTGGCCTGCTCGAGACCGTTCCCGGCGGCGAGATGGAGCCACATATAGGCCAGCACATCGTCGCGCCCGACGCCCTCGCCATTGGCGTAGAGGACGCCGAGATTGTGCTGGGCCTCCGCCACGCCGGCCTCCGCCGCCTTCAGATAGAGCGCCCGGGCGCCGGCGGGATCGCGGGTAACGCCCTCGCCCCGATCATAGAGGAGGCCGAGATTGTACTGGGCGGCCCCGAGCCCGGCGTTCGCCGCCTTGCGGTACCAACGCGCCGCTTGCGCCGCGCTCTTCGCCACGCCGGAACCCTTCTCATACATGAGGGCAAGCTTGAACTGCGCCTCGGCGTGACCCTGGGCCGCCGCCTTGGCGAACCATGAAGCGGCGGTAACCGCATCCTCCTCGACGTTGATGCCGCGTTCGTACATCAGCCCGAGATAATATTGCGCCCGGGGATTGCCCGCCCTGGCCGCCTGCTTGTACCAGCGCATGGCATCGCCATAGGTCTTGGGCGGGGCGGTATCGGCCGAGGCGTTGCCAGCGGCGTTGAAGAGGAACGGGCCGAGGGCCAAGGCGGCGGCAAGGGCGATCCGTTTCAGCATCTCGTTGCGCCGTCAGCGCGGCGAGGTGACACGGGCGCCGATCAGGCGGTATTCCTGTCCCGGCTGGGGCACGGCGAAACATTCCACCGCCGCCAGTGTAATATAGCAGTGCGCCACCACCGGCTCATGGGCCACCGGCGCGCCCTCGGGCCACGGCCGGGCGCACGCCGCCAGGACCAACGAAGCTACCGCGAGGACGACGATCCATTTCATGCTCGACCCATCCGGCGCCAGGCGGGCTCAGGCGTTGACATCGACGACGACGCGCCCGGCGGTGGCGCCCTTGAGGATGGAAGTCCCGGCGTCGATCACGGCGTCGAGCCCGATCACGGTGCTCAGGGTATCGAGCTTCTCCATCGGCAACTCCTCGGCCAGACGCCGCCAGGCGAGGCGCCGGTCGGCGGCCGGCACGACGCTCGAATCGATACCGATCAGCCTGACGCCGCGAAGCAGGAACGGCAGCACGGAGACGGTAAGCTCATTGCCGCCGGTAAGCCCGCAGGCACCGACGGCCGAGTGGAATTTGAGCGCCGATACGATCGAGGCCAGCGTCTGCCCGCCGACCGTGTCGATGGCGCCGGCCCAGCGCTCCGGCATCAGCGGCCTATCCGGCCCTGCTGAAAGTTCATCGCGGGCGACGATGGCCTTGGCCCCAAGCGCGGTCAGCCTATCGTGAAGCTCGGCGCGGCCGGTCGAGGCGGCGACGTCGTAGCCGAGATTGGCAAGAAGCGCGACGGCGACGCCGCCAAGGCCGCCGCCGGCCCCCGTCACCAGCACCTCCCCGGCATCGGGCTCGAGCCCTTCGCGCTCCAGCGCCATCAGTGCCAGCATGGCGGTATGGCCCGCCGTGCCGAGCGCCATGGCCCGCTTGAGCGATAATCCTTGTGGCAGCTTGATCAGCCATTCCCCCTTGACCCGCGCCTTCTGGGTGTAGCCGCCCCAGTGGCGCTCGCCGAAATAATGGCCCGTCACCAGCACCTCGTCGCCGGGCGCAAAATCGGCATGCGAAGAGGCCTCCACCGTGCCGGATAGATCGATGCCGGGTATGTGGGGGTATTTCCTGACCATGCGGCCGAGACCGCCGAGGATCATGCCGTCCTTGTAGTTGAGGTCCGAGTAGGCGACACGCACCGTGACATCGCCGTCGGGCAGATCGTCGGGCGTGAGTTCCTTCATCGCGCAAACGACCTTGCCGTCGACCTCGTCGAGAACCAAGGCGTTGAATTTGTCGTCGGTCGTCATGTCCTACCTTACGGATGTCCCGGATGTTCCCTCAACTCCCGGCCACTTTAGCAAAGAATTCGAGGTAGCGGGCAACCACCGCCTCCTTGGCGTATTCGCCCTCGTAGACCGCCCGCCCGGCGGCGGCGATACGCGCCCGGAGCCCGCTGTCGCCGATCAGCCGCCGGATGGCGTCGGCCAGCGCGCCGGCATCGTCGATCGCCACCATCAGCCCGTTCTTTCCGTCCTCGATCCGCCCCCGGGGTCCGGCGGCGGCGGCGACGATGACCGGCCGGTTCTGCGCCCAGGCCTCGACCATGACGTTGCCGAAGGGCTCGTACCGCGACGGCATGACGCAGATATCGGCGGTCTTGAGCAGCGCCTCGCGGTCCCCCCGCCAGCCGAGGAACCGGACCCTGGAGGCGAGACCTAGTTTATCGCTTAGGCGTTCGAGCGCGGCCCTTAGCGGTCCCTCGCCGGCGATCCAAAGATAGGTCTCGGGAACCTCGGCCACGGCCTCGAGCAAAACGTCGAACGCCTTCTTCTGGTGCAGCCGGCCGAGGGCGATAAGCAGGGGCGCGTCCACCGGCGTCGCGAAATCGGCGCGATTCAAGGGATCGGCCGGCTCGCACACCGCCAGGGTGGGGATATAATGCGCCCGGTCCTCGGGCCAGCCGCCGTTCTCGATGAGATGGCTAACGATGCCGGGCGTCACGCCCACCACATGGTGGCAATGGCGGAAGTTCCTCGGCTTGTAATAGCCGCCGAGCCAACCGACATGGACGAAATTGCCCCTCGGCATATGCCGGGTGGCGCGGTTCATCCAGGTCTGCACGACATCGGGTTTGAAGGCGGCGATTTCCAGCGCCAACGCCCCACGCGTCACGAAATCGAAAAAACCGCCGAAGGCGAGCTCGATCGGATCGATACCGGCCTCGCGCAGGGCGGCGGCACGCTCGGCGTTTTGCCGGATGACCACCTCAAGCTCCAGCCCCGCTTCATGGAGCCCCTTCATGAGATCGACGAAATAGGTCTCCGCGCCGCCATGTTCGGCGCCGGCGATTGCTTGGAGGACGCGCATCGTCACACCGGCTTTCCGGGAACGCGCGTGGCGCCGCCGGCTTCCGATCGGGGCGTGGGGGCGACCAACCTCTCGCCGGTCGCCGCCAGGGCCCAGCCGAGCACGAACCAGAACAAGGCCGCGTGCCAGTTGGTGAAGAAACCCATGGTCGCGGCGATGGGCCAGAGGAAGGTGATGACGGCGACGACCGGACCGACCGCCAGCCCATCGAAGCGCCAGTGCCCGGCGCGGGCGAGGAAGTGACGCGTCCACAAGGTGATGAGCGCGAGGAAACCGAAGAGCCCGATCGCCCCGGCCTCCGACAGCCATTCGAGATAGAAGTTATGGGGATGGAGGCTGCACTCGGGCCCGGTCTTGTCGGGCGAGCCATAGACCACGACCCGGCAAGAGGTGCGGAAATTCTTGAGACCGACCCCTATCACGGGGTTTGCTCGAGCGACCTTGAACCCGCCGATCCACACCAGTCCGTTGCTGCTCCGCCAGAAATTCCCCACCGTCGAGACGACGGTGTGAAACGAGCGGGCGGTAACCGACGGTTTGACGGCGAACACGCCGGCGACGGTCAGGCCGGCCGCCAGCACCGCCACCAGCATGGTGCGTCTCATCGCCGGGGCCAGGACGACGGTGACGCCAAGCCCGAAAAGCGCGAGCAGGAAAGCCATCCGCTCGCCGGTGATCAGGACCGTGGTGACACCGGCGCAAACCGCGGCGATGGCGGTGATCTTGGCGAGCAACCCCCTGCCTCCCGCCGCCGCCCAGAACATCAACGCGACGAGGGCGGGATACATGAGCCTCATGATGTAGACGCCGACCTTCGGGGGCAACTCGGTCATCGGACCGGTCATACGGTCGATGGATACTTGTGGTATTCCGAAGATGTCATAGGAAAAGACGAACTGGAAAACCGTGTCGGCGGCGACGAAACCGACCGTCGCGCCGGTCGAGATCAACAGCCTTTTCAGCCACACCCGGTCATTCAGCACCCAGAACTGCAGGGCCGCGGCGAACAGCACGAACCGGACCCAGGGTCCCGCCCGCCCCAGCGCGGCGCCCATATGTTCGGCGGCGAGGCTCGCCAAAATCAGGTAAATCCAGACCGCCAACGCGGCCTTGATCCAGGGAGTCCGCGCCCACGAGAAGTCCCTGAGCAGGGCGGAGCGGATGAGAAACAGCAACGCGACCAGCGACGCGGCGATATCGGGGGGCGCCTTGCCGATCACCAGCAACGCCGGTATGGCTAGGACGAGCACCCGCGCAACCGGCGTCAAAGCCCGAGGAATGTCCTCAGCCGTCATGTCGGGGGATCAGCCTCTCGAATTCGGCGGCGGCCTCGGGCCAGCCCCAGCGGCGTCGATGGGCGAGGGCGCTTTGCTGCTGACGGCGCCACAGCCCGTCGTCGGTAAGCAACCTGACGGCGGCGTCGGCGAAAGCCTCCTCATCCTGGGCGACGAAGCCGGTCTCTCCGTCGATCACGCGCTCGACCACGGAGCCCAGTTTCCCGACCACGGCCGGAACGCCCATGGCCTGTGCCTCGCCCACCGCCAGGCAAAAGGTTTCGTTGACGTCGCCACGGTAAAGCATGACCCGAGAGGCGCGCAACTCCTGGCTCAACTGGGCCTTGGGCACCGGGCCGCGCACCACCACGCCCTGATCCGCTAGCGCCCGGGCGCGGTCGAGCACCGCTTCCATGGCGTCCGCCTTGGCCACCCCGTAGGCGCCGTAGGTGGCCGGCCCGGAAAAGAGGTGAAGCTCGGCGCCGGCGACACGGGGGCGGATGCGCTCGGTCCAGAGCTCGAGCAGCCAACCGAGGGATCTCAGCGGGCTGGAGGTGAATACCGCGCGCGGACCGGGTGGGTCTTGCGCCGGCTCCGCGGTCGAGAACGTCTCGTCGATGCCGTAAGGGATGACGATGCGCCCGCCGTCCGGCGCCCAACGGGGATAGGTGGTGGCGTGGTAGTCGCCGATGAAGACGATCGGCGGCCGGAGGCGCCAGAGTTTCCCGAGATAGCGCCATTTGAGCAGGTACCGGGCCGGATTGTGGATCCAGAAAATGGTCCGCCGCGCCGCGGGCATGAGCCCCAGCAGCTTATCGCCCCTGTTGGCGATATAGATGTCGGCCGTCTGCGGCAGGCCGCCCGAGAGCGGCGCCCAGTCCACCCCCTCGTGCACCATGGGCGCGGCGCAATTGTTGCGCACCATCACCTGATGACCGCGCCGCGCCAACTCCCGTGTCAGGCAGACGACGGCCGTTTCCACGCCGCCGAGCGGACCTCGTTCCATGGACGCGCCATCGAATTCGACGCCGCCGTCGGCCAGCACGATGCGCACGCTCATTCCTCCTCGATCCTCGCCTTGAGATAGGAAACGATCGGATAGAGACCGGCGAACAGCGCGATGAGAAAGCCATAGATCCCTTCGCGATAGCCCTTGCGGATTATGAAACATTTGAAGAAGCGGGAGAAAATGCGTCGCAGGTTCGCGGAAAAACTGCCGATATCCCCTTGGTCCCGTAAATCCCTGGCCCGTGCCGTGCTATAGCGGTCCAGCCTTGCGATCATGTCGGAAATGTTCCTGTCGACATAATGGATCATGGGTGTTTCAAGCCGTCCGCGGGTCCCGGTCAATTCCAATGAAGGGTGAATTCGCTGGCCACCCCAACTCTTGGCGCCCTTGGAAAACAGACGAACCGTGGCGGAAACCCCCCAATAAGCCCCCCATCCGAAACGAACCAGGCGTTTGCCGATATAGTTGTCAAAGGGAATGAGAAAATAACCGCCCGCCGCGTCCTTAATGGTTTCGCGGATTTCCCGGGCCAAGGCCTCCGGCACCCTTTCATCGGCATCGACTTCAAGGATCCATTCCCCGGAACAGTGCCCGATGCCGTAATTGCGGCGTTCACCTTCGATCTCCCACGATCCTTCAAACAGATGGGTGGTGTAGTCCGCCGCGATCTCCTTCGAACCATCGGTGCAGTCGTCGAGCACGACGACGATCTCATCGGCGAAGCGCAAGGTGTCCAGGCATTCCCCAAGCCGGGCCTCCTCGTTATGGACGGTGACGAGGGCCGACAGCTTGGGCCCCGTGGCCGGATCGGGCGGCGGTGAACTCATGACCGGGCGCCCCCACACCGTTCCCACAGCGCCCTTACCGCCGCCTCGGCCGCATCCACGCCGAGGCTGTCCATCAGCGTGTCGGTCGTCCGGTGATCGAAATCGGGCGGGAACAGGTCGTCGAAGGGGATCGCGGTTCGCGCCACTTCGGTATGTTGGCCCCAGGGCGCGTAATGTTCGACCCTCGAGGGCCCGAACAGGCCGACGGTCGGTATCGCCGCCGCCGCCAGATGCATGAGCCCTGAATCGTTGCCGACGAACAGGGCGCAACGCTTGAGACAGGCGAAGGCGGTCAAAAGGTCCACCTCGCCCACCAGGTCGATCATCCGCTCGGGCGGGATGGCCTCGATGACCGGCGCCGAGACGGGGCGTTCCGAAGCCGCCCCGAAAACCGCGACCCTGGCGCCGGGCAGGAGACCCTCCGGTCCGGTCAACCGCCCGGCCAGCTCCTTGAAATTCTCTACCCGCCACTGCTTGGCCCGCCAGTTGGCCGTCGGGCCGAGCGCCAGCACCGGCCCGCCATTGGGGACCAGCCGCTTGGCCGCCTCCTCGTGCCGCGGCGCGGTCCAAAGGCGCGGCGCCCGAGGTTCCCTTAGTCCGAACAGTTCGGAAAGCCGGCGCACACGGTGTACCAGCGCCGCATCCGTCCTCAGCACCCGCCTTTCGCCGGCAAGCAAAAACCACGCGATCAGCGAAGCCCTGAGATCGACGACGAGGGACCAGTAACGAGGAGCGCAACCGGCCCAAAGCCCCAGCCAATGACGGGCGAAGGGCTTTTTTTCCATCACGATGACGCGGGAAAGATTGGGCACGGCCTCGAACAGCGGCGCCGCCTCGGGTCCGCAGGCGACGGTGATCCGGGCATCGGGAAATTGGCAAATGAGATGATCGAGAATACCCGTGGACAGAACCGCGTCGCCGATCCGGGTCGAGGTGATGAAGAGGATGTTCATGACGGGTATCCCTCCCGCCCGGCGCCGGCAACGCCGGCGCCGGCGGGCCACCGGCCCTCTTTAGTACTTACTTTCATAGAAGGGTGACACATCTGACGGCCTTGCGGGTTGTTCGGCTAGGAGCGTGGTCCGCCGTGATGCCGGTCCATCACAAGGGCCGCGCGACGAGAGCGTAAGAGCCCGCAAGGCCGCCCGAAGGGTCGTTTTTCGCGGCCACCGGAGGGCGTCACCGCCGCTTGACGATGTCCAGACACTCGCCTCGGCGAAGCCTCCGGCGGAGCCAGGGTCGCCGGCGCGACGCCTCCACCCCGGTGGCCGCGAAAAGACGATCATATGTATCACCCTTCTATGAAAGTAAGTACTGGACCGGCAATGCAAAACAGCGCGACGCACCATCGGCCAACTTTATACGGCCGGGCCAAGTCCTTGCCAAGACGCCAAAAAAGGAAGTCCCGGGGCCGCCGCCGGGATGGCCGGGACCGGCCACGGCGCAAAATCATCGCGGTCAAACGATTCCATCTGGCCGGAGTGTGCGCTTGGGCCTTGCCAATAGTGCGCTTGGGCCTTGCCAAACGGCCGCGCCCGGCCTAACTCATAGCCGGTCACGATGTTTGCCCTCGGTCAAAAATCTTTCGCCCTCCTGGAAGAACGCGGCGTGCTCGCCGTCGGCGGCGCCGATGCGCGCCAGTTTCTCCAGGGCCTGGTCTCGAACGACATCGACAAGGTCGGCCCCGAACGGGCGATCTACGCCGCCCTTCTCAACGCCCAAGGCAAGTTCCTGCACGATTTCTTCATCGCCGAGGTCGAGGGAACCCTGGTGATCGACTGCGAGGGCGCGCGTCTCGGGGATCTGAAGCGCCGTCTCGATTTCTTCAAGCTGAGGGCCGAGGTCACGATCGAGGATGCGTCGGACCGGTACGCGGTGGCGGCGCTTCTCGGCGACGGCCCCGATGATTCCGAAAGCCTCCGCGGCCAAGAGGGCCAGGGCGGGTCTTTCGCCGGCGGCATCTGTTTCGTCGATCCCAGATTCGCCGGCATCGGGGCACGGGCCATCCTGCCCAAAGACGGCGCCGCCGATGCGCTTCAGGCGGCAGGGTTCACGCCGGCGACGGCCGAGGATTACGACCAGGCGCGCCTCGGTTACGGCCTGCCCGACGGCAGCCAGGACCTGAGGGTCGAGAAATCCCTCCTTCTCGAAAGCGGCTTCGAGGAGCTTAACGGCGTCGACTGGGACAAGGGATGCTATGTCGGCCAGGAACTGACGGCGCGCACCAGATACCGCGGATTGGTGCGCAAGCGCCTGATGCCGGTGACCATCGAAGGGCCGCTGCCGCCAAGCGGCACACCGATCATGCTGGGCGGCAAGGAGGCCGGCGAGATGCGTTCGGGACGCGGCCAAGCGGGAATCGCCCTGCTCCGTCTCGAGATGGTCGAAAGGGCCGAGAAACAAGACGAGGCCTTCACCGCCGAAGGCGCCCGGCTCAAGGCCCACAAACCCGCCTGGATGGAGATCGAGAGCCCTACCGAGGCCGACCCTCCTGGGTGACCGGCGGCTGCCCGCCGGTTTGACCGGCCACCCCCCCGCATTTACCCGCCACCGCCCCCTTTTACCGGCCAATGAAAGTGGTAACCGGCCGCCTGAGGCCATCAATTTCCCGTTTCCTATGTTAATCTTCGAGGCCGGGTTCAAGCTCCGTCATGGGAACCGAATTTCCCTGGGAACCGCGGCCAGAATCCCTCTCGTGACGGCCCAGGGACCCCTCACCGGCGTCCGCGCGACGCTTGGCAACGTCGCCGACTTCTCCCCGATTGAAGGGTAAAGGTATTAGTTGCTGAGTCTTTTGTAACATCCTGCAAATGCTAACCCTTTGTTAACTATACGGGTCAAGGCTCTAGGTTGCACAGGCCCCGCTCAGGGTTGGGCGACGGCTTTTGCAGCGAGAAAATTTGGACAATGGGACCGCGAATGACCCAGGTTGTTCAAAAAGCGCGGGCTTTCGTAAGAGAATATGCGCCCCAGGAGGGCGTGAAGGTGATGCCCTGCGCCGCCCGGAGTTGGAACGTCCCGGCCAAGCCCGACAAGGGGCTGGGCGAGGGCTATCCGCACCTTCTGGTGCTTCGTTTCGCGGTGTTCAACCTCTCGGCCTTGGCGCTCCTCGGCGCGGTTTACATCCAGGGCTGGGTCAACGTCGTCATCGAGGCCGACGTCACCGGGCTGTCCGTGGCCATTTTCGGTGTCTTCCTCGGCGGTCTCGGGGTCTGCGCCGGCAAGATCTGGAAGATCAGCCGGGAACTGGATTGCGTGCGCAATACCGAGAGCTGCTCCGCCTCGTGGGCCGCGACCTATCTCAAGGAGGTCGGCGGACGCGGATCGGGCAGCCGCGGGATCACCGCCGACGCCCTTCGCGTCAACCTTGCCAACCGCATCGCCGTCGTGCGCCAGGTCGCCGCCTCCCTGGTGCTGCTTGGACTCATCGGCACCGTGCTCGGCTTCGTCATCGCGCTTTCCGGCGTCAACCCCGAGACGGCCGGCGACGTCCGCGCCATCGCGCCGATGGTCACCGCCCTGATCAGCGGCATGTCGGTGGCGCTCTACACCACCCTCGTCGGCGCGGTGCTGCATCTGTGGCTGATGGTGAATTACCGCTTCCTCGCCGGCGGCGCGGTCAAGCTGGCCACCAGCCTCGTCTCCCTCGGAGAGGCCAATGCAGAACCTCGACCAGATTGACGACGGTGATGACGGCACGGTCTTCCGCGACGTCATCATGCTGGCGCTTCTCGGCTTCGTCACCATAGTCATCCTGCTGTTGCCCCACCTCAACCCGCCGGTGGAAGCCAACGAGCCGAGCCAGCCGCCCGGAAACATCATCGTCGAGCTGCGCTGGCCGGATGACGTCGATGCCGACGTGGATCTGTGGGTGGAGGCGCCGGGCGACATGCCGGTCGGTTACTCCAACAAGGGCGGGCGCATCTTCAACCTTTTGCGTGACGATCTCGGCAACACCAACGACGCCACCAAGTTGAACTACGAGGTCGCCTACAGCCGCGGCATCCCGGCCGGCGAATACACCGTGAATTTGCACCTTTATCGCAGCAATAACAGGTATTTACCGATACCGGCGGTGGTCGCCGTCGGCATCAAGGCCGATCGGAACGCGGCGGTGCTGCCGATCACCACGGGCAACGTCGAACTGGTCCGTGTCGGTCAGGAGATCACGGTGGTGCGTTTTGCCATCGACGAGCGCGGCATGCTGGTTCCCGGCTCGATCCACGAGCTGCAGCGGGACCTCCGCGCCGCGCGGCGCTGAGCCGATGGACTATCTGATCTATCTCTATACCTCCACCGTCGTCATCGCCGCGGCGCTGGCGAGCATCGCGGTGTGGGCGCCGCGCGAGGTGTGGCTCAAGCTCTCGGCCCTGGTACTATCCGGCGTGTTGATGGCGACAGCCTATACCAGCCTCCTGCACCTGCTCGGCAGGCCCAAGCCGGCCAACCTCGAATGGGCGCTGGCGGCGGTACCGGATGCCACGGTGCTCGGTGCCACCATGCGGGAGAACGAGGCGATCTATCTGTGGCTCAAGTTCGAGGGTAACCCGGAGCCGCAATCCTACGTCCTGCCGTGGGACCTGGAGAAGGCGAAGGAGCTACAGAAGGCGATGCGCCAAGCCCAGGGTAGCGGCACCAAGGTGCGCATGCGCAAGCCCTTCGAACGCAGCCTCGACCGCACCGAGCCGATGTTCTACGCCGAGCCCCAGCCGGCCCTGCCGCTCAAGGACCCTGTCAACTCCTAGTGCGCCCTTTTCCGGTCAACGCCTAGTACCCCCTTCCCGAAAGGATCACGCCTTGCGCTCGGGCAGCGCCGTTAGCGTCCATTCGACGATTCGCCGCATCACCCGGCCCAGCGCTTCGTCGAACGCGTTGATGATCGAATCGAGATCGGTGCCCTTGGCGCGCTCGACGTGCTCGGCCGATTTCGCGGCGACGACGGTTCTCCGCGGCAATTTGACCAGCCTTGCGTTGATCCGTACACGCACCGCCGGCGGCCCGTCACCGTCATATTCGGCCTGGAACTCGCGCAGCTCCGTCACCAGGCTGTAATCCGCGCGGGGAGCGGACGGTTGGCGGGTCACGGAGACAATCTTGCGCGTGTTGTCGAAGCTTTCGACCAGCAGGGTCTGCACCATCGCCGGCGCCCTGTCGACCCAAGTCGCCCGGGCGTAATAGTCGAGCGCGAAAGCGCCCCGCCTAAGCGCGATTTTCGGGGTATTGAGCGCCGTTCCCGCCGACGGCATATCGACATTGAGATGCCTGTCGGTCGTGGGTAGTTCCTTGGCGAAGGTGCTTTTGGGGCTGAGCGTGAATAGCCGCGCCGGCTCCTTGCCGCCCGGCAGTACGCTCACGCAACCCGCGGCCGCCAACGACAAGCAGATCCCGAAAATTCCGATGAGGCGGCCGGCGATCGGCGCAATCGTCGGTCCCATCATTTGGCCTCGAACCCCTTCTGAGCGTCGCCGAAGAAGAAGCGGGCGGGGTCCCTTTCGATCTGCACGGTCAGCCGCGTCAAATCGGCGACAAGCAACCGCGACTCGGCGATGAACTGGGACAGTTCGGAGAGCCCGCGCCGGGAAAAATCGCGCAACGGCTCGCGGTTCTCGGCGATCATTTTATCGAGCAATTTCGCCACTTCGGTGAAAGACCGGGCGGTGCCGCGGATGCCTGCGATGGCGCCCTTGAGTTCCGCCATCGTGTCGCGGGTACTGTCGGCCAGGGGCCCGACCCGGTCCTGCATCGAGTTCGCCAACGCCTCGATCCGTTCCGAGGCCACGCGCAGCGATGTTACCGCCCCGCCCGCTTCGGTCAGAACCCGGTCGAAGCTGCCGGAGCTTGCCGCCAGGTTCTGGCTCACCGCATGCAAGTTCTGCAAGGTATCGGCGACCGCCTTCCGGTTGCGGTCATCCAGCAGCGCGCTCAGGCGCTCGACCAGAACGAAGGCCTTCTCGAAAAGCTCCGGCGCCTTGGTCAACAGCCGCTCCAGCCCCGACGCCTTGGCGGCGATCACCGGCAGGGGATCGCCCTCCTTCGCCACCAGGGTGGCGCTCTCCTGGGTGCCGCCGCCGAGCTGAACGTAGGCGGCGCCGGTGATTCCCTGGAGGCCGAGCGAGGCAAAGGTGTCCTGCTTGATCGGCGTTTCGGCGGCGACCTCGAACGTCACCCGGACGCGCTCCACGTTCTTCGGGTCTATGCGGACGTCCGCCACGCTGCCCACCGCGACGCCGCGGTAGCGGACTGGGCTGCCGATCTCGAGTCCGGTCACCGATTCGGTGAAATAAACGTGATACTGGGCCGGCTTGCGGTCGAATTCGGTCTTGGCGAACCAGGTGACGATGGCGAACGCGCCGGCGACGAACGCCAGCACGAAGGAGCCGACGAGGATGTAACTGGCACGCGTTTCCATGGCTGATCTTATCTCGGCGCGGCGGCGCGCGCCCGCGGCCCGTGGAAGTAATCGCGAATCCAGGTATGGGACTCACGTGAAAGAGTGTCGATGGTCCCGATCACGACGGCTTTGTCAACCAAAACGGCGATCCGGTCGGCGATCGCGTGAAGGCTGTCGAGATCATGGGTGACCATGAATACGGTCAGGCCGAGGGTCTGGCGGAGGCTCAAGATCAGCGAATCGAAACGCGCCGCGCCGATGGGGTCGAGCCCCGCCGTCGGCTCGTCAAGGAAGAGGATCTCGGGGTCGAGCGCCAATGCCCGGGCCAGGCCGGCGCGCTTGCGCATGCCGCCGGACAGTTCCGACGGGTACTTGGTGCAGGCGTCGGGCGGCAAGCCGACCATGGCGATCTTCAGCGACACGATCTCCTGGATCAGCTCGGGCGCCAGATCCGTGTGCTCCTTGAGCGGCACCTGGACGTTCTCGGCCACGGTGAGGGAAGAGAACAGGGCTCCGTCCTGAAACAGCACCCCCCAACGCATCTCCAGCCGTTGCCAGCCGGCGCCATCGACGCCCGCCCTGTCCTGGCCGAGGATTTCGACCTTCCCCGCTGCCGGGCGGTTGAGGCCGATGATGGTGCGCATCAACACCGACTTGCCGCTGCCCGCGCCGCCGACGACGCAGAATATCTCGCCTCGGCGCACCTCGAGGTCGAGGCCGTCGTGAACCACCTGGGAACCGAACTTCGTGCGCAGGCCCTGGACGCGGATGACGGGGGGTTCGGCCATGTCTAGACGCCGATATAGAGAAAGAAGATCGAGAACAAGGCGTCGGCGACGATGACAAGGAAAATGGAGAGGACGACCGACTTCGTGGTGTGGCGGCCGACGCTCTCGGCGCTGCCGGCAACGACGAGCCCCTCGCGGCAGCCCACCATCGCTATCAAGAAGCCGAATACCGGCGCCTTGACGATACCGACCCAGAAGGCCGCCAGCGGCACGGCGTCATTGAGGCGCTCCATGAACTGGGCCAACGAAATATCGACGACGAGGACGGTCGCGAGCGCGCCGCCGGCAAGGCCCGTCAGGTCGGCCAATACCGTCAGCAACGGCAGCGCGATGATCAGCGCGAAGACTCGGGGCAGGACCAGCACCTCGATCGGATCCAGCCCCATGGTCCGCATGGCGTCGACTTCCTCGTTGACCTGCATGGTCCCGATCTGGGCGGTGAAGGCGCTGCCCGACCGTCCGGCGACGACGATCGCGGTCATGAGGATCGCCATCTCCCGGAGCATCGAAATGCCCAGCAGGTTGACGGTGAAGACCTGGGCGCCGAACTGGCGCAACTGCTCCGCCCCTTGGTAGGCGATCACGACCCCTATCAGGAACGACAGCAGGCCGACGATGGGTATGGCGTTCAAGCCGACCTGCTCGATATGGCTGACCAGCGAGGTGAACCGGATGCGTCTGGGCCTGATGATCGACCGGCCAAGGGTGATGACGGTAACGCCCAGAAACGACAGCAGAGAGGCGCATTCCTGAAAGACCGCCAGGGAAGCTTCGCCGATATGCGCGATCAGGGCGATGACGGGATGAAGCTCGTCGCGAACGAGCGTCTGTTCCACATCGCCCTTCTCGACCCGCGCCAGGATGTCGGCGTGGGACCGGTCGACGCCCTCGAACTCGGCGGCGACGCCCCGCGCCCGCAAGTCCCTGCGGGTGCGGTAAAGCACCCAGGCGCCGGCGGTGTCCATGCTGTCCACGGCGCTGAGGTCGATGCTGGCGAAACGCACCGGCTCCCGGGCGAGCCGCCTGAGGCCGCCATCCAGTGCCGACAGCGCGCCGGTTTCCCAGCTGCCGCCGGCAATGACGCGCAGCCGTTCGCCCTCACGTTCGGTCTTGAACCAACCCGATGCCGTTCTCATGCCCGCTTACACCGTCCCTGCGAAGGTCATGCCGCTTGATGAGTTGGTGAACGACACGGGAGATATCGAGGCCGGAAGCCACCCATCACCGGAAAGAACCGCCGTCACGAAGCTCATTTTGGGCGCACTACCCATCGAGTTCAGTATCGACAAGCTCTTGTAACGCCTCGCAGTTCCGTATCATGACACGGTTACGGCCGAGCGCGACCCAACCCTTCTTGCGCCAGCGCTGCAGGTGCTTGTTGATGCTCTCGCGGGAGGTCCCGGTTAATTGCCCGAGTTCGTTCTGAGAAATTCGCAGTTCGACCCGGACGCCTCGCGGATCGGGTTCGCCGTGACACTCGGCCAAGCTCAAAAGGCGCTTCGCCAACCGCGCCGGAAGCGCCAGGAAAGCGGCGTCCTCGACCAATTCGTTGGTGTGGCGTAAACGCCCGCAGACCAACTGCAACAGGTGGATGGCGAGCCGGGGCTCCCGTTCGAGAAAATCGAGGAAGTCGCGCCGGTGGATCATGAGCAACTTGCTCGGCCCTATTGCCGAGGCGTCGGCCGTGCGCGCCATGCCGTCAAGCAAGGCGATCTCTCCAAACACCTCCCCCGGATCCATGATGGCAAAAATGAGCTCCTTGCCGCCAGGGGTATTGGTACTGATCCGGATCCTGCCGGACAGCACACCGTAGAGGGCATCGCCCGAGTCGCCCTTCAGGAATAGGACCTCCCCGGCACTAAGCCCGCGGGTCACGCCAAGCGCGGCGATGCGCCCGACGACACCCGGATCGAGATCGCGGAAGAGATAGTTCGTGGTCAGCAATGTCTGCTTGTCGATCGGGCCCATCGGGTTTCGCTGCTGCTCCTTCCATCATCCCTTCGACAGCCGGCCGCCGAGATGCGGCCGAGAAAAGATTCCCCGCGAGATCGCGGCCCTTGTGTGAACCGGTTAACAGAACTGTTGAAGCCGCCTTCGCATTATACCGCCAACGATGAACGCGAACCAGGAAACGTCATCACGTATTGGAAACCAGATACACGGATCAAGGAGCGTTGGATTTCAACGCTTGCCAACAAAGGAGTACCCGATATGCGCATAATCTTCGCTCTCGCCGCCGCCGCCCTGTTGGCCGGATGCTCACAGGGAAAATGGCACCCGGAGAACTCGACCCTGTCGTTCTCGTTCGATTCGGCCTCCATCGGTCGGACATTCGGCGACACCGATGGGCCGAAAGCGATGCCGCCGGCATACCGCGAAGTCGGCCATTTAGCGGATGCCAGCATCAGGCGCAGTCGTTGAGTGGCGCCAAGCGCC
>JACZQV010000165.1 GCA_022545545.1 Pseudomonadota bacterium
GACCGTGAACTGGAGGACATCTTCGCGGTCCAGGATGAAGTCACGGAAGCGATCGTCGCCGCCATCGCGCCGGAAATCGGTGACGTGGAGCGCCAGCGCGCACAGCGAAAACCCCCGGACAACCTTGACGCCTGGGATCTCTATCAGCGCGGCCTTGTGCCCTATTACTTGTCGACCGAAGAGGGGCTCAGGTCGGCGATCGAGCAGTTCGACAGGGTGAATGAAATCGACCCGACCTTCGCGCCAGCCTTCGCCATGGCGGCCGAAGCTCGCTGGCGCTACGTACTGCATTTCGTACCGGACGATCGTGGCGAGGACCTGAACCAGGGGCGAGAGAAGGCGCGCAAGGCGATCGCACTGGACCCGCGGGATCCCACGTGCCTCAGGAACGACGCCCGGATGCACAGCATGTTCGGCCGCCATGACGTCGCCATATCAAAGATCGAAGAGGCAATCGCACTCAATCCCAACGACGCCTCGTCGCATCACTTTCTTGGCATTTTCCTGTGTTCCGCGGGGCGTTCCGAGGAAGCCATTCCCCATATCGATCACGCGATGCGGCTCAGTCCACGCGACATATTTCTCACCGGAATGATGACCAATCGGGCTTTCATGCTGTTCGATCTTGAGCGCTACGAGGAAGCTTTAGACTGGGTGCGGCGCGCGAGCCTAAGTCCGAATCCGCGATCCATGACTTTTGCCCTTTTAACCGCTGTATTGACCAAGCTCGGGCGACAGGAAGAGGCTCGGGCGGCCCTCGACGACCTTTTGGCGCATGCGCCGGGAATGTCATGTGTTAAATATCGAGAGAACCCGTTCGGGGGACCGGAGGTCATGGAGCGCTTCGTCGACGCCCTGCGCGAGGCGGGGCTACCGGAGTGATGGCTCAAATATAGGGCGGCACCGGACAGCGCCCTAGCCTGTCGTGCGATAGCCGCCGTGCCGCACCTGTCCATGGCGAGAAGTCCGGGCTAGCGGCTGATCGCCCGTGGGTCGAGCGCGTCCTGCAGCCCGTCGCCGAGGAAATTGAAGGCGATGACGGTGATGAAGATCGCCATGCCGGGATAGAAGGCCAGCTCCGGCGCCGTCCAGATCAATTCCTGGGCGTTGGTCAGCATGTTGCCCCAGCTCGGGATCGGCGGCTGGATGCCGAGGCCGAGGAAGCTGAGGATCGATTCCAAGAGGATGACACTGCCGACCGAAAGCGTGGTGGCGACGATGATCGGCGAGACCACGTTGGGCAGGATGTGCACGAACATGATCCTGAAGCCGCCGGCGCCCTGGGCGGTGGCGGCGAGGACGAATTCACGCTCGCGCACCGTCAGCGCCGCGCCGCGCACGAGCCGCGCCACCGTCGTCCAGCCGACCAGGGCGATGATCACGATGATGCGATAGAGGCTTATGTTTTCGTCCTCGGTCAGCGCCGCCGGCAGGCCGAGCTTGTCGAGGTCGACCGCCGCCAGCACGATCAGGAGCGGCAGCAGCGGCAGGGCGATCACGCCGTCGGTCAGGCGCATCAGCAAGGCGTCCAGCCGGCCGCCGTAATAGCCCGCCCAGAGGCCGATGACGGTGCCGATGACGGCGGAGACGAGGGCGGCGACGAAGCCGACGAAGAGCGACACCTGGCCGCCATAGAGCAGGCGCAGGAAGAGATCGCGCCCCAACTCGTCGGTGCCGAGCGGATGGCCGAGCGAGGGGCCCTGGAAGCGGTTGAACAGATCGACCGTCTTGGCGTCGATGCCGCTTGCCGCCTCGATCAAGGGCGCCGCCATGGCCAACGCGGCAAGGACGATGAGCAAGAACCCGCTCGCCACCGCCAAATGGTGATCGAGGAAGCGGCGCCACAACAACCCCCAGAGCGAGCGCGCCGCCCTCGCCTCCCCACCGCCGCCATTCGCGTTTCCGCCTATCAGCCGCGCCGTCACGACGCCGCCCCCGTTTTCTTATAGGTTATGCGCGGATCGAGCCAGGCGTAGGCGATGTCGGCGCCGATATTGGCGAGCAGCGTGAGTAACGTCGCGAACAACAGCCCGATCAGCGCCAGGTTGTAGTCGCTACCCATGATCGAGTCGTAGATCATCTTGCCCATGCCCGGATAGGCGAACATGGTCTCGGTGATCAGGGCGCCGGAGAACAGGGTGCCGAAGCTGAGCGCGATGATCGTCACCACCGGGATCAGCGCGTTGCGCAGCGCGTGGCGGAGCACCACCCGCGTCCTGCCGGCGCCCTTGGCCCGGGCGGTGCGGATGAAGTCCTGGCGCAACGTCTCCATCATCGATGCGCGCACGAAGCGGGTGTAATGACCGACGCTGAACACGGTCAGCGTCACCGTCGGCAAGACGAGATGCTTCGCCCGGTCGAGGAAGCCGTCCTCGCCGACGGTGCCGACGCCGCTTGCCGGCAGGACGCCGAGTATGACCGAGAACACGATGATCAGCATCAGGGCGAGCCAGAACACCGGGATCGAGATGCCGGCGAAGCACAAGAGGTTGATCGCATGATCGGTCCGGGAATGGGGATTGAGCGCGGCGTAGATGCCGGCGGGAAGGGCGATGACGAGAGAGAGCGCGAAGCTCAACACCATGAGGTTGACGGAATTAAGCAGGAACGGCCCCATGACGTCGAGCACCGGGCGGGCATGGAGACGCGAATTGCCGAAATCCCCCTGCACCACGGCCATGAGCCAGGCGAGGTAGCGCTCGGTGATCGGCTTGTCGATGCCGTAGAACTCACGCAGCCTGGCGGCGTCGGCCGGGGTCAGCTTGGGGTCCGACTTGATCATCAGATCGACGGGATCGCCCGGCATCAGCCCGACGAGGGCGTAGATCACGAACGACATGATCAACAGCACGATCATCGATTCCATCAGGCGGACGAGGACGAAACGGCTCATCGCGGGTCAATCCTTGAAGTGACAGGCGGCGAGGTGCGCATCGGCGCCGGCGGCGGCGGCGCTCGCGGGCGTCGGCTCAAGCGCCGGGTTCTGTTGGCGGCAAATGGCTTCGGCCTTGGGGCAGCGGGTGTGGAACGGGCAGCCGTCAGGCAAGTCGATGGGGCTCGGCACGTCGCCCTCGGCGGTCCTGGGTCCTGAGCGCCTGAGGCGCTTGCCGCCGCCCGGCACCGGCACCGCGGCGATCAGGGCCTGGGTGTAGGGGTGGCTCGGCCGGGTGAGCAGATCGTCGCGCCGGCCAGTTTCGACGATATAACCGAGATACATCACCGCGATCCTATCGGCGATGTGATCGACCACCGCCAGGTCATGGGTGATGAACAGATAGGTCAACCCGTGGTCGTCCCGCAGATCCATCAGGAGGTTGAGGATCTGGCTCTGGATCGAGACATCGAGGGCGGAGAGGGGCTCATCGGCGATGATCAGGTCGGGCCTCAGCACCAGCGCCCGGGCGATGGCGATGCGCTGGCGCTGGCCGCCGGAAAACTCATGGGGGTAGCGTTCGGCATCGCCGGCCTTGAGGCCGACGGCCTCGATCACCTCCACCATGCGCGCCTGGCGTTCGGCGCGGTTGCCCTGGCCGTGGATCTTCAAGGGCTCGGCGACGATGGCGCCGACGGGCAGGCGCGGGTTGAGCGATCCGAAAGGGTCCTGGAACACCAGCGCGATCGAGCGGCGCACCGCCTTCAGCCGGCGCCGGGAAAGACGGCCGAGGTCCTCGCCCTTGAAGCGGACGGTGCCGGCGTCGGGCCGGTAAAGCTGGGCCACGGTGCGCGCGCAGGTGGTCTTGCCGCAGCCGCTCTCACCGACCAGCGCCAGGGTCTCGCCGCGATCGAGGGTGAAGCTGACGCCGTTGACGGCATGGACCCGCCCCCTCTCGCCCGAGAACAGCGTCGGTCCCCTGACGGCGAAGTGCTTGACCAGCCCCTCGACCTCGAGAAGGGGGGCATCGGCGCCGCCCGTCGGGTCGCCGCCCGGCATCGTCATTGGCCGGCCTTGAAGCAGGCGGCGAAATGACCGCCGCCCCAATCGGTGAGTTCGGGCTCGGCTTCCCGGCAGGCCCGATCGGCCAGCGCACAGCGGTCGGAGAACCGGCAACCCCTCGGCAGGCGCATGAGGTCCGGCACGACGCCGGGGATGGCGGGAAGGCGGCGTTGGCGCCTGCCGATTATCGGCACCGTCTCGATCAGGCCCTTGGTGTAGGGATGGAGCGGCTGGTCGAAGATCGCGCGCGCGCTGGCGCGCTCGACGATGCGCCCGGCATACATCACCGCCACCTCGTCGGCGACCTCGGAAATGACGCCGAGATTGTGGCTGATGAACTGGATCGCCATGCCCATCTCGTCCTGGATCTCCAGCATCAATTCGAGGATCTGGGCCTGGATGGTGACGTCGAGCGCGGTGGTCGGCTCATCGGCGATGAGAAGG
>JACZQV010000068.1 GCA_022545545.1 Pseudomonadota bacterium
CAAGGCCGCCCGAAGGGTCGCTTTTCGCGGCCACCGGCGGGCGTCACCGCCGCTTGACGATGTCGAGAGAACGCCGGCGCGACGCCTCCACCCCGGAGGCCGCGAAAAGACGATCATATGTCGCACCCTCCTATGAATGTAAGTACTGGCCCGGCCCTCAAAGGACCCCGCCGTCTGCTCAGGCGTCTTCGCGACGTCATGGCCGGTCCGGCCTCGGCCCAGGAGCGCCTGGACCAGGTGGTGACGGTCATCGCCGCCGACATGGTGGCGGAAGTGTGCTCGATCTATGTCCGGCGCGCGGGCGATGTGCTCGAACTTTTCGCTACCGAGGGACTGAACCCCACCGCCGTCCACCAGACCCGCCTCAAGGTGGGCGAGGGCCTAGTCGGCGACATCGCCGCCCACGCCCTGCCCCTCAACCTGTCCGACGCCCAGTCCCATCCCTCTTTCGCCTACCGGCCGGAGACCGGGGAGGAAATCTACCATTCGCTGATGGGCGTGCCGATCCTGCGCGGCGGACGCGTCATCGGTGTGCTCGTGGTGCAGAACAAGACCTGGCGCCACTATACCGATGAAGAGGTCGAGGCCCTCGAGATCACCGCCATGGTGCTCGCCGAGCTCGTGGCCAGCGGCGAGCTGGTGTCACCGGAGGAGAAACTCGCCGCGGAGAGGGAGGCGTTGTTGCCGGTGAGGCTCGAGGGGATGCGGCTCAACGCCGGGCTGGCCACCGGGACAGCGGTCCTGCACCAACCGAACATCTTGATCCGGAGAATCGTCGCCGAAGACCCGGAGGAAGAGTTGAGGCGCCTCGAGGACGCCATTCGCGGCATGGACAGTGCGCTGAAGGAGGTCATGACGGCGGGCCGGCTCGCCTCTGCCGGCGAACATCGCGACGTGCTGGAAGCCTACCGCATGATCGCCGCCGACACCGGCAGGCTCGGCCGCATCCGCGATGCGATCAAGACCGGGCTCACCGCCGAGGCGGCGGTCCAGCAGATTCGCGAAAGCACCCGCGCGCGCATGGGCCAGATCAGCGATCCCTACCTGCGCGAACGGCTACACGATCTCGACGATCTCGCCAACCGCCTGTCCCAGCACCTTGCCCAGGGGGCCGACGGACAGCCTGAACGCGAGCTTCCCGACGACGTGGTCCTGATCTCGCGCAACCTAGGGCCGGCGGAACTGCTGGATTACGATCCTGACCGTCTGCGCGCCCTGGTACTCGAGGAAGGTTCGCCGACGGCCCATGTCTGCATCGTCGCCCGCGCCCTCGACATTCCGGTATTGGGGTGTGTCAAGGACGTGCTCGGCAAGATCAGGGAGTTGGATCCGGTGATCGTCGATGCCGACAACGCCCAGCTCTTCATCCGCCCGCGCGAGGACGTCAGCAAGGCTTTCGCCGACACCATGGGGGTGCGGGCGGAACGCAAGCAGGCTTACGCCGCGATCCGGAACGAACCGGCCGTCACCCGCGACGGGGTCGAAATCTCGCTCAACGTCAACGTCGGACTCGAGATCGAGGTGTCGCACCTGGATGAGACCGGCGCCGAGGGCATCGGCCTCTATCGCACCGAGATCCCCTTCATGGTGCGAGAGACCTATCCGGATGTCGAGGCCCAGATCGAGCTCTACCGCAAGATTTTCGAAAGGGCGGACGGCAGGCCAGTGGTGTTTCGCACCCTGGATGTCGGCGGCGACAAACTGCTGCCCTATTTCGACGGTGTGCGCGACGAAAATCCGGCCATGGGCTGGCGGGCGATTCGCATCGCGCTCGACCGCCCCGAGATGCTGCGCAATCAAGTCCGGGCGATGCTGCGGGCGGCCGAGGGCCGGTCACTTCGGATCATGTTCCCGATGATCGCCGAAATCGCGGAATTCGACAGGGCGCGGGAGATCGTCGACTCAGAGATCGACGGCCGGCGATCCCAGGACGGCCCCATGCCCGACGAGATCAGCGTCGGCGCCATGTTGGAGGTCCCGTCCCTGTTGTTCCAATTGCCGTCGTTGCTGGAAAAGGTCGATTTCCTGTCGGTCGGCAGCAACGATTTGTTGCAGTTCCTGTTCGCCGCCGACCGCAACAACCCGCATGTGGGGGAACGTTACGATGACCTCTCTCCCGCCGTTCTGACGCTTCTCGACACCCTGGTCCGTCAGTGCGAGAAAGCCGGCGTGCCGCTCGCGCTTTGTGGCGAAATGGCGGGACGGCCGCTTGCGGCAATGGCCCTGATCGGACTGGGATTCCGCAACATTTCGATGTCGCCCGTCTCGATCGGGCCGGTCAAGGCGATGATCCGGAGCCTCAACGTCGAACAGGTGCGCGAGTACCTGCCTCCGTTGCTCACGCTTCACGATCACAGCGTCAGGGAACGGCTTAACCTCTTCGCCAAGGAACACGGAGTGACCATATAAATCGTTGCGCGTTATTGACTTTTTTTGTGAACAGGCCGCTATTCGCGGACGACGAAGTTGAATTTCCGCCGAGGCCTGCCAAACTAGGTAGACAATTAGGTAGGCAAATAGCTCTGACATGGGCCCATGCCCTGCCCTGGGGGCGGCAGATCGTGTGAGCACCTAACCGCCATCGGCATCACGGTAATATTCGGCGGTTGTCAGGGGCAGGAGCGCTGGTCATGGCGCAGCGACAAGGGCCATCAATGGACCGGTTGGATCACGGGCCCGGGCATGAACCCGATGACGGCCAAGACCCCATTCGGGGCAGGGACGCGCCGTCGATCGGGGCGGAGTTGCGAGACGCACGGCTGAAACTTGGCCAGGAACTGGCCGATGTGGCGTCGGTGTTGCGCATCAGGCGCGTCTTCCTCGAGGCGATCGAGGAGGACCATTTCGACCAATTGCCGGGGGCGCCCTATGCCACCGGTTTCGTTCGCGCCTATGCCGGCCACCTTGGCCTCGACGCCGATGAAGTGGTGCGATGCTTCAAGGAGCAGGCTTCGGGGCTGGAGCGCCAGACCGACCTCGCCTTCCCCGAGGTCATCACCGAAAGCCGCATCCCCAGGGGCGCCATCCTGTTGATCTCGGTGGTGCTTGTGGTTACCGCCTACGGCGGTTGGTACTATCTCTCCACCAACAATATCTCGATCTCCGAAATCATCCCGGCGGTGCCGGAAAAGCTTGCCAGCTTGGTCTTGGGCGAAGGGCCGGGTGCGCCGGCGCCAGACGCCGCCCCGACGGCGGAAGCCGGCGCCCCGGAACCCGCCACGGCGCCGGCCGCGCCCGACGCTGGCGCCGGTGAACAGGAAGCCGCCTCTGCCCCGGTAAAGGAAGAGGAGCCCAAGGCAACGGCGAAGCCGCCGGCGCCGGCCGCCGCGGAGCGCGCCGAGCCGGGGCCCGAGGGTTCTTCGCCGTCGGAACCTGCCGCCACCAGCCCACCGCCGCCGGAAACCGCTTCCACGAGCGCGCCGGAACCTTCGTCTCGGGGCGGGGCCGGCGCCATGCCGGCCGCGACCGCGCCGGCCGATGAGGGCGGCGGCGAGGCCCCTGCCCTGCCGGCGCCGGAGCCGTTCGCGTCATCGCCCGAGGCTCTGGCTATCGAGCCGGCATCCCAGACCCGGTCGGCGGCCGTGACCGCCGCGCCGACCGCCGCGCCGGCCGCGACCAGGCTCCCCTTGACCGGTGTGCCCGAGATTCCCGGGGTGCCGCGGCAGAGCGCGGCGTTGCCTGAGCGCCAGCCGCGCGTCTATGGCGAGGGCAACAGCGATTCGCGGGTCATCCTCCGGGCCACGCGCGATAGCTGGATCCAGGTTCACGGCGCCGATGATGTATTGTTGTTGACCCGCATTCTCAGGGCCGGAGACAGCTACCGCGTGCCCAACCGCACCGGTCTGACCCTGATGACAGGCAATGCCGGGGCGCTGGAAATCCTGGTGGACGGCGAGCCGGTACCGCCGATCGGCCCGTTCGGCGCCGTGCGCCGCGATGTATCGCTCGATCCGAACCGCCTCAAGACCGGTTCGGCGGCCACCAACTAGGGCACTATCCGGCCAGAGGGAAGGCCAGATGGAAGGATGGAACCGGACCCAGGCTCGCTATTGCCTCGTCTTAGCGCCTGAAGTTCTTGATTCGTAAGTATTCCGTGCGCACTTTCGGGTTACAGGCGTTTGCGTTATAACCTTGCACAGCTCGGGTACCGGAGAATTCTCGATGGGCGTTGGGTTCCCATCTGACGTGACGCGCCACCCATACGCGCCACCCATACAGGCGGCCGATCGCGGACCCTGTGATCGCCGGGGGTGAGATGATGATTGCCCATGCCTGCCCGAACCAGACGGATTGCGCCGTCACCGCTGTTTCGTAGCCGGCGGGAGGTCCCATTGCGTTCCCTGCAGCCGGTCCGAGGCACCCACGACATACTGCCGGAGCAAAGCTTGCGCCACCGTCACGTGACCGAGACGGCGCGCACGATTGCCGGGCAATACGGTTATGCCGAGGTCGCGACGCCGATATTCGAGTTCACCGAGGTGTTCAAGCGCACCCTTGGAGATGCCTCCGATATCGTCACCAAGGAGATGTATACCTTCGAGAGCCGCAGCGGCGAGGAGATCACGCTTCGGCCCGAGGGCACCGCGGGCATCGTCCGGGCCCTGATTTCGGGCGGCCTCGGTCAGAACCTGCCTCTCAAGTTCTTCTACCAGGGACCGATGTTCCGCCACGAACGGCCCCAGAAGGGACGGCTGCGCCAGTTCCACCAGTTCGGTGTCGAGCTTCTCGGCGTCGGCGCGCCGCTGGGCGATATCGAGGTCATCGCCATGGCCGCCCAGATTCTCGATGCCCTGGGGGTCGGCGAGAGCACGACGCTGGAGATCAACAGCCTGGGCGATCCGCAAAGCCGGAAGGCCTACCGCGATGTCCTCCTCGGCTATCTCTCCGATTTGAAGGACAAACTCTCCGAGGACAGCCGCAACCGGCTGGCGGTTAACCCGCTGCGCGTCCTCGATTCAAAGGACGAAGGGGATAAGCGCGTCCTCGCCGATGCGCCGCTTTTCAGTGATTACCTGACCGGCGAGGCGGCGGAATTCTTCTCGGCCGTTACCGCCGGGCTCGATGAACTCGGCATCGCCTACGCGCTGAACCCGAAGCTGGTGCGCGGGCTGGATTATTACTGCCACACGGCGTTCGAGTTCACCACCGAAGCATTGGGCGCCCAGGGCACGGTGCTCGCGGGCGGACGGTACGACGGTCTGGTCTCGGCCATGGGTGGGGCCGAGACCCCGGGCGTGGGATGGGCGGCGGGCATCGAGCGCCTGGCGATGCTGATCGCCGATGCGCCCGGGGCGCAGCGTCCGATCGCCGTGGTGCCCGTCGGCGGCGGTGCCGAGACGGCGGCGTTCAATCTGGCCCAGGAACTGCGCCGGGATGGTTTCACCGTCGATATCGGCTATGGCGGAAACCTTTCCAGGCGGATGAAGCGGGCCAACAAATTGCGGGCCCGCCTCGCCGTCATTCTCGGCGAGGATGAGATTCGCGCCGGCACCGTGACCGTTCGCGACCTGGATACGGGCGAGCAGGAAGAGGTCGCCCTTCGGGGCTTGAGGGACCATCTCGCCCCCTGGCGGTAATCGGGCCATGGCGGCGAATTCGCGAGAGGCGGGATCACCCGTAAACGCCTACCCGGTGGTGGTCGGCGCCAATCACAAGTCCGCTTCCCTGACCCTTCGCGACGCCTTGTTCATGGAAGACGCCGCCGTGCCGGCCTTCCTTGAATCGCTGCGCACCGCGGGGCTTTCCCAAGCGATGGTGATCTCCACCTGTGACCGCACCGAGGTCGTCACCACCGAGTGCGCCGTCGGCGAGGTGGCGGAAATCATCACCTCGAGGTTCGCCGAGACGGCGGGCGTATCGCCTTCCGATTTGTCGAATCAGCTCTATGCGCTCGAGGGCGAGGAAGCGCTCGAGCACCTTTTTGCCGTCGCCACCTCTCTTGACAGCCTCGTCCTCGGCGAGCCCCAGGTACTGGGCCAGGTCAAGGCGAGCCACCGTCTCGGGCGCGATGCCGGCATGATGGGCCAGGCGCTCGAGCACATCATGCAAGCGGCCTTCGCCGTCGCCAAGCGGGTGCGCTCCGAGACCACGATCGGCGAGAGCGCGGTGTCCATCGCCGCCGCCGCCGTCCAGGTCGCGCGCGAGGTCCACGGCGATCTAGGGCGTTGCCGGGCGCTGATGATCGGCGCCGGAAAAATAAGCGAATTGGTGGCCGCCAAGTTGAAGGAGGCGAACCTCGGCGGCATGACCATCGCCGATACGGTCAGCAGCCGGGCGGAAGCCATGGCGCGGCGGTTCGAATGCCACGTGGCGCCCCTCGATACCCTTGCGGCGGCCCTGGCCGATGCCGATATCGTACTCGGCGCCATCGGCCGGGGCTCTTATCTGGTGAGCGCGGAAATGGTCGAGGGCGCGCTCAAGCGGCGGCGATACAGGCCGGTGTTCCTGATCGACGCGGCGATGCCCGGGGACATCGACCCGGCGGTGGAGAGGCTCGACGGGGTCTTCCTCTATGACCTCAACGACCTCGAGCGGATCGCGTTGGAAGGCCGCGAAAGGCGGCAGGCCGCCGCCGCCAAGGCCCGCGCCATCGTTCGCGAAGAGGTCGCGGCGTTTGGCCGCGGCAAGGCCGCCGAGGCCGCCGTTCCCGCCCTTTCGGCCCTGCGCCGCCGTTTCGAGGAAGTCCGCGCGGAGGTGCTTGCGGACCACCCCCGGGCCGGCGCCGAAGAGGTGACGAGACGTCTCGTCAACCGGTTGTTGCACGCCCCTTCCGAGGCGCTGAGGAACATTGCCGCCAACGCCGGCGCGCTCCAGGATGGCCTGGCGCCCGATGGCGGGGAGAGGCCTGAAACGGCAAGCACCCAAGGCCGGCAGGATCAGGCCCCGGCCGTCGAATGGCTGCTCAAACGGCTGTTCGATCTCGATATACCGCCGAGCGACGGGCAGGACGGGAGCGATCCCGAGGAGGAATCCGAGTGAATCTCGATGAAAAACTGGACCTGGTCGTCGTCCGCCGCCGGGAACTCGGCGAAGCGATGACGGACGCGGCCGCTCTCGATCCCAAGGAGCTGGTGCGCTTGTCCAAGGAATATGCCGATCTCACGCCCGTGGTCGAGAGCATCGAGAAACTGCGCCAAGTGAAAGCAGAGATCGGGGAACTCACCGAGTTGATCGGCGAGGAGGACGGCGACGCCGATGTACGGGCGTTGGCCGAAGACGAACTCAGGGATTTGAAGGACCGGTTGCCGGAGATCGAGGACGAGATCAAGATCCTGTTGCTGCCGAAGGACGAGGCCGACGAGCGCAACGCCATCCTCGAGGCCCGCGCCGGCACCGGCGGTGACGAAGCGGCGTTGTTCGCGGCGGAGCTGTTCCGCATGTACCAGCGCTATGCCGAACTCCGCGGTTGGCGCTTCGAGATCCTGGGGCTCGCCGAAACCGACATCGGCGGCTGCAAGGAGGGCAGCGCGCTGATCTCGGGTCGCGGGGTCTTCGCGCGCCTCAAGTTCGAAACCGGCGTCCATCGAGTCCAGCGGGTGCCGGCGACCGAGACCGGCGGGCGCATACACACCTCGGCGGCGACCATCGCGGTGCTGCCGGAGGCCGAGGACGTCGATATCGCACTCGAAGAAAAGGATTTGCGCATCGACGTGTTTCGCGCCAGCGGTCCCGGCGGCCAGTCGGTCAATACCACCGACAGCGCCGTGCGTATTACCCACCTTCCCACCGGCATCGTGGTTTCCCAACAGGACGAGAAGTCCCAGCACAAGAACAAGGCCAAGGCGATGAAGGTGCTGTTGGCGCGGATCTATGAGCACAAGCGCAGCGAACAACAGGCCGAGCGCGCGGCCGAGCGCAAAAGCCAGGTAGGCTCGGGCGACCGGTCCCAGCGCATCCGCACATACAATTTTCCCCAAGGCCGCGTCACCGATCACCGCATCAATCTGACCCTCCACAAACTCGACAAGGTGATGGCGGGCGAAGCCCTGGACGAGGTCATCGAAGCCCTGATCGCGGAGGATCAGGCCAGCCGGCTGGCCGAGATCGCATGAGGACCGGCGCCACCATGGGGGCCGAGATCGACCGCGCCGCCGGGCGGCTGAAGAGCGCCGGCGTTCCGAGTCCGCGGTCGGAGGCCCGCCTGCTGATGGGTTACGCGCTTGGTCTCGCGAGGGAGACCGTGTTCGGCCATGTCGACCGCCCGGTAACGCCGGCCGACGCGAAGCGCTTCGAGAGCGCCGTCCGCCGCCGGGTCTCGCGCGAACCCGCCGCCCGCATACTTGGTTGCCGCGAGTTCTGGAGTCTCCCCTTCCGGGTTACGGCGGCGACGCTCATCCCACGTCCCGAAACCGAGACCGTGATCGAGGCCGCGCTCGAGGCCGCCGGCGGACGCGAGAGGGCTATCGATATCCTCGATCTCGGCACCGGTACGGGATGCCTTTTGCTGGCGCTTCTGAGCGAGCTTGCCAACGCCAGGGGGCTTGGCGTCGATGCCAGCGTCGAGGCTCTCGAGGTGGCGGCGGCCAACGCCAGCGCTCTCGGGCTGAGCGATCGCGCGCGCTTTCGCCTCGGCGACTGGGGCAAAGGGTTGCGCCAGCGGTTCGATCTCATCGTCGCCAACCCCCCTTACATCCCCGAGGATGAGATCGGCGGCCTCGAACCCGAGGTCGCGCGGTTCGAACCCAGCCTCGCCCTTTCAGGCGGCTCGGACGGGCTTGGATGTTACCGCGCCCTGGCGGCGGATATCCGGCGCCTGATGGCGCCTGGCGCGCGGATCGTTCTGGAGATCGGCGAAGGACAAGGCGATGGCGTGACCGCGATCCTCGGCGCCGAGGGGTTGGAAGTGACCGGTCGGCGGGCGGACCTCTCCGGCATTCCTCGGTGCCTGGTAGCCGAATTCACCGGATAATTAACGATAAAGTAACGATAAGGTGAAAAAAACGGTTGGAATGTTTGACGTTCCCTACTAGGTTTCCGGGGTGAGCGACTGAAGCGTAGCTTTCGCTCCCGGATCCCGATAGTTGCCCCAAAAAACGCTGTCCTCGGTCCGCCGGGCTGGTTTCGGACAAAAGGGCGAACAGAAATATTCGGGTTGTCTAAGACATTACATGTGAAATCTGAACGGTATGAGACAAGGTACCAACTCCAGGCGTTTGCGTAACCGCAACGGCCGGCGACCGCATTCATCGTCAAAGCAAAATACGTTTGACAGCAGCGGTCCCGACGTAAAGGTCCGAGGCACGGCCAGCCAGGTGTTCGAGAAATACCTGACGCTCGCCCGCGATGCGACGTCGTCGGGCAACCGTGTCGCCGCCGAGAATTTCTACCAACACGCCGAGCACTATTACCGGATCCTTAACTTCGACGGCACCTCGTCCGGCGCCGACGGTGGCGGTGGCGCCAAGCCCCGGGCCAACGGTGGCGGCGGCAACAGCGATGCCGGCAGGGACACGGCTGTGGCGGCCAACGGTGGGTCTAAGGATTCCGATGGTCTCGCGGTTGCCGACGATAGCAAGGAGCAACCCGCGGCGTCGGACGGGACCACGGCCGAGGCGGGAAACAGCGATCCGGAAAAGACCCCTTCGGCTTAAGCTCGTTCCGGGGTCCGCTGGTTCCGCCGTTGCCTTCGTAAGATCATTCGATCCGGGCGTCCACATCCCCGCCGGACGTGGCCGTTTGGCTCTTGTGTCGTGGCGAAGTCACCCTATATAGACAACAAACCCATGTAATCATTGGGGTTTTTTATCCGCTTCCGGCCGCAACGGCCGGCGAGCGGCACGGAGCACAGTCGAATGGAGTTTGAAAGGTTCACCGAACGCGCCCGTGGATTCATTCATGCGGCCCAGACCCTGGCCGTCGGCATGAACCACCAGCAGTTCGGCACCGAGCATCTGCTCAAGGTTCTGCTGGCGGACAAGGAAGGCTTGGCGGCGGAATTGATCGCAAGCGCCGGCGGCGATGTGGCGAAGGCGTCGAGCGCGCTCGAGACGGCGCTGGGGAAAGTGCCGAAGGTGGAGGGGCCGGGCGCCGGCCAGGTCTACCTCGCTCCGGAAGCCCAGCGCCTGCTCGAGGCCGCCGATAAGCTGGCCGAAAAGGCCGGGGACAGTTTCGTCACCACCGAACGGATCCTGCTCGCTTGCGTCATGGCGACCGGGACCGGGGTCGCCGGGATTCTCGCCGACGCCGGCGTCACGGCGCAGAATTTGAGCCGCGCCATCGACGCGATGCGGAAGGGACGCAAGGCGGACAGCGCCACTTCCGAAGATACCTATGACGCGCTTGGGAAATATGCCCGTGATCTCACCGTGATGGCGCGCGAGGGCGGCCTCGATCCCGTGATCGGACGCGATGAGGAAATCCGCCGCACCATCCAGATCCTGTCCCGCCGCACCAAGAACAACCCGGTGCTGATCGGCGAGCCGGGCGTCGGCAAAACAGCCATCGTCGACGGCCTCGCCCAACGGATCGTCAACGGCGACGTGCCCGAAAGCCTCAAGGAGAAGCGCCTGTTGGTCCTCGATCTCGGCGCCCTCATCGCCGGCGCCAAATTCCGCGGCGAGTTCGAGGAGAGGCTCAAGGCCGTGTTACAGGAAATCTCGGCCGCCGAAGGTGAAGTGATCCTGTTCATCGACGAGTTGCACACACTGATCGGCGCCGGCGCCGCGGAAGGCGCCATGGATGCCTCCAACATGCTCAAACCGGCGCTGGCGAGGGGTGAGCTGCATTGCGTCGGCGCCACGACACTCGATGAATACCGCAAGCATATCGAAAAGGACGCGGCGCTGGCGCGGCGCTTCCAGCCGCTTTTCGTCGCCGAACCCAATGTCGAGGACACGATCTCGATCCTCAGGGGTCTGAAGGAAAAGTACGAGTTGCACCATGGGGTGCGTATCACCGACGGCGCCCTGGTCGCCGCCGCGACGCTTTCCAATCGCTACATCACCGACCGCTTCCTGCCCGACAAGGCCATCGACCTGATGGACGAGGCGGCGAGCCGCCTGCGCATGGAGGTCGATTCGAAGCCCGAGGACATCGACGAGCTGGACCGCCGCATCATCCAGCTCAAGATCGAGCGCGAGGCCCTGAAGAAGGAAAGCGACCGGGCGTCGGGCGACCGCCTGAAGACGCTGGAGAAGGAGCTCGGCAAGCTGGAGAAACGCTCGGCCGGTCTGACGGCGGTATGGCAGGCGGAAAAGGAAGAGCTGGCCGGGGCGCAAAAGCTCAAGGAACGACTGGATCAAGCACGCGGTGAGCTCGAGATCGTCCAGCGCCAGGGCGACCTCACCCGGGCCGGCGAATTGATGTACGGCCTCATCCCCGCGCTCGAAAAGAAGCTGAGCGCGCCGGTGGAGACGGACGCCGGACGGATGTTGAAAGAGGATGTTACCGACGAGATCGTCGCCGCCGTGGTCTCGCGCTGGACCGGCATTCCCATCGACAAGATGCTGGAGGGCGAGCGAAGCAAACTGTTGCATATGGAAGCTGGCCTCGCCGAGCGTGTGATCGGCCAGGAAGAGGCGATCTCCGCCATCGCCAACGCCGTTCGCCGCGCCCGCGCCGGGCTCCAGGATCCGAGCCGGCCGATGGGCTCGTTCATGTTCCTCGGCCCCACCGGGGTCGGCAAGACGGAGCTTTGCAAGGCGCTCGCCGAGTTCATGTTCGATGACGACGGCGCCATGGTCCGCATCGACATGTCGGAATATTTGGAGAGGCACTCGGTAGCGCGCTTGATCGGGGCGCCGCCCGGCTATGTCGGCTACGAGGAAGGCGGGGCATTGACCGAAGCGGTCCGCCGGCGGCCTTATCAGGTGATCCTGTTCGACGAGATCGAAAAGGCCCATGGGGACGTCTTCAACCTTCTGCTCCAGGTGCTGGATGACGGGCGGCTGACCGATGGCCACGGCCGCACCGTCGATTTCCGCAACACCCTGATCGTGCTGACCTCGAATCTCGGCAGCGACATCATGGCCGCCCAAACCGATGGCGAGGACGTCTCGGCGATCCGCGACCAGGTCATGGAGATCGTCAATGGCGCCTTCCGTCCCGAATTCCTCAACCGCCTCGATGAGATCCTGCTGTTCCACCGCTTGAGCCGCGAGCACATGGCTAAGATCGTCGACATCCAGCTCGACCGGCTCGGCGTCATGCTGGCGGAGCGCAGGATGGTGATCGCGGTCGATGAGGCGGCGCGAAACTGGCTCGCCGATGCCGGTTACGATCCGGTCTATGGCGCCCGGCCCTTGAAGCGGGTCATTCAGCGGGCCTTGCAGAACCCACTGGCGACAATGGTGCTGGAAGGCAAGATCGCCGATGGCGGGAGGATCGAGGTCACGGTTGCCAAGGGCGCCCTCGCGATCAACGGAGTCGTCGCCGAGGCGGCCTTAGCCGGCCCTGGCCATGCCGATGAAGCGCCGAGGCCCGAGGGCCTCGGATCAATGTCTGGTTTGAGACGATCGTAGGCGGAGGCGGGCCTAGCGGCTGCTTGCGACCTTCGAGTCGGCCGGCAGGCTGGCGCGCTCTTGGTCGATCGCCGCCCTGTACTTCATGAACCTGGCCAGCCTCTTGCCGGTGAGTCTCTTGCCCGTCGGCAACCTCAGCCTCATCGGATTGATCTGCCGGTTCTTGCGGTGCACCTCATAATGCAGATGCGGTCCGGTGGAGCGGCCCGTGGAGCCGACATAGCCGATGATCTGGCCTTGGCGCACCCGCTTGCCGGCCTTGATGTTGCGGGCGTAACGGTTGAGATGACCGTAGGCGGTGGCATAGGTCCCGTTGTGGCGGATCTTGATATAGCGGCCGTAGGAACCGTTCCATCCCGCCCTTGCGATGACGCCGCTTCCCGCCGCCATCACCGGCGTGCCCCTGGGGGCGGCGAAATCGACGCCCCGATGCATCCTGGTGTAGCCGAGGATAGGATGCCGCCGCCTGCCGTAGCGCGATGACAGCCGGGCGCCGTCGACCGGCGTGCGCATCAGTGCCTTGCGCACGCTTTCGCCCTTTTCGTTGAAGTAGCCGACGACACCGCCAGCCAGCCTGTAACGGTAGACCTGAAGGGTGACGCCGCTGAGGTTCAGCGCCGCGTAGACCATGTTGCCGGTACGCGCGGACCTGCCGTTTTTGTCCTGGTATTGCTCGTAGATCACGTCGAAGGCGTCGCCCCGCTGGATGTCGCGCTGGAAATCGACATCGAACGAATAGGCGCGGATCAATTCGGCGACGACCGGCGCGGGCACGGCGGCCCTGGTCGCGTCGACATAGAGGCTGGTGTCCATGGAGCCGGCCGAGCGCACCAGTCTGAGGGTCAGTTTCTTTTTGATCACCTGGGCCTTGAAGCCGTTGTTCCAGGTTCGCGCCACATTGATCGTCCGCTCGGCGCTGGGTTCGAAGCTGAGACCGAGGAACCGGGCCGGACCGCTTTCCGACCGGTCGGGCATGAAACTGAACTCGATCGCCTGGCCCGGCATCAGGTTCCGCGGGTTATAGACCTTTCTCAGCGCCACGATGGCCTCGTGGGCCTCGGTGCGGGGAACGTCCGCCTTGACGAGCATGGCCATGAAGGTATCGCCCTTGGCCGCCCGGACGGCACGCCTTTCGGGCTCCAGCGCGCTCTCCCGCGCCCCGTCGAACTCGGTGTGGGCGAAGACGAAGTAGTGGGGGTCGAGTTGCTGCTCGAAATCCGCGGCGGGCGGTTCCTCGGAGGCAGGCGAGGGTCCGCCATGGCCGACCACACCCAACGCCAGCGCCGCCATGGCCACGAACAAAGCCCAACGCGGCGGCATCCACCGCGCGAGAACAGAGGTGATCGACCTTCCTAAGATTGGCGCCAAACTTGCCCCTATGTGTTCACCGGTACGATACCGGACACCTGATCCGCCGAAAGAATGTCGAGGGCACAGTGTAGAATTAAGCTTAACGTCCCCTTAACCAGTGTAAAAACATGCAGGCAAAGCGGCCGATTGTCAACATATCGCTGTTTTGTAACAATAAATTCCGTCCCTTCGCGACCGGCGGCGAATTCGTACCGCGCCCCGCCGTACATTCTCAACCCTGTAGGACGCCGGGGACTAAATCCCGACCTAGCCGACGCCCGGCAGTTTGATCGCCAAGTCCTTGAAATCGATTCCGAAGATGAAGCCCAGGAGGTTGATCTCAAACCCTTCTTCCCGCGCCGCCAAAACGCCCGCAAGACCGAAAAGAGATAGCTGATAACCCGTGCCGCTGGGCGCCCGGCCGAAGATGTAGCCGTCCACCAGATAGTCCTTGCCGATGGCGTTACCCGGCATCTCGAGGCCGAGCTCCGGCACCCGGCGCGCAATGTAGGCGGTGAAGGTGTTGCTGTTGGGTCCGGGCCAGAGGCGGTAGCGGTCGGCGAAGGGATAGGACTTCGCGGCCGCGAGAACATTCGCGATGAGGGTTTCGGCGTCGGCGCCGCGGCGGTCCAGTAGAAGATCGGGAGGGTTGCCGAACCACTCATTGTCGGGCCCGCCTTCCCTGTACCGTATGGCCGGGAAGCCTCCTCGGACCCGCCATCCGATCACTTCGATGCGCGTATAGGCGTCGGCGCCCGCGGGCTTTACGGCAAACCAGCTGTGGACGCCGAAAGTTCCGCGCCAACCGAAGGCGCGGGCGGCATAAACCTGAAGCACGGCCTCTGGCGTCACCGAGGGATCGGGGGCCTGGCCCGTGGGATCGTGACTCGCATCCTGCCATCTGGTAGTCACGTGGCCGCGGCTCATGACGTTGCAGGCAACGGGGAGCAAGAATAACAGCAACAGGCCGCCACAGATGCGGCGAAGCCGGCGTCCCTGCGATCGCACCGTCTTCTTTCCATGCGCCATTCTATTTCGTGCGCCATCCTAAGGTCTTTTTTCGTTGCCGTTTTCGCATCGGGTCGCCCTGCATTCGACCAGGGCCTGGTGTTACCCGCGCCAATCTTACGGCCTGTTCCCACGCGTCACGCAGGTCCCCGGATCACCCAAACCAAGGCATCTTTTTGCGCGGGTTTTGCCACCCCTTTCGCCATCGGAATTTCGGCCCACCCCGAGAAGGATCCCCAGGCAGCGTTGCATTAGCATATTCTCCTCGAACAGGGTTGGAAATTTGCCGCGGGTCCGTGCCGCTTTTCCCTTCGCCCGCGGCCAATCCGGCCCCTTCCGACCGCCCTCCGTTTCGGCCGAACACCGGGTGCCGCGATATTCTTCAACCATCGCCCATAGACGTAAGGTGGTTCGACCGGGTACAACTTACGCGACTGGGTCAGGAGCATCCTATTTTCTATGGGCCAATCTGGTAAGGAAAAGCCCGTGGGACAGCCGGAAGAAACGCTTGCCGGTATTGAGCTTTTCAAGAGCTTGCCTCCCAGCTATCTCGAAGCGCTGGCCGAGCGCTGCCGGTGGCGCCGGTATGCGGCTGGCAGCGAGGTCGTCAGTTACCAGGACGAAACGAGAGAGGTTTACTTCATCGTCAAGGGCGAGGTCCGCGTCACCATTCATTCGCTCTCAGGAAAACAGGTAACTTTTGCGGATTACGGCACCGGCGAGATGTTCGGCGAGTTGGCGGCGATTGACGGTCAACCGCGCTCGGCGAGCGTGGTGGCTCAGACTCACTCGCTCATTGCCTCGATGTCTGCCAAAGTCTTCTGGGAAGTGCTGAGAAATTACCCGGAGGTCTCTGCCTCTGCCCTGAAGCATCTCACGACCAACTTGCGAGCCGCCACGCAACGTCTCTTTGAGTTCAGTACCCTCGCTGTGAAGAACCGGATCCACGCCGAGC
>JACZQV010000069.1 GCA_022545545.1 Pseudomonadota bacterium
CGAGAGGGCCCTCGGCCTTGCCCATGGTTCAACGGACAACGGCGGGGAGCGTCCTGTCTGGGTGACTTCCGGTCTACGCGGCGCCGGCGAGGCGGCAGGGGAGATCGATGCCGAACGCCTGAAAGGACTGATGGAGATGGGCATCGACGGGATACTGGTCAACGACCCGGTCCAGGCGCTTGGCGTGCGGGCCGAATTCGACGGCCGCGGTTCGAGCAAGGCGGAGTAGGGCGGCGTCATGAACCTCCGCTTCCTTCTCAAGAAGGCTGTTAATGGCGGGATCGCCGTCGCGATTGCCATGACGCTTAGCGATGTCGTGCCGCAAGTCGCCGGCGATCTGGGGGGCGATCTGGGAGGCTATTGGCGGTCCGGCCACGGCATCGCGCCGTCGCCTGGCCGGTTCGTTTCCCGTGCCCATGCGGCGGCTCCCGGGAAAGGCCGCGTCGCGGCCTCTTCGTGGCGCCAACGGGCGGCGGGCAGGACCCTCATCATCGCCCACCGTGGCTTTTCGGTGAATTTCACCGAAAACAGCAAGCAGGCCTTCGAGGCGGCGATCAAGGCGGGCGCCGACCTGATCGAGACCGACATACGGGAGAGCCGCGACGGCGTTCTGGTCTGTGTCCATGACCGCGAGGTGGATGGCGATGCCGTCGAGGACCTTACCTGGAAGGAACTCTCGAAACGTTCTGTTTTGCGGTTGTCCGACGTGCTGCAAATCGCCCAAAACCGTGTCGGGGTGCTGCTGGATATCAAGATTCGCGACCCCGATTTTCCCCTTCGTGTCCTTGAGGAGGTCCGGCGCTTGAGGATGGAAAACCAGGTCGTTTTTGGGCTCCATGGCAACAAGCAGGTGCGGGCGTTAAGGCGCGACGCGCCCGATGTCGTGATCCTGGGGTTCCTCACGAACTACAGGAAATTCGAATCGTTCTACGGCGCTGGCGGCGACATCGCGCGGCTGTGGGAAGAGGACATCAACAAAACCACGCTGGCCCTGGCCCGTGGGCCGGGGGTCGCCGACAGGCCGGTCTGGGTGACCGCCGGGCTGCGTAACTCGGGCGAGGATACCGGCGACATCGACGCCAAGCGCTTCCTGGGGCTCATGGAGCGGGGGTTTGACGGGGTGATAGTGAACGACCCCGCCCTCGCGCTTGGCGCGCGGCGTTCCAACAAGGTGCTCGGCCAAGGAAAGGGCCGGGCGGGGCGCCCATGAATACGCGTTATGTCGCCATCAAGGTGCTGCGGGCGATCATCACCCTGTGGATGGTGGTGACCTTCATATTCATCGTCCTGCGCGTCTCGGGCGATCCCATCGACACCCTTCTGCCCGATGACGCGGACGCCGAAACGATCGCCTATTACATGCATGAATGGGGGCTCGACCGTCCCCTTCACGAGCAATATGGCCTTTACTTCATGAGCGTGTTCAAGGGCGATTTCGGGGTGTCCTTTATCGACGACCGCAAGGCGTTAGAGGTCGTGGTCGAGCGCATTCCCGCCACCCTGCAACTGGGTTTCGCGGCCTTCGTCTTCGGCGTCTGCGTCGGGATTCCTCTCGGCATCGTCGCCGCCTTGAACCGGAATAGTGCTATCGACCGCGCGATGATGACGACGGCGGTTCTGGGCTATGCGATCCCTAATTTCTTTTTGGGAATATTGTTGATCCTAGTATTCACGCTCTGGCTCCAATGGTTGCCGAGCTCCGGCAGCTCTACCCTCTGGCACATGGTGATGCCCGTGGTGACCTTGGGCACCGGCGGCATGGGCTCCCTTGCCCGGTTCACGCGATCGGCCATGCTCGAGGTGCTCAATCAGTCTTACATGCGAACCTCCCGGGCCAAGGGTGTCCCCCGGTTGAAACGGATTTTTCGCCACGCCCTTCCCAACGCCGCCATCCCCGTGGTCACCTGTTTGGGGTTCAAGATCGGTGGGCTGATCAGCGGTTCTCTGATCACCGAATCGATCTTTGCCTGGCCCGGGGTCGGCCGTCTCCTGGTGACCTCTGTTGGCAACCGCGACCTTGCCGTTGTCCAGGCCCTGATCATGCTGGTCGCCCTCACCATGGTCATTGCCAATCTTCTGATCGACATCACCTATGGCTGGATCGACCCACGCATCCGGGTCAGTTCCCAGAAGCAGGAGGACTGAGCCATGGCCGACAACATCGGTCCGGCCCAGGAAACCGGCGCCAGCCTGGTAAGGCCGGGGATATTTTCTAATTTGACTGGCGAATTGGCCCGCATGCCTGTGCTGGTCATCATGTGCTGCGTGTTCCTGCTGGCCACCTTCTTTGTTTTTATCTTCGCCGATGTGCTGGCGCCGCAGCATTACGCCAAGCTGGATCTCCTCAATCGCCTGAAAGCGCCGGCATTCATGGGCGGGCTACCGCAGTACCTATTGGGCACCGACGAACTGGGACGCGATGTTCTCAGCCGGCTGATCTATGCCATACGCATGAGCATCTTCATCGCCCTTCTGGGCACGTTCATCGGCGCCGTGCTTGGCACCTTCCTCGGTTTCGTCGCCGCCCATTTCCGCGGCTATGCCGAAGAAGTGATCATGATGTTCGTCGATGCCCAAGCGTCCATGCCCTTCATGATCATCGCCCTTGCCGTGCTCGCCTTCTTCGGCAACAGCTTCGCGCTGTTTATCGTGATTATGGGAATCAACGGCTGGGAGAATTATGCGCGGATCGCCCGCGGTATGGTGCTCGGCGCCAACGCGCAAGGCTATGTTGTCGCCGTCCGGTCCTTAGGCGCCCAGCCGAGGCGGGTCTATTACCGCCACATCCTCCCCAACATCGCGAGCGCCCTCATCGTCCAATTCACCCTGAATTTTCCCTCGACGATCCTGCTCGAGACCTCATTGAGCTTCCTCGGCCTCGGTATCCAGCCGCCACTGACCTCCCTGGGGCTGATGTTGGGCTCGGGACGCAGTTATTTGCTGTTTGCGTGGTGGATCGCGGTGTTCGCGGGGATGGTGATCTTCATTACCACGCTGTCGGTGAGCATCTTCGGGGACTGGCTGCGCGACCGCCTCGATCCGACGCTCAGGCGGTGAAACCAAGGGCGCCGGCATTCCGCCGCCTCCGCGCAAGGGCGTACCCCGGCCCGGGGCCGGTCGGGATCAATCCTGCATCAGCGTCTTATCCAGCAGCTTGACGCAGGCGCAGACGGCGTCGATGGAGGGCGAGGGCGTATTCGTCAGACGGGCGAGCTCGATCACCGCGCCGATCAGGGCCTCGACCTCGAGCGAGCGGCGGGCCTCCACGTCCTGGAGCATCGAGGTCTTGTGCGCCCCTACGGCCTCGGCGCCCTCGATCCTTCTCTCGATGGTGTGGCGGAACTCGATGCCGAGCTTCTCGGCGATCTCCTGGGCCTCCTTCATCATGTTGGCGGCAAGGGTGCGGGCCTCGGGGAACCGGCAGATGTCGAGGAGGGTCGCGTGGGTGAGCGCGCTGATCGGATTGAACGAGAGGTTACCCCACGCCTTGAGCCAGATCTCGGAGCGGATGTCGTCGACCACGCGGGAGCGGAAGCCGGCGTCGATCAGGGTCTGGCAAAGCGTCTTCGCCCGTTCGCTTTCCGATCCGTCGAGTTCGCCCACCGGGAAGCGGTCGCCTTCGACGTGATGGATGACGCCGGGCTCGATGACCGCGGCCGCCGGGTAGACGACGCAGCCGATGATGCGCTCGGCCTCGATGTTGGCCTCGATCACGCCCGTGGGATCGAGGGTCTCGAGGCGGCGGCCGTCGAACTCGCCGCCGTGCCTTTGGAAGTACCACCAGGGAAGGCCGTTCTGGACCGTGACGATGGAGGTGTCGGCGTCGAAAAGGGCCGGCAGTTTCGGCGCCACCGCCTCGATCTGATGGGCCTTGAGCGCCAGGATGACCATGTCTTGCGTCCCGGCTTCATCGAAGCTGTCCGTCGCCTTGAGGTCCTTGGCGAGGAGCTCGGCGCCGTCCTCCATCACCAGCTTGAGGCCGTTCTCCTTGATCGCCGCGAGGTGCGCGCCTTGATCGATCAGGGTGACCTCCTGGCCGGACAGCGCCAGCTTCGCGCCCATGAGGCCGCCGATCGCGCCGGCGCCGACAACGCAGATTCGCATGATACTCTGCCCCTATACCCGCGTTCTTATGGGTCTAAGTGAGTCGGGCCCGCCAAGCCCTGCCGAAGCCACCCGGGGCCAAAACGAAACGGGCCGTTAATACCGGCCCGTCATTGCACGCCCGTCATTGCACGAAGGTGTTGCTCAGCGTTCCGATGCCCTCGATCGAGACCTCGATCGTATTGCTCGGCTCCTTCATCGAGCCGACGCCGAGGGAGGTGCCGCAGCAGATGACGTCGCCGGGATGGAGCGTCATGTCGTGCGACAGCCGGCTGACGATCAGCCTCGGCCCGAGGATCATGTCGGAAACCGGATAGTTCTGCCGTTCCTGGCCGTTGAGCACGGTCTTGATCGACAGATTGTCCGGGTTTATGCCGGTGGCGATCACCGGCCCGAAGACGCCGAAGGTATCGAAGCTTTTCGACCGCACCCACTGGGCGAAGGTCGGGTCCTTGTCGATCAACTCGACGGCGGTGACGTCATTGATGCAGGTGTAGCCGAAGATGTAATCATCGGCGTCTTCCTCGGACACTTCCTTACATTCCTTGCCGATGACGATGCCGATCTCGCCCTCGTAGACCACCTTGCCGCTGTAGGCGTTGGGCCGGCGGATGACCTGACCCGATGCGAGATAGGAATTGTCCGTCTTGATGAGATAAAGCGGCTCCTCGGGCTCGGGCATGCTCAACTTCTTGGCCAGGGCGTGGAAGTTGTTCCAAAGGGCGATCATTTTCTTCGGCACGCACGGCATCAGCACCGTGACATCGGCAAGCGAGAACGTCTCGCCGCTCGCCGAGGGGGAGGCGAACAGCTCCCCCTCATGCACCGTGATGGTGTCGCCCTCGAGCGTCCCGAAGCCGCTCTTTCCACCATGTTCGAAGCGTATCCAGCGTGGCATGCCCCTTCCCTCGGAATGGGCCGGATAGTGCTCTGACCCGGCTCGGTGATCTTGCTGGCTCCCGGGACCGGGCCGACCGGCGCGATGCCCCTCTGGGCCGGCATTTTAAGCCCAGTTCCCCGGCCGGGCCAGCCGCTTTCGCGATTCTCACGGAACTGTGATCGGCCCCATTCCCGTCTCCGGGGCGGCAAGGAGATCGAGGCCGAGGGCGGCGGTTCTCAAACCCCGTAAAGTCGGCGGCGAAGCGTCATCGCCAGATCGGGACGGTCGGTGGTGAAGACGTTGACGCCCCATTTCAGCGCGTTCTCGATGTCCGCCCTTTTCCTGACGCTGAAGGCGCCGAGCCTGAGACCGAGATCCCTGGCCCGCGCGACCGAATCGGCCCCAAGGCAGGAGATCGGGGCGCCCATCTCGGCAAACCCCCCGGCGCGCACCATCTTGCCCGCGCCCTCGATGCCGCCGGCGTCGTCGAAGATACCGCGCTTGACGAGGGCGATGAAACCGGCGGGCTCGGCCAGGGCACCGAAGGTCTTCAGGGTCTCCCAGGCAAAGGAGGTGACCACCGTGCGACCCAACATGCCGGTGGCCTCGAGGCGCTCGGCCAGCATGGCCTCGAGCCCCGGATAGGGGGTCGCGTCCGCCCGCATCTTGATTTCCATGCGCAGACCGAGCGGCGTCGGCTTGATCAGGTCGATGACCTCGTCGAACAAGGGTATGCGGTCGTGCCCGCCCTCCTTGAGCCTCAGTTTCTCCAATTCGCTCCACTCATGATCCGCCACGGCGCCCGCGCCCGTCGTCGTGCGCCCGAGCGTCGGGTCATGGATGACGACGATCTTCCCGTCCCGGGTCGGGTGAACGTCGAACTCGATGAGATCGACGCCGAGGCCGACGGCGCCGCGAAAGGCGGTGATGCTGTTTTCCGCCCAAAGCGCGGCGCCGCCACGGTGGGCGACGACGAGGGGCCAGGATTCGGGGGAGATACGCGGGACCATGTATGACCAAGTTTAATGGATCGGGAAGCCGTTTGCAAAGACGCTCCCGGACCGGGTGGGCGATGACCGGGCCTCGCTGGCGCCGCTTTCGGCGCGGCGCCTCCATAGCCCGCTTGCCTGGATGGATAATTTTGTGTAGCAACATCGGGTTGCGCCGAATTGCTCATCCCTTGGAGAAACGATATCGGATGGGCGAAAAACCGGGGAGGGAAAGCATCGAGCATGGAAAAGATCGAACGTGTCGGCATCATCGGGCTCGGCCGCATGGGACGGCCGATGACCCGGCACCTGGTCAAGAAGGGTTTCGCCGTCACCGGCTTCGATGTTTCGGATGAGGCCATGGCGGCGGCGGCGGCGCTCGGCGCCCGGAAGGCCGCCAACCCGGCGGAAGTGGCGCGCGAAAGCGATCTCGTCATCGTCGTCGTCGGCTTCGATTCCGAGGCCGAAGAGGTGGTCCTGGGCCCGGACGGGCTGCTGGCGGGGGCCAGGGAAGGCGCCGTCATCGCCATATCCTCGACCGTCGCGCCCGGCACCATGAGGCGGCTCGCGGCCAAGGGCGAGGGCAGCGGGGTGGCGTTCCTCGACGCGCCCTTGTGCCGTGGCGAACGGGCGGCGGAAGAGGGCAAGCTTTTGGTCATGGCCGGTGGCGATCGGGACGTGTTCGAGGCCTGCCGGCCGGCGTTCGCGGCCTTCGCCGACGCCATTTTCCACTTGGGCGATCTCGGCGCCGGACAGGTCGGCAAGATGGTCAACAATCTGATCCTCTGGGCCTGCATCTCGGCCAATTACGAAGGGCTCAAGCTGGGCGGCGAGTTGGGCGTCGAGGAGGAACCCCTGCGCCAGGCCCTGCTGCAAAGCAGCGCCAGCAACTGGGCGCTCGAGACCTGGCGGGAGGAGCGCCAGATGCCGTGGGCGGAAAAGGACATGACCATCGTGCTCCGGGAAGCCGATGCGGCGCGGATCAGCCTGCCCCTTTGCGGCGTCGTCAAGGAAGTGATCAAGGGCATCAAGATCGAGCGCGGCCACCCCATGCCGGGCGCGGTCAAACCTGGCCCTTAACCGGGATAGAGCTCCTTGGGGTCGATTTCGACCTCGGCGATGGTCTCGAGCTTGCCGGCGCGCGGGGCGCGGAAAAAGCAGTTGCGCCGGCCGGTGTGACAGGCGACGCCCTTCTGATCGACGAGCAGAAGCAGCGTATCGCCGTCGCAATCGAGACGCAGCTCGACCAGCTTCTGGGTCTGGCCCGAGCTTTGCCCCTTGCGCCAAAGCTCGCCTCTGGAGCGCGAGAAGTAGTGGACATCGCCGGTGCCAAGGGTCTCGGTCACGGCGTCACGGTTCATCCACGCCAGCATCAGCACCTCGCCGGTGTCGTGCTGCTGGGCGATGGCGGGAATCAGCCCATCGGCATTGAAGTCGATCTCGTCCAGCACCTGTTCGAGGGCGTTGGTTGCATCGTCTGACATCGCCGGGGCCTCCGTAACGGCTTAAAAGGTCTTCATCGGCTCGCTGGTATTAGACCTTTGGCCCCCCCTGTCAACCGCGAAGCGAGCCCTCTAAGGACCGGAGAGACAGCGGACAAAAGCCCGGGCGTTGGCCCGCATCAGCGCGAAATAGAGATCCGGTCCCGGCGCCAGGCCGGCGCCGAGCGGATCGAGGACGGCGCTTGGCACGCCGGTCTCCCCCGTCAGCGCATGGATCAGGGACGCCGGCGTGCCGGGGTCGGCGAATATGCACCCTATGCGGCCCGCTTCGATCAGCGCCCGAAGTCGAAGCATCCGCCTCGGCCCGGGTTTTTGTTCCGGAGCAGAGGCGACGGCGCCCCGGGCGTCGAGGCCGAAACGCTTTTCGAAGTACTGAAAGCCGTCGTGATAGACGAGAAAGGGAACGGCGCGGAACGGCTCGAGTTGCGCGCCTAGCTCGGCCGCCAGGGCGTCGAGGCGGCGCGTGAGGGCGCGGACATTGGCGCCATAGAGCGCGCCGTTGGCCGGATCCTTGGCCGCGAGGGCGGCGCCGATGGCGCCAACCATGATCTTGGCGTTTTCGGGATCGAGCCAGACGTGCGGATCGGCGTCGCCCGGTTCGGCGCGCCGGGCAAGGGGCGCGCCATCGCTGGCCCAAAGCCCGCCCTTGCGCGGCGCCAACAGCCGCAGCCCCGGGGTTTCCAACATCTTCACGATGGCGGCCTTGCCGGCGAGGCTCTTTATAGGCTTGGCGAGGAACGCCTCGAGCGCCTCACCGATCCAAATGACGATTTCGGCGCGGTGAAGGGCGCGCGCCTCGGAGGGGCGGAGCACATGATGGTGCGCCGAGGCGGCGCCCCTTACGATCAAAGCTGGCGTGCCCACCCCCGCCATGACGCCCGCGGTGAGTGAATGAAGCGGCGGGATGCTTGCCACCACCATTGGCGCCTCGGCGGCAAGGCGCGGCGCCCCAACGCCTGCCGTCACCAGGGCCGCCGCGATGATGATGTAAAGGGTCTTGATCAAACCTAGCCGCCGTTTATCCAAGGCTCGGGGGGACTCCCCTTTTCCGGTGCTTATGTTATATTATAACGTACTAACTTGAAACCCCAGCCCGGCACCACGCATAGCGGACCGGGCAAGGAGGGGAGGTCAGGCGGGATGGCGAGGAAGAAGGGCAAGCTGCCGGCGGCGATGCGCCGCGGTCACGACCACGGGCGCTGCGTCGAGGAGGCCATGACGCTTGCGGCGGAGCTTTGCGCCAGACGCGGGGCGCGCCTGACCGAGTTGCGCCGGAGCGTGCTGGAGTTCGTCTGGCAGTCCCACGCGCCGCTTGGCGCCTATGCGATTCTCGACATGTTGAGCGCCGAAGGCCGAAAACCCATGCCGCCCACCGTCTACCGGGCGTTGGACTTTCTCCTGCAACAGAAGCTCATCCACCGCATCGCTTCGCTCAACGCCTATATCGGTTGCATCGATCCGGGCCGGCCCCATAGCGGCCAGCACCTCATCTGCCGCCTGTGCGGCACCGTCGCCGAGGTCGATGAGGAAGCGATCTCCGGCGCCATCGCGGCGAGCGCGCGGGATCTCCAATTCTCGGTCGAGCGGCAGACGGTCGAGGTGACGGGGATCTGCGTGAACTGCGTCCCGGACTGAGAGGCCACCATGTCCATCGGTCCCGCGCCGGCACACCCGACGCCCAGGGGAGGGGAGACCGGTTCCCTCGTCGAGGTCAGGGGAATTTGCGTCTCCTTCGGCGGCACGGAGGTGTTGAGTGACGCCGGGCTCACGGTGAGTGAGGGCGAGGTGGTCACATTGATCGGCCCCAACGGGTCGGGAAAGACGACGCTGATAAGGGTCCTCTTGGGTCTCCTTCGGCCCGATGCCGGCACGGTGTGGCTGCGGCCGGGCCTCTCCATCGGCTATGTGCCCCAGAGGCTTGCCGTCGATCCGGTCCTGCCGCTGAGCGTCGGCCGCTTCCTGGCGCTCGCCCGGCGGCCTCGGCGCGGGAGCATGGAACGGGCATTGGCAGAGGTCGGGGCCGGGCACACACTCGATCTTCCGCTCCAGACCCTCTCGGGCGGCGAGACCCGGCGCGTCCTCCTTGCCCGGGCGCTCCTCGGCGAGCCCGATCTCCTGGTGCTGGACGAGCCGGTGCAGGGCGTCGACCTGACGGGTCAGGCCGAGCTTTACGGCCTTATCGGCCGCGTCCGCCATGAACGGGGACTGGGTGTGCTGTTGGTGTCCCACGATCTCCATCTCGTCATGGCGGCGACCGATGAGGTGATCTGTCTCAACCATCATGTCTGCTGCGCCGGACGCCCGGAAATGGTCAGCCGCCACCCCGAATACATCGCCCTGTTCGGCCCCCGTATCGCCGAAACCTTCGCCATCTATGCCCACGCGCATGACCACGAACATGACGCCGCCGGCAGGGTCATCGCCGCCGGCGCCAACGAGGAAGCCGACGGAGAAGAGGAGGGAAGCGTTAGTGATGGATGATTTCGTGCTTCGCGCATTGGCGGCCGGCTTCGGCGTCGCCATCATCGCCGGGCCCTTGGGCTCTTTCGTCGTCTGGCGCCGCCTCGCCTTCTTCGGCGAGACCCTCGCCCACTCGGCGCTGCTCGGCGTGGCGCTGGGCCTCGTCCTTCATTTCAGCGCCACCCTCGGTATCATCGCCGTCGCGCTCCTGATCGCGGTTCTACTGGTCGCCGGGGAGGGACAAGGGGGTAGAGGACGTCCCGGGCTTCCCACCGACACCCTTCTCGGCATCCTCGCCCATACGGCGCTGGCGGCGGGACTGGTGGCGCTCGCCTTGATCGAGCCCGTGCGCATCGATCTCATGGCCTATCTCTTCGGCGATATCCTCGCCGTCGGAACCGCCGATATTTTGTGGATCTACGGGACCGGCGCCGTCGCGATGGCCGTCTTGATCGCGATCTGGCGCCCGCTTTTGGCCGTCACCATCGATGCCGAGCTGGCGCGGGTCGAGGGCGTGAAGGTGCGTGCCGTCCGTCTCGTCTTCGTGGTGCTGATGGCGCTCGTCATCTCGGTGTCGCTCAAGATCGTCGGCATCGTGCTGATCACCTCGCTCCTGGTCATTCCGGCGGCGGCGGCGCGCGGCTTCGCCAGGACGCCGGAGCAGATGGCCGTCGGCGCGGCGCTTATCGGGTGTGCTGCCGTGGCGCTCGGCATGGCGGGCTCGTTCCACTGGGACACGCCCTCGGGGCCGTCCATCGTCCTTGCCGCGGCGCTGATATTCGCCGTGGTCTCGCTTTGGCCCAGGCGGCCCAGGCGGTCGAGCGGCGCCGGAAGGCCGGCGTCCTCGGGGAAAATCAGCCGTTCCGGTTGAGGCGTTCGAAACCCTTCTCGAGGTCGGCGATCAAATCGCCGGCATCTTCCAGCCCGGGGTGGAGACGGATCAACGGCCCCTCGGCCCGCCATTCCGTCGCCGTCCTGAGCGGCCTCGGGTCCGCGGGCAGGATCAGGCTCTCGTAACCGCCCCAGCTATAGCCCATGGCGAAGCGCTCCATGCCGTCGAGCATGGCGGCGACGGCCTTGGCGGAACGGGGCTCAAGGACGATGCTGAAGAGGCCGGACGCGCCGGTGAAATCCCGTTTCCAGATGTCATGGCCGGGACAGTCCTCGAAGGCGGGATGGAGGATGCGCGCGACGTCGGCGCGGTCTTTCAGCCAATGGGCGAGGGCGAGCCCGGTCTCCTGGTGGCGGGCCAGGCGGACGCCGAGCGTCCGCAAACCCCTGAGCGCGAGGTAACAGTCATCGGGGCCGGGACAGCCGCCCATCAGGCCCGACGTGAGGCGGACCTTGTCGAAGGTCGCCTCCGTCGTCGTGATGATTCCGAGCATGAGGTCGGAATGACCGGCGAGGTACTTGGTCGCCGAGTGGATCGAGATATCGACGCCGAGCTCGAAGGGCGCGAGATTCAAGGGCGTCGCCCAGCTGTTGTCGAGCACCACCACGGCGCCCTTCTCATGGGCGGCGGCGGCGATGGCGGGGAGGTCCTGGACCTCGAAGGTCAGGGAGCCCGGCGATTCGGTAAACACGACGCGGGTGTTCTCGCCCATCAGCTCGCCGATGCCGGCGCCGATCATGGGGTCGTAGAAGGTGGTCTCGATGCCCAAGCGGGCGAGCACCAGATCGCAGACCTTGCGCGTCGGGCCATAGGCGCTGTCGACCATCAGGAGATGGTCGCCGGTGTCGAGAAGCGCCAGCAACGTCGCCATGATGGCGCCGAGGCCCGACGCGCAGGCGATGGCGCGGTGCCCGCCCTCGAGCTCGGCCATGGCCTCTTCCAGGGCGAATGTCGTCGGCGTGCCGTAGCGGCCGTAATAGACGTTGTTGAACGGATCCCGGGTCGCCGCCTCGAGGGCCTCGACGGTGGGAAAGGTGACGGTCGAGGCGTGATAGACCGGCGGGTTGACGATGCCGAAATTCTTATCCGGATCGCGGCCGGTGGCGGTGATCAGCGTATCCTTCTTCATCATCCTTGCCTCCGGGGTGCCGCGCTTGCCAGACCATGCAGCCATTCGTCGCCTTCAGGCGGGCGTCATCTTGGCACCGGCCAAGGCCCGGCGCCAGAGGAACCGTTGGCGGTGATGCCTCCTGAAACCGGTCTCAGGTCTCCACCGGGGCGTCCTGGCGCCCGCCCCATTCCGACCACGAACCGTCATAGATCGCGGCGTCGTCCTTGCCGAGGAGATGGAGGGCGAAGACGAGCGCCGCCGCGGTCACGCCGGAGCCGCAGGTGGCGATCACCGGCCTCGCGAGATCGGCGCCCGCCTGGGAGAATGCCTTCGCGAGGTCTGTAGCCGCCAACAGCGTCCCGTCTTCCGTCTTGAGGAGATCGGGATAGGGGAGATTGACGCTGCCGGGGATATGGCCGCCCCGGAGGCCGGCGCGGGGTTCGGGCGCGGAAGCGGTGAAGCGGGGGGAGCCGCGGGCGTCGATCACCTGGGCGTCGCGGCTTTCGATGTTGGCGAGGACCTGGTCGAAGTCCCTGACCATGCCGGGATCGAGCCTGGCGTCGAACCGGGCCGGGGGTGGTTGGGGCGCGCCCGGCTCGATCGCGCGATCCTCGCGCACCCACTTGGGGAAACCACCGTCGAGGATGGCGACGTCATCGTGGCCGAAGGCGCGGAACATCCACCACGCACGGGCGGCGGAAAAAAGGCCGTGGGTGTCATAGACCACCACCCTCGTTCCATTGCCGATGCCGAGCGCGCCGACGGAAGCGGCGAAGGTCTCCGCATCCGGCATCATATGGGGGAGCGCGCTTTCACGGTCGGCGATCCCGTCGATGTCGAAGAACACCGCGCCAGGAATGTGACGCGCGGCGAACTCGGCCTTCGCATCGCGCCCCTCATCGCCGGCCGGGGGCAGGGAGGCATCGACGATGCGCACCGCGTCGTTCGTGAGGTTCGCCGCCAGCCACTCGGTGGAGACCAGGGATTCGGGATTGACGTAGTCCATGGCATTGACCCCGCGAATTGGAAGGAACGAAATGCCGCCGCGCGGTGGGGGCGAAAGCCTGGCGCCTAGGCGGTATTGGCGCGCGGGACTTCGGATTTTCTCCCGCCCACGTTACGTCAGCCAGTCGGGCAGCGGCAGGTTGCGCTCGCGCAGGAATTCGAGGTTGAATATCTTGCTTTGGTAGAGCTGGCCGGTATCGGCGAGGATGGTGACGATGGTGTGCCCCGGCCCCATCTGTTTGGCCAGGCGGATGGCGCCGGCGACGTTGATGCCCGTCGATCCGCCCATGCACAGCCCCTCATGCTTCAAGAGATCGAAAATGATGGGCAGCGCTTCGGCGTCCGGTATCTGGAAGGCGTCGTCGATCGGCGCCCCTTCCAGGTTCGCCGTCACCCGCCCCTGGCCGATCCCCTCGGTGATCGAGGTGCCTTCCGCCTTGAGCTCGCCGTGCTTGTAGTAATTGTAAAGCGCCGCGCCCATGGGATCGGCGATGGCGATGACGATTTCGGGGTTGCGCTCCTTGAGCGCCATGCCGACGCCGGCGACGGTGCCGCCGGTGCCGATGGCGCAGATGAAGCCGTCCACTTTACCCTGGGTCTGCTCCCAGATCTCCGGCCCGGTGCCCTCGAGATGGGCCTGGCGGTTGGCGACGTTGTCGAACTGATTGGCCCAGATGGCGCCGTTGGGCTCCTTTTCGTCGAGCTCTTCGGCGAGGCGGCCGGAATATTTGACGTAGTTGTTGTCATCGGCGTAAGGCACGGCGGGCACCTCGATCAACTCGGCGCCGCACAGCCTCAGCATGTCCTTCTTTTCCTGGCTCTGGGTGTCGGGGATGACGATCACCGAACGATAGCCAAGGGCATTGCCGACGAGCGCCAGTCCGATCCCGGTATTGCCGGCGGTGCCCTCGACGATGACGCCGCCCGGTTTGAGCGTCCCCCGCTTCTCGGCGTCCATGACGATAAAAAGCGCCGCCCGGTCCTTCACCGAACCGCCGGGGTTGAGGAACTCCGCCTTGCCGAGGATTTCACAACCGGTCTCCTCCGAGGCTCTCTTCAGCCTGATCAGGGGCGTGTTGCCGATGGTGTCGATGAAGCCGTCGCGAATGTCCATGGAACGATCCGGGGTTGGTGTCGATGTGGGCCGGGGCGCACTCGTCGCCGGAGACTAGCGGGGCGTCGGCGGCCGATCAAGGGGACAGGCGCCCCGCCCGGCCCTCGGCCCTCTACCCCCAGCGCCGGCGCAATCGATCGTGGTTCAGCGCCAGCCATTGCAGGGCGATGATGCTGACGGCGTTCTTGATCTCGCCGCTGTCCACCCTGGCCATGGCCTCGGTGAAGGGCGCCGAGAACACGCGGATGTCCTCATGCTCTTCCTTCTTGCCGTGGATGCCGCCGGCGCCCCTGGCGTCGACGCGCCCGCAAAAGAGCTTGACGGTCTCGGATGCGCCCCCGGGCCCGACGAGATAGGTCGTGACCGGCATCAATTCGGTGACCGAGCAACCCGTCTCCTCCAAGGTTTCGCGCCGGGCCACCTCTTCCGGTTCCTCGCCCGCCTCGATGACGCCGGCGACGATCTCGATCAGCCAGGGCGAGAACCCGGCGGCATAGGCGCCGATGCGGAACTGCTCGATCAGCACCACCCGATCCTCGATCGGATCGTAAGGAAGGACGCCGACCACATGGCCGCGCTCGAACACTTCCCGGGTGATGGCCTCGCTCCAGCCGCCGGCGAACAGGCCCGAGCGTAATCGCGCGCTGTCCTGCGTTGTGATCCGGATGGTTCCCAGCCTGTTCACCGGGTCCACAATCGGTGAGATTAGCCGCACTTCGCCGTTTGTCTGGCCAATGCCGGCAATGACCATTTGCACCGTGTCGCCGGTTTCAATCTGGCCGAGGGCGGTTTCAATAATTTCGGCCTCAATTTCAATTTCGCCGTTAGCGACCAGCTTGAAAATTGGTTCGCCGCCGGATGAAGCGATGGCACCAACCTGGCCGTTTCTTACCGAAATTAGCCCATCGGCTGGCGATACTATGGTTGCGTGCTCAAGATTTAGGCGGGCAATTTCAAGTTGGGCGTCTGTCTGTTGCAAGTTCGCCTTGGCAATCGCAATGCCGTCCAGCGCCGATCTGCGACCGGCCTGCGCGGTGAGGTCTGCAGCAATTGCCTGATCCAGGACTGACTGGGTTGTTGTGCCGCGTGTCTGCAGGCTCTCGGTGCGTTCAAGCACGGCGGATGCCTGGGTCACCGATGCGTCCGCAGATGCTATCTGGCTGAAGGCCTGCCGTACACCAGCTTCCGAGCCGGAATGCTGGGCTTTGGCCTGCTCAAATTGGGCGGTCAGAATCTGGCTGTTCAATTCAGCAAGAATGTCGCCTTCGCGGACCCAGTCACCAATGTCATAATGCAACTGTTCGATGGAGTATCCACTGACTTGCGGATAGATGAGGATCTCATTTCGGGCGACCAGCGTTCCCGACATCGGGACGCGGCCGATAACTTCGGATTGCGCAACTATTGCGACGGTAACCGATGGCAGCGCCGGGGCTTCTTCTGCCAGCGACGGAACGGTGTTCATCAGGGCGGACAGCAAGGAAATTGCGATTAGCTTCGTCGCACGCACTGAAATTTGCTGTGGTGGGCGGTTCAAGTCGTGACCGCGCTTTCTTTGAGAAGTGAAC
>JACZQV010000070.1 GCA_022545545.1 Pseudomonadota bacterium
GGTCCGCCGTGATGGGGGCGCATCACAAGGGCCGCGCGAGGTGAGCGTAAGGGCCCGCAAGGCCGCCCGAAGGGTCGCTTTTCGCGGCCACCGGAGGGCTCTAGCGCCGCTTGACGATGTCCGGACATCGCCGGCGCGACGCTTCCACCCCGGAGACCGCGAAAAACGATCATATGTATCACCCTTCCATGAAAGTAAGTACTGGGGACGCGCCTTCAAATCTAGTAAGCTTGCCCCCGAGCGTCAACGCCGCCCGGACCGGCGGCGGACCCTGGTGTTGAGCGATACCGGGGCGTTGTGCGATACAGGCGCGCGAAGAGCCCAGTTGGGGCCGTCGAATCCTTTCCATCCGGCCGGATAGCGCGCTGGACGCGCGATACGGGGCGCGTTAGCTTGAGGACACCAGCGAAATTCGCCCGGACGGCGGGGCCCGGACGGGTTTGGTTGATAAACTGCCAAGGGATTTCGTCATGCGGCCCTCCGGACGCGCCCGAGATGAGCTTCGCACGGTGACGCTCGAAACCGGCGTCAACAAATATGCCGAGGGCGCGTGTCTGGTGAATTTCGGCGATACCAGGGTGATGTGCACCGCCAGCCTGGACAACCGCGTCCCGCCGTTCCTGCGCGATGCGGGAAAAGGCTGGGTCACGGCCGAATACGGCATGCTGCCCCGCGCCACCGAAACCCGCTCCGGCCGCGAGGCCGCCCGGGGCAGGCAAACGGGCCGCACCCAGGAGATCCAGCGCCTGATCGGCCGCAGCCTGCGCGCGGTGACCGACCTCGTTGCCCTCGGTGAGCGTCAGATAAGGCTCGATTGCGATGTATTGCTGGCCGACGGCGGCACGCGGACGGCGGCGATCACCGGGGCGTATGTGGCGCTCTACATGGCGCTCTCCCGGCTGGTCGACGACGGCGTCATCAATGATATGCCCCTGAAGGACCAGGTGGCCGCCGTCTCCTGCGGCGTGGTCGATGGCGAGGCGGTCCTCGATCTCGATTACGCCGAGGACAGCAGGGCGATGGTGGACGCCAATTTCGTCCTTACCGGCGCCGGCAAGATCGTCGAGATCCAGGGTACGGCGGAAGAGGCGCCGTTCTCCAAGGCCCAGTTCGACGTCTTGTTTTCGCTCGCGCGCAACGGCATCGGCGCGTTGGCGGCTCTGCAAAGGGACGCGCTCGGGCTTGACCGAGGAGGCGCGAAGTTGGGCGTCGGCCATGCCCCGGAAGTTCGACGCGGATAGGCTCGTTATCGCCAGCCACAATCAGGGCAAGGCGCGCGAGATCGCCGAGTGCCTGGCGCCGTTCGGCATCGCCCTGACCTCGGCGGCCGATCTCGGGCTTGGGGAGCCGGAAGAGACCGGCGCGACGTTTCGCGACAACGCCCGCATCAAGGCCGTCGCGGCGGCGTGGCTGTCGCGTCTGCCGGCGCTGGCCGATGATTCGGGCCTGGCGGTGGCGGCGCTTGACGGCGCGCCCGGGATCCATTCGGCGCGCTGGGCCGGGCCCGAGAGGGATTTTGGCGCCGCCATGGATCGGGTCGAACAAGCACTTTCAGGCAAGACCGACCGCCGCGCCAGCTTCATCTGCGCCCTCGCGCTCTGCTGGCCGGCCGGAGCGGACAGCGCACAAGCGAAGGGCCATTGCGAGATTTTCGAAGGGCGGGTCGACGGACACCTGGTCTGGCCGCCGAGGGGCGATCACGGCTTCGGCTATGATCCCATGTTCGTCCCCGGCGGCCATGAGGTGACCTTCGGCGAGATGGAGCCGGCGCGGAAAAACGCCATCAGCCACCGGGCCGATGCGCTTCGCCGGCTCGTCGACGCCTGTTTCAGGAAGGATTGAACCCGATGCCCGCGCCGGCGCTTGGCCACAGCGAGACGGATACGCCGCTCCGAGAACTCGCGGGCGGCATCGAAACCGGCATAGGGCTTTACGTCCACTGGCCGTTCTGCCTTGCCAAATGCCCCTATTGCGATTTCAACAGCCACGTCCGCGAGGCCATCGATCAGGCGCGCTGGCGCAAGGCCTATCTCGCGGAGTTGCAGCACATCGCCGCCTTGACGCCGTCGCGCCGGCTGGAGAGCATTTTCTTCGGCGGCGGCACGCCGTCATTGATGGAACCCGAGACCGTCGCGGCGATCATCGGGCGCGCTTTCGCCCTGTGGCCGGTGGCGCCGGGGTGCGAGGTCACGCTCGAGGCCAATCCGACCTCGGTCGAGGCCAAACGGTTCGAGGCCTTCCATGATGCCGGCGTCAACCGCCTCTCCCTCGGGATCCAGTCCCTGAACGACGACGCGCTTCGGTTTCTCGGTCGCACCCATGGCCGCGGGGAGGCAATCTGCGCGCTCGAATGCGCCCAAAGGTACTTTCCCCGCCATTCCTTCGATTTGATCTACGCCCTCCCGGGCCAGAGCGCCAAGAGCTGGCGGGCGGAGCTCGGCGAGGCGTTGGCGCTGGGGGCATCGCACATTTCCGCCTATCAGCTGACGATCGAGCGCGGCACGCCCTTTTTCGGCGCCCATCGAAGGGGTGTCTTCGTGCTTCCCGACGAAGACCTTGGCGCCCGGCTCTACGAGACGACGCTTGCGGCCCTCGAGGGGGCGGGCCTTTTCGCTTACGAGGTATCGAACCACGCCAAGCCCGGCGAGGAATGCCGCCACAATCTTCGCTATTGGCGCTACGGCGATTACGCCGGCATCGGCCCTGGCGCCCATGGCCGTCTCTCCATCGGAGAGGACACCCTCGCGGTCAAGACGCTCCGCAGCCCGGAGCGCTGGATCGCGGCGGTCGAAAGCGAAGGCCATGGCAGCGAAAGCGAAACCCGCCTGACGCCGGGGGAGCGGATCGAGGAGATCGTGATGATGGGCCTGAGGCTCAAGGAAGGGATCGACCGGGCGCGCTTCCGGCGCCAAGCCGGCGGTGATTTCACCGACATACTGGGGCCGCGAAGACTGCGAAGGTTGATCGCGGGCGGGTTCCTGACCCTTGATGACGAACATCTCAGGGCCACGGCTTCGGGGCGGGCGCGGCTCAACGCCGTCGTCCTCGAACTCCTGGGCTAGATCTCGTTAACACGGACGTTGTTCGTAGCGCTGCAAGGGTCACGGTCCGGCAAAAGCGCCTACCGGGACCGCCGGAATAACCGCACACCGTTTCCGTCGGTGTCATCTTTCCTGCCGGCTGGGCGGTTAGCGGGGCGCCGGCGAAACGGCTTCGGCGGCCGGCCTCAGTTGGTGAGCCGCTCGAAGGTACGTGGCGCCGGGCTGACGATGCGGGTGCCGCGGGCATTCATCTCGATGACCGCCAGTCCCCTTTCGGCCACGCCGCCCGGCAGCAACCGGAAGATACCGTCGATGCCGGTGAACCCATTGGCCGCCGTCAGGGCCTCGGTGGTGAAATGGTCGGCGGTCTCGCTCCTGGCCAGCACCGCCGCCATCGCTGTCGCGTCATAGGCAAGGGACGCGAGGCGGGGCGGCTTGCGGCCATAGGTTTCGGCATAGATTTTGTCGAAGCCTTCACGCTCCTCGGGCGATGGCGAGGGATACCACGCGCCGATCAGCGCCGGCTCGGCCCTCGCCGCCGGGGAATCCCACCCCACGGCGCCGAGCACCCGGACCCTGCGGGTGTCGATATCGTAATACGGCAACAACGGCGCTATGGCGCGGATCCTGGCACCGCTTTCGGCCACCAGGACGGCGTCGAAGTCAACGCCCCCCAAGGCGTCCAGTTTCTCGAGCCTTTTCAACGCCCGCTTGGCGGTCTCGCCCTCCTTGCCTTCGAGCACGCGGCGCTGGGCCATCAGCGCCGCCCGGCGGCTGTCGTAATTGGCGAGCCGGCGAATCACCGGCGACAGGCTTTTGGCATCGACGGCGCCATAGCGTTCGACCTGGGAGATCACGGCGCCGCTGGCTTGCACCGCGCGGGCAAACGCTTCGCCCACCCTGGTGCCGTATTCGGTGTCGGGAAGCAGGGCGGCGAAGCGGTAAATCCCGCGCGTGCGAGCGTAGGCAACGACGCGCGCTACCTGGACCTCCGGCAGGAAGCCGAGGATGAACACGCCTCCACCGGCAACCGAACGGTCATTGGAGAAGGCGACGATGTTGATGTTCCTCTCGCGGGCCAACGGGGCGATGGCTTCGACCGAAGAGGCGAAAAGGGGCCCGAGAACGACCGTGGCGCCGGCGTTCGCGACCGCGTGGAACGCGCGCACCGCCCCTTCCGGGGTGCCCCCGGTATCCCGCGGCACCAAGGCGAAGTCATCCGGCGCGATGTCGAACAGCGCCATTTGCGCGGCGTTGAGCAACGCCTTTCCAAGCGGCGCGGAAGGCCCTGTCAGCGGCACCAACAAGCCGACATGGATGATGTCGCGAACGCCGGGCGGCGGGATGAGTTCCACCGGTGCGGGCGACGTGGTCACGGGCGGCAACGGCCGGGCCTCGACGATCGCCGACATCGGCGGGGCGGGGGTAGGCGCGGTAGACGGAGGCGCGGTGGTCACCGGCGCCGGCACCGCTGGAGGCCGGGCAACCTGGGGCGTCGGCGCCTTGGGTCGCGGGGTCACCTTCCTTGGCGGCGCCGTCGCCGGTTTCGACGGAGGGCCGCCTTGCCACAGCGTGAACTCGTCCGCTATCCTTGAGACCTGCTCGCATCCCCCCAGCGCAAAGAACAAGGCGAAAAGCACCGCTGTGATCCGGACGAGGTGTAACCCGGCTATCGGCCGCGGGACGGGCGGGACCGAAGGGACGGGCGGTGTGGCGGACGGAACAAGGATCGACATTTTGCGGAAAACCAACGCTTGGCCGAAAACTTAAGGTAATCAGGGAATGGCGGGAAGTAAACCGGTGGCAATTATGAAAAAGCGGGCGCCGACGAAAAAACAGCCCGGGGCGAAGATGGACGCCGGGCTTTATATCGTCTCGATGCCGATCGGCAACGCCGACGATATCACGCTGAGGGCGCTCGCCACGCTCGAGCACGCCGATCTGATCGCTTGCGAAGACACCCGCGTCACCGGCAAGCTGCTGGCGTTCCACGGCATCGCGGCGCGGAAGATGCCCTATCACGAACACAATGCCGCCCGCGCCGGCCCCGTTTTGCTCCGCCATCTCGAACGCGGCCAGGCGGTGGCGCTGGTATCGGACGCCGGCACGCCGCTGATATCGGACCCCGGCTACAGGCTGGTCAATGCCTGCCATGACGCCGGCATCCCGGTGACCGTCATCCCAGGGGCCTCGGCGCCGATCGCCGCGCTTGCGGTCTCGGGCCTGCCGAGCGACAGGTTCTTGTTCGCCGGCTTCCTGCCGGTGAAACAGGCGGCCCGGCGCAAAACGCTCAAGGAGCTCTCCGCGGTCAGGGCGACCCTCGTTCTCTTCGAATCTCCCCGCCGCCTGGCGGCGTCGCTCGGCGACATGGCGGCCGTCCTCGGTCACCGCAAGGCGGCCGTCGCCCGCGAGCTCACCAAATTTTTCGAAGAGGTCCGCCGCGCGACACTTGAAGAGCTCGCCGACCATTACCGCGAAGCGGGACCGCCCAAGGGCGAGGTCGTCATCGTCGTCGCGCCGCCGGAAAAATCGGCCGCGGCGGCGGATGTGGTTGATATCGACGCCCAACTCGGCGCCGCGCTGGAGAGCCTCGGGGTGCGCGACGCGGCGGCGAAGGTGGCCGCGTCCACCGGCGTTTCGAGACGCGAACTCTATACCCGCGCCCTGGCGCTCACCGGCCGCGGCGGGCGTTCCGGCGGCCGAAAGGCGCCATGACGCGCAAACGCCGACGCCGCGCCTATCGCTCCGGGCGTTGGGCCGAAACCATGGCGGTCTGGTATCTCCGCCTCTTGGGCTATCGCATCCTGGCCAGGGATTACCGCACGCCCGCCGGCGAGATCGACATCGTCGCCCGGCGCGGATCGGCGCTGGCGGTGATCGAGGTCAAGGCGCGCGCCACGCTGAGGGAGGCCGGCGAAGCCATCACGCCCCGCCAACGCCGGCGCATCTCCCGCGCCGCGGCGCTTTTCATCTCGCACTATCCGGCGCTTTCGCGGCTCTTCGTGCGCTACGACGTCGTGCTTATGCGTCCCTGGCGGCTACCCGTCCACATCAAGGACGCCTGGCGGGATTGACCGGCCGAGAGCCCGGTGAAGGCGGGTGAATCCCATCCAGGGGCTGGACAACGGCCGCGAGATATGAATCTAATGGCGGTCCGGGAGGAACATTGCGGCACTGCGTCCGCGAGCAAGTGGTTCCTCGCCCATGTCTGATACCCGGATTTCCCTCGCCGTCCTCTCCCTGGCATTCCTTTTGCCGGCCCTTTCCGCCTGTACGACGACCGGCTTCGCCGTCGGCGCCGGCGCCGGCGCCGCCGTCGCCGCGTCCCAGGAACGCGGCCTCACCGGGACGTTGACGGACACCCGCATCCGCGCCGCCATCAACATCCTGTGGCTCAAACAGAACTCCGACATGTACCAAGGCCTCGGCCTTGCGGTGTATGAAGGCCGCGTGCTGGTGACCGGCGTGGTGCGATCGGAAGAGGTGCGCGCCGACGCGGTGCGCCTGGCCTGGCGGGCCACCGGCGTCAAGGAGGTGATCAACGAGATCGCCGTCGTCGCATCGGGCCGCACCAAGGACTATGCCCGCGATACCTGGATCACCGCCCAGCTCAAGACCAAGTTCCTGTTCGACAAGGCGGTCACCGCCATCAACTACAGCGTCGATACCGTCAACTACACGGTCTATCTGTTCGGCGTCGCCCAGGACAAGGCGGAGCTGGAGCGGGTGATCAACCACGCCCGCAACGTCAAATTCGTCCGCAGGGTGGTCAACCACGTGCTGCTCAAGTCCGATCCCAGGCGCAAGGGTTGAGCCGCCGGGCGCCGGACCGGCGGTGGCGCCGCGCCGTCGCCGCCCCTTTCCCCGCCTTTGCGCCCTGCCTTTGCGTTGGCGTCATTTCCCGATAGTATCGGTCGAGCCCGAGCCCGGCGCCCGCCTTGGGGCGATAGCGCCCGACGGCGCCTGGGCCCGGCGGAGGAGACCCCATGGGCCTGACCGTCGCCTTTCAGATGGACCCCCTCGACGCCATCGACATCGATGCCGATTCGAGCTTCGCGCTGGCGTTGGAGGCGCAAAAGCGCGGCCATGAGATCCATCACTACCTGCCCCAGGACTTAAGCTTCCATGACGGGCGCGTCATCGCCGGCGCCCGGCCCTTCGAGGTGCGCCGCGAAAAGGGCGATCATTTCACCATCGGCGCGGCCGAGACCGTCGATCTTTCCAGTTTCGACATCGTGATGATGCGCCAGGACCCGCCCTTCGACATGGCCTACATCACCGCCACCCATCTTCTCGAGCACATCCATCCCAAGACCCTGGTGGTGAACGACCCCGTCCATGTGAGGAACGCGCCGGAGAAACTGTTCGTCACCAAATTCCCCGCCCTCATGCCGCCGACCCTGATCACCTCGGACCGCCGGCGGATCCTCGAGTTCCGTGAGGCCTGGAAGGACATCATCATCAAGCCGCTTTACGGCAACGGCGGCGTCGGCGTCTTCCACATCGCGCCCAAGGACGAGAACCTGAACGCGCTCTTGGAGATGTACACAGAGCTTTACCGCGAACCGGTGATGGTCCAGCGCTACCTCCCGGAGGTGCGCCAAGGCGACAAGCGCATCGTCCTGATCGACGGCGAGGCGGCCGGCGCCATCAACCGCATCCCGGCCGCGGGCGAGGCGCGCGCCAACCTCCATGTCGGCGCCAAGGCGGTCAAGGCGGAGCTCAACGCGCGCGATCACGAGATCTGCCGGACCATCGGCCCGACGCTTCGCGATCTCGGCATGGTCTTCGTCGGCATCGACGTCATCGGCGATTACCTGACCGAGATCAACGTCACCTCGCCGACCGGCATCCAGGAGATCGACCGCTTCGACGGCGTCTGCCTCGAGGCCGGCATCTGGGACGCCATCGAGACCCGCTTCGCCAAGCGCCCCAAACACCGCTCGGGGTGAGGGTCGCCGCTAGAAAAGTTCTCGGTGCTTAGTCAGTCGGCGAAGCCGGTGCCCTGATTGGCATTGACCCCTTATTTATATGCGTGTAATATATGCGCATATTTCATAGGGATATCTACCCGTCATGAATGATCTCGGCTTTCTCGCCAAAAAATGCCGCCGCAAGTCGACCAACCTCTCGATCCGCGAGGATGTCATGGCGGCTGTCAGGGCGCTCGGCCTCAACGCCTCCCAGGTCGCCGAACGGGCCCTGGTCGAGGCGCTGCGCCAGGCGGCGGCCGCCGCCTGGGTCGAGGACAACGTCGAGGCCATCGCCGCGCATAACGAGCGGGTGGATCGAACAGGGCTCTACAACGTCGGCCTGCGCCGGTTCTGATGGCACGCTTCGACGTGCATCGCAACGCGACGGATAACCCGGACGTTCCCTACCTGGTCGATATCCAGAGCGATCTCCTGTCCGGGCTTCGCAGCCGGGTCGTCGTTCCCCTGGTGCCGCTTGAACGCTTCGCCAAGCCGATGACGCGGCTCAATCCGGTTTTCGAGATCGACGGACAGCGGCTGGTAATGGCAACCACCGATCTGGCCGGTGTCGATTCTCGCGCGCTGGGCGAAGTGGTCGGAACCCTGAAGGATCGTCACTTCGAGATCGTCGGCGCCGTCGATTTCCTCCTCAGCGGCTTTTGAGCCAGGCGCCATCGCCGCTGGCCGTGGGCGGCCAATGGCCTTAAGATCGTCGCCACGGCGCGACCTTCGCCAATCGGTCGCGCCGCGAGGGGAGACACCATGGTCGCGCGGGTATCCACCGTCGCCTTTCAGGGTATCGCCGTCTTGGGGATCGACGTCCAGGTGCAGATGTCATCGGGCCTGCCGGCGTTCACCATCGTCGGCCTGCCCGACAAGGCGGTGGCGGAATCGCGCGAACGGGTGCGGGCGGCGCTGAACGCCCTCGGCCTGGCGCTGCCGCCCAAGAGGATCACCGTCAATCTGGCGCCGGCCGACGTGCTCAAGGAGGGAAGCCATTTCGACCTTCCCATCGCCTTGGGCCTCCTGGTCAGCATGGACGTCCTGCCGGCGGAGGAGATCGCCCAGTTCACCGTCCTTGGCGAATTGGCGCTCGACGGCGCCATCGCGCCGGTTTCCGGCGTCCTGCCGGCGGCGATCCACGCCCATGCCGGCGATGACGGCTTGATCTGTCCTTCGGCCTGCGGCGGCGAGGCGGCCTGGGTCGAGGGGCTCGACGTGTTGGCGCCCGAGAACCTGTTGCAGCTCATCAACCATTTCAAGGGCACCCAGGTCATGGGCTCGCCCGAACCCTTGATGGCCGAGGAGCGGCCCTCTTCCCTCGATCTTCGCGACATCAAGGGCCAGGAGACCGCCAAGCGGGCGCTCGAGATCACCGCCGCCGGGGGCCACAATTTACTGATGATCGGCCCGCCCGGCGCCGGCAAGTCGATGCTGGCGGCGCGCCTGCCGGGCCTGTTGCCGCCGCTCGATCCGGCGGAGGCGCTGGATGTCAGCATGATCCACAGCCTCGCCGGCACCCTCGAAGGCGGGCGGTTGTTGCGCGCGCGGCCGTTCCGCGATCCCCATCACTCGGCCTCGTTGCCGGCGCTCATCGGCGGCGGCCACAAGGTGCGGCCCGGCGAGATTTCGCTTGCCCATCTCGGCGTCCTGTTCCTCGACGAATTGCCGGAGTTCTCCCGCCAGACCCTCGAATCCCTGCGCCAGCCCCTGGAGACCGGGCGCGCCACCATCGCCCGGGCCAATGCGCACAGCACCTATCCCGCCCGCTTCCAGCTCATCGCCGCGATGAACCCGTGCCGCTGCGGCTATCTGAGCGACCCGTCGCTGGCCTGTTCCCGCGCGCCGAGATGCGCGTCCGATTATCAGGCCAAGATATCCGGGCCGCTGTTCGACCGCATCGACATCCATGTCGACGTCCCCGCCGTCAGCCCGGCCGATCTGACCCTGCCGCCGCCGGCCGAGGGGTCGGCCGAGGTCGCCGCCAGGGTCAAGGCGGCGCGGCAACGCCAGCGCGCGCGTTATAAAGCCCTTGGCAAAGATGGCGGGGGAAACGGGGCGACGGTGCGCACCAACGCCGAAGCCGACGGCGAGCTTCTGGATCAGGTCGCGACACCCGATGGGGAAGGCCAGGCGCTGCTGAGCAGGGCGGCGGAGAAGATGAAGCTCTCGGCCCGGGGCTATCACCGGGTGCTGCGGGTGGCGCGCACCATCGCCGATCTCTCGGGTCACGATCAGGTCCGGCGCATCCATATCGCCGAGGCCGTCAGCTACCGCCGCGTCTTCCCGGGGCGCTAGGCGCCGGTTCGCCAACGCGCTTCGTAAGAGACCCCACTGATGATCCTCGCCCGCGTCTTCGTCCCTTTCGCCTGCGGCTATTTCCTGTCCTATCTCTACCGCGTCATCAACGCCGTCATCGCCCCGGACCTGATGGCCGAGCTCAAGCTCGACGCGGCGGAGTTGGGCTTCCTGACCAGCGCCTATTTCCTGACCTTCGCCCTCTTCCAGTTGCCGCTCGGCATGCTGCTCGACCGTTTCGGGCCGCGCCGCACGGAAGCGGCGCTGTTGATGTTCGCCGCGCTCGGCGCCTTCGTCTTCGCCACGGCGTCCGGCATCGGCGGGCTGGTGGCGGGCCGGGCGCTCATCGGGTTTGGCGTATCGGCGTGCCTGATGGCGGCGTTCAAGGCGTTCCGCATGTTCTTCGCGGTGGGCAAACTGCCGCTGATCTCCGGGTTCCAGATGGCCATCGGCGGGCTCGGCGCGCTTTCCGGCACGGTGCCGGTCGAGGCGGCGTTAGGCGTCACCGACTGGCGCGGCGTGTTCATCACCCTTGGCATCGTCACCATCGCCGTCGGGTTCATCATCTTCCTCGTCGCGCCCGAGAAGGAGGGCGAAGAGGCGGACGGGGCAACGTTTGGCGAACTGCTGGGCGGCATCGGCGCGATATTCAGGAGCTTCACCTTTTGGCGGATCGCGCCGCTGACGGTGGCGTCGCAATCCACCTTCCTGTCGATCCAGAGCCTCTGGGCCGGGCCGTGGCTGAGGGACGCCGCCGGGCTCGGGCGGGACGCCGTCGCCTTTCACCTCCTTGCCATCGCCGGCGCCATGATCGCCGGCTTTTTGCTGCTGGGCGCGGCGTCCGAGCGCCTGGCGCGCCGGGGCGTTCCCCCGATCGTCATGGTCATCGGCTGTTCCGCCGTCTTCATGGTGATCCTAAGCGCCATCATCGGCGCCGGCACCGGCGCGCCGCTTATCCTCTGGATGGCGTTCGGCTTCTTCGGCACGTCGGGCATCCTGCCCTATTCGCTGCTGTCGCAAAGCTTCCCGGCGCACCTCGCCGGGCGGGTGATCACCGGGCTCAACTTCCTCGTCTTCGCCGGCGCCTTCGGTGCCCAATGGGGCATCGGCGCCGTCATCAACCTCTGGCCTCCCGGCGCCGGTGGGGCCTACCCGTTGGTGGCCTATGACGTTGCCTTTTCGCTGATGCTCGCCCTGCAGGCCCTGGCGCTTACCTGGTTCGCCTTCGCGGCGCTTAGAATTAGGCCGCGGAGCCGGACTTGAGGCCGATGACGCGGCCCAACTGGGGCGGGATCGGAAGCGGGTCGTGGGCCGCCTTGATCGCCGCCAATTTGTCCTCGATCGCGGGCGCCATCGGCGCGCTCCGGCGCGTCTTCTGGCTGACATGCAAGGACATCACCTCGTTGGTCGAGGCCAGGAAGCCTTCATCGGCGTGATACATCTGGTGGAAATAATGGATGCGCTTGGCGTCATAGCCGATGAGCCGGGTGGTGAAGCGGAGCGGGGCGCCGGCGCGGAGCTCGCGGAGAAACGTGGTGTGCTCCTCCAGCGTGAAGGTGGTGACGCCGTGCTCGTCACGGTAGGCGGGCGTCAAGCCGATGAAGTCGAGCCACGCATCGGTGGCGTAATCGAACACCACCACGTAATAGCCGACGTTCATGTGCCGATTGTAGTCGATCCACTCCTCTCTCACGCGGTCGCGGTAGGTATCGAAGGGCGCGGGGATGTCCATGGGCTCTTACCCGGTATCGTTCCGGCGGCGGTCCCGCTTCACTCGGGCCGCGCCACCATCCGCCCGAGCGGCCGGCCGGCGAAGATGTGGATGTGGAAATGGGGGACTTCCTGGCCGCCGTCGGCGCCGGTGTTGGCGAGGATGCGATAGCCCTTTTCCGCCGCGCCGAGATCCCTAGCGATCTTGCCGGCGGCGCGGAAAAGCGCGGCGATCTCCCCGTCCGACGCCTTCGCCGCAAAGTCATCGAGCGATACGTAGGCGCCCTTGGGGATCACCAGCACATGGACCGGCGCCTGGGGGTTGACGTCATCGAAGGCGAGCACGTGGTCGTCCTCGTAGACCTTCTTGCAGGGGATCTCACCGCGCAGGATCTTGGCGAAGATGTTGTCGGGATCGTACATGACGGTGTCCTCGGTTCGACGGCAGGGCTCAGCCAGCCCGGTCCTTCCCCGGCCGGGATTTCTTTTCGGCGATGCCAGAGGTGCCCTCGCGCCGGGTGAGCTCGGCCCACACATCGGCGGGTTCGATACCCTGATCCGCCCACAGCACCAGGAGGTGATAGATCAGATCGGCGCTCTCGAGCGTGAGCTTGTCCTTGTCCCCGCGCACGCCTTCGAGCACCAGCTCGGCCGCCTCCTCGCCGACCCTGCGCGCGATGTGCTTGGTGCCTTGGGCGAAGAGGCTGGCGGTATAGGAAGTCTCGGCATCGGCGCCGCGGCGGCTTTCGATGACGCCATAGAGCCGCTCGATCACATCGGCCGCCTTCTTGTCCTTATCGCGCTCGCTCGCCGCCATCGGCCGCCCTCCCATTCACGCCGCCCTGCCTAGCAGATTTGCCCGCCCCTGTCACGGCGGCGGGGCTTTAGCCCAGGCTTACTCCAGGCGCACCGGCACGCCCGCCGCCTTCATGTGCGCCTTGGCCTGGCGGATCGAGTGGATGCCGAAATGGAAGATCGAGGCCGCCAGCACCGCCGTCGCGTGACCTTCGACGATGCCCTCGACCAGATGATCCAGCGTCCCGACGCCGCCCGAGGCGATCACCGGGACGGTGACGGCGTCGGCGACGGCGCGGGTCAGCGCCAGATCGAAGCCTTCGCGGGTGCCGTCCCGGTCCATCGAGGTCAGCAGGATCTCGCCGGCGCCCGACGCCGTCACCCGCTTCGCCCAATCGACGGCGTCGATGCCGGTCCGCCGGCGGCCGCCATGGGTGAAGATCTCCCACTTGCCGGGCGAGAGCGCCTTGGCGTCGATGGCGACGACGATGCACTGGGAGCCGAACTTCCGGGCCGCCTCGGCGACGAACTCGGGCCGGGCGATGGCGGCGGTGTTGATCGAGACCTTGTCGGCGCCGGCCAGCAAAAGGGTGCGGATGTCCTCGACCCTGCGCACCCCGCCGCCGACGGTGAGGGGCATGAAACACTGCTCCGCCGTGCCCCGGACGATGTCATAGAGGGTGTCGCGGTTCTCAACCGAGGCGGTGATGTCGAGGAAACAGAGTTCGTCCGCCCCCTCGCCGTCATAGACCCTGGCCTGGGCCACCGGGTCGCCGGCGTCGATGAGATCGACGAAGTTGACGCCCTTGACGACGCGCCCGTCCTTGACGTCGAGACAGGGAATGATGCGTATCTTCAACATTACCCGGTCCTTCTCCGCCCTACTTGGCCATGACCTTGAGCGCCGCCTTCGGCCGGATGCGCCCGTCATAGAGCGCCCGGCCGCAGATCACGCCCTCGATCCCGGCGGCCTCGTTCTGCTTCAATTCCTCGAGGTCCGAAATCGAGGACACGCCGCCCGATGCGATCACCGGCGTCGTCAGGGCCCAGGCCAAGTCCACCGTGGCGTCGACATTGACCCCGGTCATGGCGCCGTCGCGGTCGATGTCGGTATAGACGATGGCGGCGACGCCCGAATCCTCGAACCTCAGCGCCAAATCCAAGGACTTCACCCGCGAGGTCTTGGCCCAGCCCTCGACCGCCACATAGCCGTCGCGGACGTCGATGCCGACGACGATGCGGCCGGGATAGAGGCGGCATGCCTGCTTCACCAGCTCCGGCTCATTCAGCGCCACGGTGCCGAGGATGACCCGCTTCACCCCCTTGTCCAGCCAGATGCCGATGGTGTCGAGATCGCGGATGCCGCCGCCCAGTTGCGCCGGTATGTCGATGGCGTCGAGGATCGCCGCCACCGCCCCGACATTGACCGGCTTGCCGGTGACGGCGCCGTTGAGATCGACGAGATGGAGCCACTTGAACCCCGCCTTGCGGAAGGCGCGGGCCTGGCCGGCGGGGTCGGGGTTATAGACCGTCGCCTTGTTCATGTCGCCCTGGAACAGGCGCACGCAGACGCCGTCCTTGAGGTCTATGGCGGGGAATAGGATCATCGGCGCACTGCCGCCTCTCACGGCCGCCAGTCGAGGAAATTGGCGATCAGTTGGAGCCCCGTCGCCTGGCTCTTCTCCGGGTGGAACTGGGTGCCCACGATGTTGTCGCGCCCCACCGCCGCGACCAGGGGCCCGCCGTAATCGACCTCGGCGATGACATCGCCCGGGCGCTCACACAAAATCCGGTAGCCGTGCACGAAATAAACGTGCCGGCCCGTCTCGATGCCAGCGAACACGGGATGAGGGGGATCGCGGACCTCGAGGTCGTTCCACCCCATATGGGGGATCTTCACTTTCTCGGAATCGAGGGCGACGCGGAAGACCTGATGTACTAAGGACGTATCCCTGGCCTCGATGGGCACAATCTCTCCCTCGATCCAGCCAAGCCCCTGGTGAACGCCATGTTCGCGGCCGGTTTTCGCCATCAGCTGCATGCCGACACAAATGCCTAGGAACGGTTTGCCTTCCCCGATCACCGCCTCCTCGAGCGCCTCGGTCATGCCCGCCACTCCCTCGAGGCCCCGCTTGCAATCGGCGAAGGCGCCGACGCCGGGAAGGACGATGTGGCTGGCGGCTTTAAGCGCCTTGGGATCGGCGCTGACGGAGATCGCGGTGGCGGTGTCCGCCGCGGCGCGCTCGAACGCCTTGGCCGCCGAGCGCAGATTGCCCGACCCGTAATCGACGATGACGACGTTCATGGTCCGCCATCCGGACGGACGAGTGGCCCGTAGGCGCCACCCTCCATGCTCCTGAGATCGCCGAACCGCCTGAGCGCCGCGTCGGCGCGCGGCGCCGCCACGATGCCGGCGTCCTCGAAGTCCTTGCGCCCTAGCGCCCGGCGGCGCCAGTCATTGGCATGGAAGCCGACGAGGACGGCGTAACCAATGGTCAGCGCCGCCCTGCTTTCCGGCCCGAGGCCGAGAAACGCCGCCCCGGCGCCGATCGCCGCGCTCGCCACCAGCAGTCCGATCGCCACCAGCCACATCCGGTGCCACAGCGCCCACAGCACGGCGAATATCGCCGCCGCCCAGTTGAACCCTTCCTTGACGGTCACCGGATCGGCGTCCAGCGGTCCGAACCGCGGCGGCAGGTGGATGGTGTAGATGCGCATCATGGCGCCCGGGACCGCCTACAGCGATCCCCCCAGCACCCCCTTGGTGGAGGGGACGTCGCCCGACTTGCGGGG
>JACZQV010000166.1 GCA_022545545.1 Pseudomonadota bacterium
ATGTCCTGCAGCGTCCGGTCGTCGAGCGCCATCAGTTCGAGAACCGCGATCCGCCGCTTGTGCCAGCGCGCGAAGGTCGCTGCCGCCGAGCGCACGGCATCGATGGCGGATGTCAGTCCGCGGCCGATGAGCCGTGCCGGGTCTTCGCCTTGATAGTCGATTGCCAGGTTCCGGTACATGATCTAATCCTCCGTTTGGCGTTTAAGTAAAACTTAGTCTTTTCCTATGGGTCCAAATTCGTTGTCCTAGGAAATACGCCGATGATAGGCCGTTGACAAACGACTAATCCTCACAGTATGGCTTAGGAAAAGTAAGGCTAAGAGATGGTCAGACGACTACCGCCCCTGAACGCCCTGAGGGCCTTCGAGGCCGCCGGGCGCCATCTGAGCTTCACCAAGGCGGCGGCGGAGTTGCACGTCACTCCCGCCGCCGTCAGCCATCAGGTGAAAGCGCTCGAGGACACCCTCGGCGTCAAGCTGTTCCGCCGCCTCACCCGGGGGCTGTTGCTTACCGACGCGGGGCAGGCCTTGTTGCCAGGGCTGGGGAAGGGGTTCGACGGGCTGGCCGACGCGGTCGAGGGTCTCAGCGGACTGGAGGACGGCGGCGTCCTGACCGTCAGTGTGCTGCAGTCCCTTGCCGCGAAGTGGCTGGTGCCCCGTCTCGACCGGTTCCACGCGGCCCATCCCGACATTGACTTGCGGGTTTCGTCGACGATTCGTCTCGTCGATTTCGCGCGCGACGATGTCGATCTCGCCATCCGCTACGGTCGCGGCCGCTGGCCGGGCCTCCGGGCCGACCTGATGCTGACCGAGGAGCTGTTTCCCGTCTGCAGCCCGGCGTTGCTCGAGGGCCCCCATCCGCTGAAGGAGCCTGACGATCTGCGCCACCATACCCTGCTTCACGATGAGTCGTGGAAGGTCGTCTTCATCGGCGATTTCCCGGAGTGGAGCGCCTGGCTCGAGACCGCCGGCGTCGGCGACATCGATGCCACCCACGGTCCGGGCATGAGCCCTTCGGCCATGGTGATCCAGGCGGCGATCGACGGTCAGGGCGTGGCCCTTGGCCGCAGCGTCCTGGTCGAGGCGGATCTCGCCGACGGCCGCCTGGTCAAGCCGTTCGAACCGACGATCCCTCTCGATTATGCCTATTACCTCGTTTGTCCCGAGAGCGCGGCGGAGCGGCCGAAGGTCGCCGCCTTCCGCCAGTGGATCATGGCAGAGGCGGGGCGCTAGACCCCGCCCGCCCGGTGCGCGGTGCGATTCGGCGTCGCCGATCCCCTGGCGTGGATCGCGCCATTCCTTTCCGTTGACGCGGGCCCTTGGCGTCCTTAGTATCCGCGCCGGGTCACGCCCCCCCAACGGGGCGCAACTATTCTGCAAGGAATAGTGATCATGAAGCCGTCGGTCCGGCCGCGTAACGCCTGTTTCTCCTCGGGCCCCTGCGCCAAAAACCCCCAATGGTCGATCGAGAAGCTCAAGGGCGCCACCCTCGGGCGCTCCCACCGCTCGGCCGAGGGCAAGGGCAAGCTCGCCCGGGTCATCGCCCTCAGCCGCGACATCCTCGGTATCCCCGATGAGTGGCGCATCGGCATCGTGCCGGCATCCGATACCGGCGCCTTCGAGATGGCCATGTGGTCGCTGCTCGGGGCGCGTGGCGTCGACGTGCTGGCGTGGGAGAGTTTCGGCCAGGGCTGGGCCACCGATGCCATAGATCAATTGAAGCTCGACGACGTCCGCGTACTCGCCGCCGAGTATGGCGAACTGCCGGATCTTTCCCAAACCGATCCCGGCCGTGACATCGTCTTCACCTGGAACGGCACCACATCGGGCGTGCGCGTGCCGGACGGCGACTGGATCAGCGCCGAGCGCCAAGGCCTGACCCTTTGCGATGGGACCTCGGCCGTCTTCGCCATGGATCTTGCCTGGGACAAGCTCGATGCGGTGAGCTACTCATGGCAGAAGGTGATGGGGGGCGAGGGCCAGCACGGCATGCTCATCCTGAGCCCCCGCGCCGTCGAGCGCCTGATGACCCATACCCCGCCCTGGCCGCTGCCCAAGATTTTCCGCCTGACCAGTGGCGGCAAGCTGATCGAGGGCATTTTTCGCGGCGAGACCATCAACACGCCCTCCATGCTCTGCGTCGAGGACGCCCTCTTCGCCCTCGAATGGGCGCAAGAGATCGGCGGTCTCGGCGCCCTGATCGGGCGCACGGAACGTAATTTCGCGGCGATCTCCGAATGGGTGGCGCGTACGCGCTGGGTCGATTTCCTCGCCGCCGACGCCAGGTTCCGCTCGAACACGTCGGTCTGTCTCAAGTTCGCCGCCCCCTGGTTCGATGCCCTCGATGCCAGCGCCAAGGGCGCCGTTCCCAAGCGCATGGTGGCGCTCCTGGAAGACGAAGGCGTGGCTTACGACATCGATGGCTACCGCGACGCGCCGCCGGGCCTTCGCATATGGGCCGGGGCGACGGTGGAGACGGCGGACCTCGAAGCCCTGTTTCCCTGGCTCGACTGGGCGGCGGATGTGGTGAGGGACGAAATGGGCGCCAAGGTTTAATACCAAGGACCTTTGGTATCAGGCGATGAGGTAGGCGAAAGGACCAGGTCAATGCCCAAGGTACTCATATCCGATAATCTGAGCGAGCGCGCCATCGAGATCTTCGAGGAGCGCGGCATCGAGGTCGATTTCAAGCCGGGAATGGCGCCGGACGACCTGCTGGCCTCGATCGCGGCCTATGACGGGCTCGCCGTGCGCTCGGCCACCAAGGTCACCGCCGAGGTTCTCGACGCCGGCCAAAACCTCAAGGTCGTCGGCCGCGCCGGTATCGGCGTCGACAACATCGACGTCGCCGCCGCCACCGCGCGCGGCGTGATCGTGATGAACACCCCGTTCGGCAACTCGATCACCACCGCCGAACACGCCATCGCCATGATGCTGGCGCTGGCGCGGCAGATCCCCGCCGCCAACGCCTCGACCCATGCCGGGAAATGGGAGAAGAACCGGTTCATGGGTGTCGAGCTGACGTCGAAGACGCTGGGTATCATCGGCTGCGGCAATATCGGCTCGATCGTCGCCGATCGGGCGCTCGGGCTGAAGATGAAGGTCATCGCCTACGATCCCTATCTGACGCCGGAGCGGGCGACCGATCTCGGCGTCGAGAAGGTGGCGCTCAACGAGTTGTTCGCCCGCGCCGATTTCATCACCCTGCACGTGCCGCTGACCGACGCCACGCGGAACATCATCGACGCCAAGGCGATCAAGAAGATGAGAAAAGGCGTGCGCATCATCAACTGCGCCCGCGGCGGCCTGATCGTCGAGAAGGATTTGAAGAAGGCCCTCGAATCCGGCCAGGTGGCGGGGGCGGCGATCGATGTCTTCGCGGTGGAGCCGGCGACGGAGAGTCCCTTCTTCGGCATGGAACAACTGGTCGTGACCCCCCATCTCGGCGCCACCACCATCGAGGCCCAGGAAAACGTGGCCCTCCAGGTGGCCGCTCAGATGTCCGATTTCCTGACCACCGGCGCGGTGGAGAACGCGCTGAATATGCCCTCGTTCAGCGCCGAGGACGCGCCCAGGCTGATGCCCTATATGCAGCTTGCCGAGCAGCTTGGCGCCTTCGCCGGTCAGCTCATCCGCACCGGCGTCAAGTCGGCGACCATCGAGTACCAGGGCCACGTGGCGGAGCTCAACACCCGGCCGCTCACCGCCGTCGTGCTCAAGGGGCTGCTCACGCCGCTGCTCGAACACGCCTCGGTCAACATGGTCAACGCGCCGGTGATCGCCCGGGAGCGCAATATCGACGTGACCGAGGTCAAGCAGGAGCGGGCCGCCGACTACCAGACCCTGATCCGCCTGACGGTCGAGACCGAGAAGCGCAAACGCAGCTTCTCGGGCACCCTGTTCGGCGGCGACAAACCCCGCATCGTCGACGTCAACGGCATTTCCCTCGAGGCCGAGCTCGGGCCCAACATCCTTTACGTCCACAACAAGGACAAGCCTGGTTTCATCGGCAATCTCGGCCGCACGCTCGGCGATGCCGGGATCAATATCGCCACCTTCCATCTTGGCCGGGCCAAGGCCGGGGAGGACGCCATCGCCCTTGTCAACGTCGATCAGCCGGTCACCGACGACATCATCAAGAAGGTGCGCGCCATCCCCCATGTGGTCCAGGCCCAGGCGCTGGTGTTCTGACCCTTAGGGCGGTTCTTGGTCGATAGGAATCAATTCGATGGGCAAATCGGCTCATTCGGCCAGGCGCGGCGCGGCGCGCGATGTGGGGCATCCACCCTC
>JACZQV010000167.1 GCA_022545545.1 Pseudomonadota bacterium
CGAGTGAAGTCGTCGGGGTCCGAGCCCATCAGCAGCACGAAAAGATGGCGGATCTTGATGCAGTCGATGAACGGCCCCACCGCCTCCATCCAGCTTTCGGCCTCGCCATAGCCGATGCCAAGATCCCGCGCCAGCGTCAGCCCGACGGTCCGGGGCTTCTCGCTGCGCTCGGGCATGTCGATGAAGTGAAGGGCCCTTTGCGCCATCGTCCGCGTCCTCCCTGAAATATCGTTGCCGCAATTAAGGGGACACCATACTTAATTCCTTCGGTGACGGAGAGTAGCATTCCTCATGTCCCCGGAATTTTGAATTAAGTATGGTGTCCCCTTAATTGTAAGGCGCTGAAAAAACTTGATTTTCCGCCATTCAAGATAGAATCTCGCGGCGCCTTTCACAAGCCCGACGCGCGCGCTTCAGAATATCCCCCGGTGATCGCGCTTGGCGCATTCGAGGCTGCCGGGCGGGACTTCGACATTGAGCCCGCCGAGCGCGTCGGATGCCAGCGCCGGCAAATCCTGCACCAGGGCGATGAAACGGGCGATTTCACCCGCTTCGACGACGCCCTCGCACAGGGTCTCGAACTTGCGGACGTAATCCGGCCTGGCGAACGGCCGGGCGCCAAGGGGATGGGCGTCGGCGAAATCGATCTCGTCGACCAATGGCTCGCGGTCCGCGAAGGTGATCTCGACCCGCCCGCCCTGGGGCTTGTGCAGCGGTTCGGCCTCTTCGAAGCGGCGGTTCCATTCATCGTCCTCGACCGTCTTCACCTTGCGCCACAGCCTGACGGTCTCGGGCCGGCCTGAGCGCTCGGGCGAATAGCTTCGTTCATGGTGCCATTCGCCGTCCTCGAGCGCCACGGCGAAGGCGTACATGATGGAATGGTCGAGGGTCTCGCGGCTCGCCTTGGGATCGTATTTCTGGGGATCGTTGGAGCCCGAGCCGGTGACCATGTGGGTCTGGCGCTTGGAATGGATGGTGACGGTCTCGATCGCTTCGGTATCCTCGATCATCATGCGCATCCTGAAGGCGAGATCGACCATCGGCTGGCAGTGATAGGCGACGGAATGTTCCTTGGTGAAGGTATCGAGGATGGCGCGCTTGGGCTCGCCCGGGCCCGGCAGGTCGACCCTGAACACCCGGTCGGCGCCGCCGAGGAACGCCGCGATGACGCTGTCCTCGCCCTCATAGATCGGCGACGGGCCGCTTTCGCCGCGCATCGCCCGGTCGATGGCGTCGACCGCGATCTTGCCCAAATGGGCGGGCGCGTAGGCCTTCCAGCTCGAAATCTCGCCCTTGCGGGTCTGGCGGGTGGAAAAGGACACATGCACCGCGTGTTGCACCGCCTGATAGATGGTGCCCGTATCCAGCCCCAACAGCGCGCCGATACCGGCGGTGATCGACGGGCCGAGATGGGCGACATGGTCGATCTTGTGCTCAAACAGGCACATCGACATGGCGAGATCGAGTTGGATCTCATAGGCCGTGGCGATGGCGCGGATGAGATCGGCGCCGCTGCGGTCGCATTGCTGGGCGACGGCGATCAGGGCCGAGATGTTGTCGCCGGGATGGGCCGATTCGGCGCCGAAGAAAGTGTCGTGGAAATCGAGCTCGCGCACCGCCGTGGCGTTGGCCCAGCCCGCCCACTCGGCCTCGAAACGCTGGGCCATGGGCAGGCCGAACACCGCAGCACCCCCTTGGCGGGGATGGGCCAGCGCCTGGGAGCGGGCATTGGCGACCGGGCGGCGGTTGATCGCCGCCATGGCGACGGCGGCGTTATCGATGATGCGGTTGATCACCATCCCGGCCACTTCCGTCCCGACGGGCACCGGATCGGCCGCGAGCGCGGCGATCTTCCAGGCGAATTGCGCCGATTTTGAAGGCGTCTCGGCGGACGGGTAGACCCGGATTTCGTGGCTGATCATGGTGCCCTCCCTCATGCCTTTTTCTTCACCGTCCCGGGCCGCGGATTTCGGCCCGCTAGCGCGCCCGATGGGCGATCAATGGGTCGGCACCGATCCCCGAAGCTCGCCTTTCGCCAGCGCGCATATGATGCCGTAAAGCTCCTCATCCAGCGGGATGCCCTCGGCCTCGCGTTCCGCATAGGCCTTGGCCTCGATCTCGCCCGGCAGCAGGACGGGCTTCGCCGGGTCGATCGGCCGCGCCCCCTTGATGCGCCCGGCGAAGGCCTCGATCTGCGCGTAGTAGGCGTCGAGCCCGAGGACCTGGTCGGGGTCGATGAGGATGAAAAAGTGGCTGACCTTCTGCGGGCCGCTCTCTTGCCCCCACATGGATGCGACGCCGTCGGCGAAGGCGCCGCCGCTCAGCACGCCGGCCAGGAGATCGACCGCCAGCGCCAGGCCATAGCCCTTGTGTTCGCCGATGGGCAGGACGAATCCCTTGAGCCCCTCGTCGGGGTCGGTGGTCGGATTGCCTTCGGCGTCCAGCGCCCAGCCTTCGGGGATCGCCTCGCCGCGTTCGGCGGCGACGCGCATCTTGCCCCTGGCGGCGACGGATTGGGCGAAATCGAGGATGAAGTGGGGGCCGTCGCGCCGGGGCGCGGCGAAACAAATGGGGTTGTTCCCCATCTTGAGCTCCCGTGCCCCCCAGGGCGCCATGGCGGTCGAGGCGTTGGTGCCCATGATCGAGATCAACTCGGCGCGGCACGCCCACAGCCCATAGGGCGCCATGGCCCCGAAGTGATTGCTGTTACGGCAGCCGACATAGGCGATGCCGCCCGCCCGCGCCCTATTCATGGCCTCATTGAGCGCCAGGGTGCCGACGACGGGGCCAAGCGCGCCGTCGCCGTCGACGATGGCAAGGGCCGGGGATTTCTCGGTAACGGTGATGGTGGGGGTGGTATTGACGCCGCCCCTCAGGATGCGCTCGACATAGGCCCTCAAGCGCTTGGTGCCGTGGGTCTCGATGCCAAGCAGGTCGGCCTCCACCAGGACATCCGCCGCCACCTTCGCGTCCTCCGCCCTGAGGCCGAATTTTTCCAGCGCCTGAGATGAAAGTAAGCGCAACTCATCCGCCGGCACGCGGATCGGAGAACTCATGGCGCTTCACCTTTCTCCCTGTTGGGCTTCCTGTTGGGCCCCCTGGTGGCGGCCCTCGCGGCGAACGTGATCTCGACCCCAGGCAACCCCGCCGGGGTTTGGCGTAGGGGCAGGGGTCTCAGGCCGCTTGTTCGCCCTGCCATACCGATGATGGGATCAGCACAAAGCCCTCGAACAGGCGCCGGGTCGTGCGGATGACGGCGGCGCGCTCGATCTTCAGGCTTTCCGCCCCGCCCGAGGTCACGAGCTCGATCTCGATCCTACCGGTCGGATGCTCGATGGTGATGGTGCGGGCGTTGCCGGGGCGAAGATCGGCGACGGAATTGACGGTCGATCCCTCGATCGCGGCGGCCGAGGCCATGCAGACGGCGCCGGTGACCGCCATGCCGGGATGGGTAAGCTGCGGCATGAAATAACGCGCGGCGAAGCTTCCCCCCGCCTTGGGCGGCGCCACGATGACGAATTTCGGGATGACGCTGCCTGAGGCGTCGCCCATGCCCATCCTGGCCGCCGCTTTGACGCGGATGGCCTCGAAACGGGCGAAGAAATCCTTATCGGCGTCGAGCTCGGCCTTGCTCTCGTATCCGGTCTTGCCGAAATCGCTTGCCTTGGCGATGACGCAGGGCATGGCGACATCGACGCAGGAGACCGCGATGCCATCGATGTCATCGAGGGCGTTGCCCGTCGGCAGGAGCTTGCCGGTCTTGGCGCCCGAGGCATCGACGAAGGCAAGCTTGACCGGCGCCGCCGTCCCCGGCACCCCGTCGATCTCGGCGTCGCCCTCATAGGTCACCTCTCCGCCCGGCGTCTGCACGATGGCCTCGACCAGGGTGTCGACATTGACGAGGTAAATTCTGACGGTGGTTTCGGGATCGGAAGCCCGCACCAGGCCCTGCTCGATGACGAACGGCCCGATGCCGGACAGCATGTTGCCACACGTCGGTCCGGTATCGACGAACGCCCGGTCGATCACCACCTGGGCGAAGAGATAATCGACATCGGCGTCATCGCGCACGCTTGGTGAGACGATCACCACCTTGCTGGTCAAGGGCTCGGCGGCGCCGATGCCGTCGATCTGGCGCATATCGGGAGAGCCCATGACCTTGAGCAACACCCGGTCGCGCAAATCCACGTCTTGCGGAAGATCGGAGGCGAGGAAAAAGGGGCCCTTCGATGTGCCGCCGCGCATCAACACGCAGGGGATCTTGGTCTGCATCT
>JACZQV010000071.1:0-5597 GCA_022545545.1 Pseudomonadota bacterium
GCAAGGCGGCGAAGCGGGCGGAGTAATTCATCGTTTCCCGCTGGGCCAGGTCGATCAGGATATTGGCGACCACCGGGTTCTCGTGGGTGAGATCGACGCCGGCGATGACGTCGGCCTTGTTTTCCTTCGCCGCCAGTTCCGCCGCCTCCTTGTCCGAAGCCACCTCGGACAGGGTGTAGACCGCGGCTCCGCGCACCCTGCGGTTCTTCAACGCGTCGGCGTGAAGCGAGACAAACAGATCGGCCGCGGCCGAACGGGCCTTTTCGACACGGCTGCGAAGGCGCAGGAATATGTCGCGTTCCCGGGTCAGCACGACGTGGTAGCGTCCCTTCGCCTCGAGGCGCGCCTTGACCGCGCGCGCCACCGCCAGGGTGATGTTTTTTTCGCGGGTGCCGCGATAACCCGTGGTGCCGGGATCGACGCCGCCATGGCCCGGATCGATGACGATGACCCGTTTGCCGGCGCGCCGTTTCTCGGGCCGCGCGCCCTTGGGCGCCCGCATCGCCAAGGCGGCGACGTCCCTCGACCGATTCACCACCTTGACCTGTTCCATGTAGGTCTTTCGGCTCACCTTCGTGAGATCGAGGACGACGCGATAGCCATGACCGTCGGCCGGATCCAGCATGAAGGATCTCTTGATCCCGACCGGCGCCCGCATATCGAGCACGACGCGCGACTTTCCCGGCGCGAAGAGGCCGAAACGGAAACCTTCTATCAAGCCGCGGCCGGTGCCGCCCGCCCCCGGCAGCAGCCGCCACGCCACCTCGGGGAGGTCGATGACCACCCTGTAAGGAGAGGCAAGGGTGAAGATCCTGAATTCGAGCTTTTCGTCGGCCTCGATCACGAAACGGGTCATAGCGCCGTGATCGCCGATGCGGACGCCGGTGATCACGGGCTCGGCACCAAGGGCCGGCCGTGGCGGCACGAGGGCGGCCACGAGGGCGAAAATCAGTGCGAAAACGCTGAAGTACCGGCACATATTGCGGTTACTTCCCATTACACCGCTACATATATCGTCAACGCCCGGCCTGCATCAATCAAAAACCCTCTCGATCCTGGCCTTACCGGACAGCGGCCTCGGTGCCATCCCGGCCGAAATCTCTCGGGCCCCGCCAGGCACAGATTTGGATTGTCGAATCCAAGTACCGACATTATGTTAACTAATTGTAGTACCTCCGGTCAGCCATTCCCCCATGTCGGGGAACGGCGGCGTAGCGTGTGACATGCCAAATCGGCGGGGTTCTAAAGACGTTGGAACCAGCCATGCGGTGCGCTCAAGACGGTGTGGAGGTTTGGAGCAAACACTGAAGCCGTTCCCGGCGGTGCCGGGGTTGGCTGCCTCTATGAGCCGCGGGACGGGCCGTGAATATCCCGTTCTTCGGCTGACCGCAAGGAGGCGCCGGCGGCTTCGTTGAAAAAATGGCGCCGCGCCGGCCACCTGTTGGGGGCCGTGGCGGCGGCGTCATGGAGTTACAAAATAGATGTCTAAACGCATGTTGATCGATGCGTCGCACCTGGAGGAAACCCGGGTGGTCGTCGCAAGCGGCAACCGACTTGAAGAATTCGACTTCGAAAGCGCCAACAAGGAACACGTCAAGGGCAATATCTACCTGGCGAAAGTCACCCGGGTAGAGCCCTCCCTCCAGGCCGCGTTCATCGAATTCGGCGGCAACCGCCACGGCTTCCTCGCCTTTAGCGAAATCCATCCCGACTACTATCAGATCCCCGTCGCCGACAGGAAGGCGCTGTTGGCCGAGCAGGCCGAGATGGCCGCGGCCGGCGAGTCCGACTCCGCCGATCCGGTACCGGCGGAGGGCGAGCCGGGCGCCCCCGACCAGGAGACGGAGGGTGCTGCGGACGGCGCCGAAGGCAACGGCCAGACGCCGCCGGTGGACGGGGAGAACGGCACCGCCGCCATGGGCGCGGGCGGCCTGACCGATACCGGGTCGGCCGCGGATGAAGGTCGCGGCGCCGGACCGGCGGAACCCGGCTACATCAACGGCGATGAAGAAGGGCGCGCCGACGCCGCCAAGGCGGGCGAGTACGAGGTCGTCGGCGGCGACGACGAGGCGGAAGAAGAGGCGGAGCGCCGGCGCGTGAGGCCGAGCCGCCATCGCTACAAGATCCAGGAAGTCATCAAGCGGCGCCAGATCCTGCTCGTCCAAGGGGTCAAGGAGGAAAGAGGCACCAAGGGCGCGGCGCTCACCACCTATCTCTCCCTCGCCGGGCGGTACTGTGTCCTGATGCCCAACACGGCGCGGCACGGCGGCGTCTCGCGCAAGATCATCAACCCGCCGGACCGCAAGCGGCTCAAGGGCATCCTCGATGAGTTCGACCTGCCCGAAGGAATGGCGGTCATCCTGCGCACCGTGGCGATCAAGCGCAGCAAGGCGGAAATCAAACGGGACTTCGAGTATCTGCTCCGGCTCTGGGACAACGTGCGCGAACGCACCCTCGTCTCCACCGCCCCCACCCTGGTGTATGAGGAAGCCAATCTGATCAAGCGGTCGATCCGCGACCTCTACAACAAGGATATCGAGGAGATCTTCATCGAGGGAGAGGAAGGCTACCGCACGGCCAAGGAATTCATGCGCATGCTGATGCCGAGCCACGCCAAGAACATCAAGCGTTACCGGGATCCGGCGATACCGCTGTTTCACCGCTATCAGGTGGAGGGCCAGCTCGATGCCATGCACAGCCCCGAGGTTCGCCTCAAATCCGGCGGCTACGTCGTCATCAACCCGACCGAGGCCCTGGTTTCGATCGACGTCAATTCGGGCCGCGCCACCAAGGAACGCAACATCGAGGAGACGGCCTACAAGACCAACCTCGAGGCGGCGGATGAAATAGCGCGCCAGTTGCGGCTCAGGGACCTTGCCGGGCTGATCGTCATCGACTTCATCGACATGGCGGTGGCCAAGAACCGGCACACGGTCGAGAAACGGCTGAAGGAAGCCATGCGGGCCGACCGGGCGCGCATCCAGATCGGCAGGATCAGCGCTTTCGGCCTGTTGGAGTTGTCGCGCCAGAGGCTGCGCCCGAGCCTGTTCGAGGCCAGCACCAGGGCCTGCTTCCATTGCAACGGGACCGGATTCGTCCGCTCCACCGAATCGACGGCGCTCCACGTGCTCCGCGCGATCGAAGAGGAAGGCATCCGCCGGCGCAACGCCGAGCTCACGCTTTCGGTGCCGGGCGACGTGGCGCTCTATATCCTCAACCAGAAGCGTCCCATGCTGACCGACATCGAGACGCGCTACAATTTCCGCATCATGGTTCTCGCCGATGACAGCCTGGTGGCGCCGGAATTCCGGCTCGAGCGGATCAAGGGACGCGCCGAGGACGGTAAACAGGTCCAGGCCATCGTTCCCGAGACCGGCGCCGAGGCGATCGGTGAAGAGGAGGCCCCGGACGAAGAGACGGCGGAGAAGGCGGAAGGCGAAGGCGCGGCCAAGCGGCGGCGCAGGCCTCGGCGGAGGCGCGCCAAACGTGCCGGCGAGGAGGGCGCGGCGACCGCCCCTGATGAGCAAAAACCCGCTCCCGAACGTGCCCCCGAACGTGCCGCCGAACGTGCCGCCGACGGCGAAGTTACCGCCGACTCGGAGACCGGGCCGCGCAAGCGCAAGCGCCGCGGCAAACGGGGCGGACGCCGGAGATCCGGCAAGGGCGAAGCCACACAATCGGCGGCGGCGGCCGAGACCGGTACCGGCGTGCCCACCGGCGATGGAGGCACGGAGGCGGTCGAGGCCACCGGCGCTTCCGCCGCCGAGCAGGCTCCGGTCAAGACGTCGCGGCGGCGCGGATCGTCGAAGACCGCCGCCAAGGCCACGCCGACCGAGGGCGCCACGCCGACCGAGGGCGCCACGGAGGCGGACGATGGAATCCCGGCCGGCGAGGCACCCGGCACAGCCGGTAAGTCCAAGCAGGAGCCGGCCGAGCCGAGACGCCGGCGGCGGACGAAATCCGGCGATGGCGCGGCGGCGGACCGCAAAGCCGATGAGGCTCTTCCCACCGGCGATGGCGCCGATGCCGAACCGGCCGAGGACAAACCTGCCCGCCGGTCGAGACGGCGCCCGGCAGGGAAGCGCGCCTCCCGCGCCCAGCCGGCCTCCCCGCCGTCCCTGACGGGCGGCGTCCCGGCCCCCGGCGTTGCGGCCTTCACGGCGTCAGGCGCGAACGATGGCGGCGACGATGGCGCCGGCAAGGATATTCCCGGCGGCGGCAAGGGCGCTCCCGGCGACGCCGGAATCGGGAAACAGGACCAATCGAGGCGCAAGGGCTGGTGGCGACGCCTGCCGGACTAACGCGTCGGCGATCGAACCCCGGGGCTCAGTGCCGCCAGGCCCGTAGCCTTTCAGCCGCCTCTTCCATGTCACCGGTAGCGCCGGCGTAGGAGAAGCGGATAAATCGGCCTCCGCGTTCCTCGTCGAAATCGATTCCCGGTGTCGTCGCCACCCCGGTTTCGGTCAACATCCGCCGGCAGAAGTCTTCGCTATCATCGGTGAGCTCACCGACGTCGGCATAGATGTAAAAGGCGCCGTCGGCGGGGGCCAGGCGGTCGAAACCGGCCTGGGGCAGTCGATCCAGCAGCAATTCGCGGTTATTCGCATAGCGGGCGACGTTGGCGTCCAGTTCGTCGCGGCAATCGAAGACGGCGATGGCGGCGTGCTGGGACAGTGTCGGCGGCGAAATGAACAGGTTCTGGGCCAGGCACTCGATGGCGCGGGCGAGATCGGCCGGCACCACCATCCAGCCGAGCCGCCAACCCGTCATCGAAAAATACTTGGAAAAGCTGTTGACGACGACGGCGTCATCAGTGGTCAAAAGCGCCGTCGCCGTTTGCCGCCCATAGGTGATGCCGTGGTAGATCTCGTCGGAGATCAAGCGGATGCCCTTATCGGCGCAATAGCCGGAGAGCGCGCCAAGCTCCGAGGCGCCGAGCACGGTTCCCGCCGGGTTCGACGGGCTGGCGACGATCAGGCCGTCGAGCGGTCCGCCGGCGCGGCGCAGGAGCTCGACGCTCGGCTGGAAGCGGCTGTCGGGGCCGGCCGGCAGGGTCACCGGCGTCACCCCGAGGGCGAGCAGGATGTTGCGATAGCCGGGATAGCTCGGGTTGGCGAGGGCGACGCGGTCGCCGGGTTCGAAGGCGGCCAGGAAGCTCAACATGAACGCCGCCGATGAACCGGTGGTGACGACCACCCGCGAGGGGTCCACGTCGGCCCCGTATCGGTCCTTGTAGTGTTCGGCGATGCGCCGGCGCAGGGCGGGCAGGCCCAAGGCCTCGGTGTAGCCCAGCGTGTCCGATGAGAGGGCCACCTTTGCCGCGGCGATCACCGGGCCGGGCGCGCCGGTCTCGGGTTGGCCGACCTCGAGATGAAAAACGTCCTCGCCCTTGGCCTGGCGCTCGTTGGCGGCGCGCATCACCTCCATGACGATGAAAGGCGGGATCAAGCCCCGTTGGGCGACTTTCAACACCATCGCCCTAGTACGTACTTTCATAGGAGGATGATACATATGATCGTCTTTTCGCGGCCTCCGGGGTGGAGGCGGCGCGCCGGCGACCCTGGCTCCGCCGGAGGCTTCGCCGAGGCGAGGGGCCG
>JACZQV010000071.1:5645-15436 GCA_022545545.1 Pseudomonadota bacterium
AGCGACCCTCCGGGCGGCCTTGCGGGTTCTTCGGACGTCGTCGCGCGGACCTTGTGATGGACCGGCATCACGGCGGACCACGCTCCTGGCCGAAGAACCTGCAAGGCCGTCAAATGTGTCACCCTTCTATGAAAGTAAGTACTCGTCACTCCGAGGCGCCAAGCCCGTAACCGCGCGGGTCCGTCCTGACCTGGCACACGCTGTCGTCACCCACCAATCCCTTCGGACAGAAGAAGACGTTGACCAAGCCCAAGGTCGGCACCTCGACGACATCGTGTCCACGCCGCCTGAGCGAGGTCAGCATTTTCGTACCCTTGCCCGGCTCGATCAAGACCTGGTCCGGGGCGCCCCGGTGGAATACGCGCCTCGCTCCCATCGCCTCGTCGATCGGGTGTTTGCCGAGGAGGGCCAGGAGCGCCACCTGGGTCATCGCGCTCGGCGCGGCGCTGCCGGCGGCCGCGGCGACGAGGAACAATTCATAGACATTCTGGTTGATCACCATCATCGGGCCGACCGCCCACGGGCCCTGACCGAGCCGGTCGGGCGCCGCCGCCAGCATGATGCCGGTTCCCGGCGCGATCCGCCCGGTGCCGAACAGGTTGTTCATACTGAAGGCGCAGGCGACGGCCGAGCCCTTCCGGTCGGCGACGACGAAGCTGGTGGCGGCGCCCTGATCCCGGCGCCGCTGGGGGGGCGGCTTGAGGCTCGCGGCGGGCCTATGGCGGTCGCTCGAATAGCCCGACATCATGGTCTCCACGTGCGCGGTGGACACGAGGTCGTCGAGGGGGACCTCGATGTCAAGCCCGTCCGTGGACCAACGGCCGCGATCGGCGAAGGCGCGCATGGCGGTTTCGGCGAAAAGATGGGGCCGTTCTTCCATGTCGGCCGAGCGGTAACTCTCGACCTTGGTCAAGGCGGTCCATATCTGGGCCGCGGTCACGCCCCCCGGCGTCGGCGCGAAATGTGCCGTCAGCAGGCCGTAATTGACGGCGACCGTTGGCCTCCATCTCGGAATCGCGCCGCGCAGATCCTCGATGGTGAGCGATCCCCCCGCCTCTTTCACCGCCTTCACCAGCTTTCGGGCGAAGGGCCCGGAATAGAACGCGCCCGGCGCGCGGCGCACGAGGGAAAGCACCGCGGCAAGATCGAGCTGCTCGATAACATCCCCTTCACGGACGATCGATCCGTCCGGCCGGGTGAAGATGCGCCGGCTCTCCCGGTCGGCCAACAGCGGGCCTTCGGCGGCATAGAGATCGCGCGCCAACGCGCGCGAGAGGGGGTTGCCGAAACGGGCGAGGTTGGCCGCCGGCGACACCAGCTGTTCCCACCGCATCCGGCCATACTTCGCGTGCAGGGCAAACATGCCGCGGGGGTTCAATGGCACCGCGCTCGGGCGGTCCACCGAAGGGCCGATCCGCGCCGGCGCCCGGGCGAGAAAGTCGAGGGCCTCGATGGTTTGGGATTTTTTGTCGAAGACGACGCAGGCGCCGCCGCCGCCGAGACTGGCCGAGGACGGCAGCGTCACGGCAAGGGTGAAGTAGAGCGCCACCGCCGCATCCACCGCCCCGCCGCCGGCGGAAAGCACATCCCGCGCGATCAACGCGGCGCGGGGCTCATCCGCCGCGGCGCCGCCGAGAAATCCCTTGACATACCCGACCGTCCCCACTTCCGGTCCACGGGGCGAACAGGCAACCAGAACACTGGAGCATAAAAGCAGAACCACCCCTGATTGACGCCACCGGCGGGTGGCCTTACGCTTCGTCATCTCGACCGGGAAAGTGAGCATGTTCAAACGCATAAAATCCTTGGCTGCTTGTTTGCCGCTGATCGTCATGTTGGCGGCTCCCCCCGCCGACGCCGAGGCGGCACGGTTCATCCGCGATGCCGAGATTGAAAATACCATCCGCGCTTACAGCGCGCCACTATTTGCCGCCGCCGGCCTCAATAGCAAGGACGTAAAGATCCTGATCGTCGATGACGACACGCTGAACGCCTTCGTCTTCGGCGGCATGAACCTGTTCATCCACACCGGTCTGTTGCTCAAGAGTGAACATGCCGGCCAGTTGATCGGCGTCATCGCCCATGAAACCGGCCACATCGCCGGCGGCCATCTGAGCCGCATGTCCAACCGCATGCGGAGCGCATCGACGGCCCAGATCATCGCCATGATCCTGGGCGCGGCGGCGGGCATCGCCACCGGCAGTGCGCAAGCGGGCAGCGCCATCGTGCTCGGCGGCGGAGAGCTGGCGCGCCAAAGCGTCTTTCGCTTCAGTCGCGCCCAGGAATCGGCGGCCGACCAGGCGGCGCTCAGATACCTCGAACGCACCGGCCAGTCGGCCCGCGGAATGGCCGAGTTCCTTGTCGTCATGGAGAAGCAGGAACAGCTGACCGTCGGACGCCAGCCGACCTATCTGCGCACCCATCCGATCACCCGCGACCGCATCAATCATGTGATCAATACCATCGCCACCTCGCGCTTCTCCGACACTCCGGTGCGCCGCGAATTCGCCGAGATGCACCGGCGCATGACCGCCAAGCTCTGGGGCTTCCTCAGACCGCCGGCCAAGACGCTCAACCGCTACAAAGAAGGCGATGACAGCGTCGAGGCGCGTTACGCCCGGGCCATCGCCCATTATCGCGTTCCCGACCTCGCCAAGGCCCTTCCCCTGGTCGACGGGCTGATCGCCGAGAATCCAGAGGACCCGTACTTTCAAGAACTCAAGGGCCAGATTCTGTTCGAGAACGGCCGCGGCGCCGAGGCCATCGGCCCCTACGACAAGGCGGTCCGGCTGTTGCCCGATTCGGCCCTTCTGCGCATCGGGCTGGCGCGTGTACTGCTCGAGCAGGCCGACCCTTCCCTGACGACACGGGCGCTGGCCCATCTCAAGCAAGCGGTCCGCCTGGAAACTGAAAACCCGTTCGCCTGGTCTCAACTCGCCATCGCCTATGGCCGCGACCGGCAATTCGGCATGAGCGCCCTGGCGCTTGCCGAAGCGGCGCTGGCGCGCGGCAACAAGAAAGAAGCCCGCAATCAGGCCAAGCGGGCGGCGAAACGGCTCAAGCGGGGCCAGGCGGGACGGCTCCGGGCCGAGGACATAGGACGGGCCGCCCGCAAGAAAAAGAATTAATCGGGCGCGTCGGGCTGGCTTTCGGGCCGGGCCGCGGCGAACGCGTCGAGCGTCATGCAGGCATCGAATACCCGCATCACCGTGGGGTAGGGTTCGAGATCGCAGTCATACCTTTTGGCGTTGAAGATCTGGGGCACCAGGCAGATGTCGGCGAGCGTCGGCGCCTCGCCATGACAAAACGTCCCTGTCGCTTCATCCCCGTCGAGCAGCTGCTCTATGGCCGCAAGCCCCAGGGCGATCCAATGGCGGTACCAGCCGTCCCTCTCATCGTCGCCGATTTCCAGGTCCCTCTTGAGGTATCTCAGGACTCGAAGGTTGTTCAGCGGGTGGATATCGCAGGCGACGGCAAGCGCCAGGCCCCGGACCCGCGCGCGCGCCTCGGGCGCCGTCGGCAGCAGAGGGGGCTGGGGGTGGGTCTCGTCGAGATACTCGATGATCGCCAGGGACTGGGTCAGGGGCCGGCCGGCGTCGAGGAGCACCGGCACCAGGTTCTGCGGGTTGAGCGCGGCGAATTCGGGGACGAACTGCTCGCCGCCGCCGCGCAACAGGTGGACCGGGGCGTCCTCATGGGCGAGGCCCTTGAGGTTGAGCGCGATGCGGACACGAAAGGCGGCCGAGGAAAGGTAATATCCATATAGCTTCATGGTTCTGCCCCCAAAGGTGCCGTCATCGCCCGAACCGGCCGCGGGACGCGTCACGATCCAGGGCGGCACCCCGGGCGGGCGCCAATCGTTCCGTCCCTGGAGCGTCGGGCCCGAGCCGAACCGGCCGCCGTCGGCAACCGGCCGCCGTCAAATGTAAAATTCCCTGGGCGGCGCGAAACCGTTGAACCCCACCGAGGCATAGGTGGCGGTGTAGGCCCCGGTGCTCAAAATCTCGATCCTGTCGCCGACCTCGAGAGCGAGCGGCAGCCGGTAATCGGCGCGCTCATAAAGGATGTCGACCTCATCGCAAGTCGGCCCCGCCAGGATCACCGGACCCTCCGGTCCGCCGTCCCTGGGTGTCCGAATGCGGTATTCGATGCATTCGTCCATCACCTCCGCCAAACCGCCGAACCTGCCGATATCGAGATACACCCAGCGCCGCTCGTCATCGTAGGACTTGCGCGAAATCAGCACCACTTCGGCGCCGATCACGCCGGCGTCGCCGGCGATGCCGCGGCCGGGCTCGAGGATCATTTCCGGCAGGCTGTTGCCGAAATGACGGGTCATGGCCTTGGTGATGGCCTCGACCGAGGCCTCGAGGGAGGGCACCTGCGGCCGGTAACGGGCCGGGAACCCGCCGCCGAGATTGACCGCGCCGAGCTCGATCCCGGCCTCGTTGAGCGCCGTGAACAACATCGCGGTCTTGCCGATGGCGATGTCCCACTGAGAGAGATCGCGCTGTTGGGAGCCGACGTGAAAGGACACGCCGTAAGGATCGAGACCCCGGTCCCGGGCGGATATGAGAAGATCGCGGGCCATGGCGACCTCGCAGCCGAACTTGCGCGATTGCGGCCAGTCGGCGCCGGTCGCGGCCATGATGATGCGGCAGAACACCGCCGCGCCCGGCGCCGCGGCGGCGAGCTTTTCGAGCTCGGCGGCGCTGTCGAAGGCGAACAGCCGGACACCCTGCTCATAAGCGGCGGCGATGTCGCTCTGCTTCTTGATCGTGTTGCCGAACGAAATCCGCGCCGGCGGCGCACCCGCCGCCAGACACTGGTCGATCTCCCGCGCCGAGGCGGCATCGAAGCTCGACTCCTCACGGTTCAGCAACGAAAGTATCTCGGCCGCCGGATTGGCCTTGACGGCGTAGAAAATCCGCGCATGGGGCAGCAGATCCCTGAGCCTGCGGTAATTGTCGGCGACGATGTCGAGATCGACCACGAGACAAGGTGTCGGCGGCCGGTGCTCGGCCAAAAAGCGGGTGATCTTATCGCTCATTCAAGGGCGCCCTCCGCGCCACCCGCTAGCCCGGGCTTCTCACCATGGACAGGCGCGTCAGATCAACCCGGCAAGCGGCGAGGACGGGTCGGCATAACGTTTCTTCGCCATCCGTCCGGCAAGGTAGGCGAGACGGCCCGATTCGATGGCGAGCTTCATCGCCCGCGCCATGGCGATGGGATCCTTGGCCTCGGCGATGGCGGTGTTCATCAGCACGCCGTCACAGCCCAACTCCATGGCGACGGTCGCGTCCGAGGCGGTGCCGACGCCGGCATCGACCAGCACCGGCACCTTCGACTGTTCGACGATGAGGCGAATGTTGACCGGGTTCTGTATGCCGAGACCCGACCCGATGGGCGCCGCCAAGGGCATGATGGCGACGCAGCCGATATCCTCCAGCCGCTTGGCCTGGATCGGGTCGTCGGTGCAATAGACCATGACCTTGAAGCCGTCCGCGACCAGCGATTCGGCCGCCTCGATGGTTCCGGGCATGTCGGGATAAAGGGTCTTCTCGTCACCCAGGACCTCGAGCTTGACGAGGTCCCACCCGCCGCCCTCGCGCGCCAGGCGAAGGGTGCGCACGGCGTCCGCCGCCGTGTAGCAGCCGGCGGTGTTGGGCAGGTAGGTGTACTTCTTGGGATCGACGTAATCGACCAGCATCGGCGAGGCCGGATCGGAGAGGTTGACGCGCCTCACGGCGACGGTGACGATCTCGGCGCCGGAAGCCTCGATCGCCCGGGCGGTTTCCTCGAAATCCTTGTATTTACCGGTCCCCACCACCAGCCGGGAGGCGTAGCGGACGCCGGCGACCTCGAGCGGATCGGGGTCGAGGCTGGCCATATCGTCGGCGCCGCCGCCGATGAAATGCACGATCTCCACCCGGTCCCCGTTCCCCAATTGGGTATCGCCGTAGGCCGAGCGCGGCACGATTTCGACATTGAGTTCGACGGCGACCTTGCGCCCGTCGATGCCAAGGGACTCGAGCAGGGTCTCGACCGTCTGAGGCGTCGGCACGGCGCGTCTCTCGCCATTGATCGTTATGTCCATAAAGAGCCTTCGTATCGAGGTAGTTCGACCCAAGTATGGAGCGCCGACGCCCTGGTTTCAACCTTCGAAACGGCAAGGCCGAGTAACGTTTTCGCCACCCCGCCGGCGGGCACGAAATGGCCACGGGGGGAGGCCAATCAGGCAACGCCGAACCTTGGCTTATAGGCCCTCGGGCCCCTGGGGCCGCGAGAGCCGGCCCCATTGCACCTCTCCGGCCCATGCTATAAACCAGTCAGACCGCCATCAGGGCACACAGGTTTATAAATGACATTCAGGGTTTTGGTCCTGAACGGCCCCAACTTGAACATGCTCGGCACGCGGGAGCCGGATCTTTATGGCCGCGAAACGCTGGCGGACATCGAGAAATCCTGCGCCGCGCGGGCCAAGGTATTGGCGCTCGAGATCGAATTCAGACAGAGCAACGCCGAAGGGGAGATCGTGCAATGGATACAGGGCGCGCGCGACTCCTTCGACGGCATTATCCTCAATGCCGGGGCCTACACCCACACCTCGATCGCCATCCTCGACGCGCTCAATCTCTCCGATGTGCCGGTGATCGAGGTCCATCTCTCCAACATCTTTCAGCGTGAGCCCTTCCGCCAGGAATCCTTCGTCTCGCGCGCCGCCGAGGGCGTGATCTGCGGTTTCGGCGGTCACGGCTATCAGCTGGCGCTCGAGGCCATGGCCCAACTGCTGAGCGCCGGGGAAACGGCGTAATGGCCAAGCGCAAGGTCGACGAGGACCTGATCCGCCGCTTGGCCTCGCTGCTCGACGAGATAGGACTTACGGAGATCGAATATTCCGAGCGCGGCTGGTCGGTCCGGGTCTCGAAGGCGGCCAAGGGCGCCATCGCCACGCCGGCGGGCGCCGCCGGGACCGAGCCCGGCGCCACGGCCGAGGCGGAGGGCGAAGACCAGGAAGACCAGGAGGCCGCGGCCAGCCATCCCGGCGCCGTCACTTCGCCGATGGTCGGCACCGTTTACGTCGCCCCGGAACCGGGAGAGGAGCCTTACGTCAAGATGGACGATATGGTGAGCGAGGGACAGACCCTGTTCTTGATCGAGGCGATGAAGACCATGAACCCGATCCGCGCGCCCCGTGCAGGCAAAGTGACCAGGATATTCGTCCAAAACGCCACGCCGGTCGAGTACGGCGAGGTCCTCCTGATCCTGGAATAACGCGCGTCCGGGAATGTTCGACAAGATCCTGATCGCCAATCGCGGCGAGATAGCGCTGCGTATTCTGCGTGCCTGCCGTGAGTTGGGTGTCCAGACTGTAGCTGTCTACACCAAAGTGGACACTGACCTGTTGCACCTCAGGTTCGCAGACGAAATAGTATGCATTAGTGAGAAAAGTTACCTCGATGCGAACAGTATGGTCGTGGCGGCTAAAAATCATGGCTGTGAGGCTATCCATCCTGGCTATGGTTTCCTGGCTGAAAATGCTGACTTCGCAGAATTAACCGAGGCTGCAGGACTTTCCTTCATCGGCCCGGACGCCGGAACAATTTCATCAATGGGCGACAAATCAAACGCACGGGTAACGGCGATGACCTTCGGGCTGAAACTGGTTCCCGGTTCAAATGGTGCTGTAGAGAACCTGGCGGAAGCAATTCCGATTGCGGACGAAGTCGGCTATCCCCTGGTAGTGAAAGCCGCCCGGGGTGGTGGTGGACGCGGCATTAGGATGATCATGAAAAATTCTGAATTTGAAAAAGCATTTACTGACGCCCAGGCTGAATCATTGGCTTTGTCCTCAAACGGCGAAATGTACATTGAGAAGTTTCTTGACCCGGTGCGACATATTGAGGTGCAGGTGATGGGAGATAGTGCTGGCAATGCCATTCATCTTGGATCAAGAGAGTGTTCCCTTCAACGTAAACACCAGAAGATAATGGAAGAGGCGCCTGCAGTTAATATTCCGGAAGATGACCTGCAAACACTGTTGGATTTATCGGTGAAGATGGCTGAAGGTCTTGGCTATCGGAATGCCGGGACTTTGGAGTTTCTGTACCAGGAAGGCGAGTTCTATTTTATTGAAATGAATACGCGTATACAGGTAGAGCACCCAGTCACAGAACTAGTGACAGGTGTTGATATCGTCAAGGAACAATTACGTATTGCGAATGGTGATGTGCTCACTTACAAACAGGAGGATATTCAAATCAGGGGCCACGCTATTGAATGTAGAATCAACGCCGAGGATCCGGAAACTTTCATGCCATCACCCGGCACGATTGAGCACTATCATCCACCAGGGGGGCCCGGTGTGCGTGTCGATACTCATGTCTATCAGGGTTATAAAGTGCCGCCGCACTACGATTCCTTGATTGGTAAATTAATTGTGCATGGCGAAAATCGTGATCTGGCCTTAAGGCGTATGTCAATTGCCTTATCGGAGATTGTCATTGATGGGATTAAAACAAATATACCTCTACATCAAAAACTGGTGACCAATGCCGCTTTTATGGCGGGTGGTACAGATATTCACTATCTGGAAGATGAGTTAGGACTAAAGTAAACCACTATGTCCTGGCTGCAGTTGACACTGGAAAGTGATTCTGAAAGTGCTGAGAAATTATCTGAACTCCTTGAACAATTTGCTGCGGTTTCCGTCAGCCTGTCAGCAGTCAGTGATGGAAAAATTTTTGGTCAGGCAACAAAAAAAGATTCACTTCGCTGGCAGCAAACACGTATCGTCGCCCTACTTCACGAAGATACTGATCTTGATACACTTCTCGTTTGCCTGCGCAATCGTGTTGGTGCAGACAGGATAGGGCGGCATGAAATATCGATACTGGAAGATCGCGATTGGGTCAGTGAATATAGACTTGGCCACGGGGTGAAAATATTTGCCGACCGTTTATGTGTTTGCCCAAGCTGGTGTGAACTACCGAGAGATGATATTGCACACATCATCCTTGATCCGGGTCTTGCTTTTGGTACAGGAACACATGAAACAACTGCTGCTTGTCTTGAATGGTTAGCCCAGAGTGATCTCAAAGGAAAATCAGTGATTGATTACGGTTGTGGTTCTGGGATACTGGCGTTGGCTGCTGTCAAACTAGGCGCAGGAAAGGTATATGCCGTCGATATTGATCCCCAGGCATTACAAGCTTCTGAAGAAAATGCAAAGAGAAATAAAATAACAGACCAGCTTGTCATCGCACACCCTGATGATATTCAGTTGCCCGTCGTGGATGTTTTGCTTGCAAATGTGTTGTTGAATCCATTGCAGGAATTGGCTCATCATTTTGCCGATCTTGTTCAGCCTTCTGGTGATCTGGTGCTGTCCGGCTTGCTCTCGACTCAGGCTGAGGAATGTTTGGAGGCATATCAAAGCTGGTTTAATATGGACGAACCTGTTTTTAAACAAGAGTGGTCCTTGTTACACGGAACAAGAATATAATTCTATAAAATCATCTTGATGAAAAATACCGAGACACCGTCTTTGCCCCAGGGGCTGTTTACCTCTTGCCCCAATTGCATGCAGCAATTCCATATTCAGGCTGCACAATTATCGATGGCATACGGTCGGGTTGAATGTGGCGCTTGTGGTCATCAGTTCAGCGTACTTTCACGTCTGAGTGATATCCCCCTGGTCCTTGATGAATTAAATTACGAATTTAATTATGAGCCAGCACATGGGTCGGATCCAATACGAGAGCCCGACCAAGAACCAGAGTTTGAGCTTC
>JACZQV010000072.1 GCA_022545545.1 Pseudomonadota bacterium
CCACCGAGACCGACGCCGACCGCTTGATCCGGTCCAACTTCACCCTGTCCCTCGATCTCTGGGAATGGTGCGCCAGACATGACTCGCGCCTGATCTACGCCTCCTCGGCGGCGACCTACGGCGACGGCGGCGGCGGCTTCGACGACGAATTCTCGACCGCGGCATTGGCGCGGCTCAAGCCCCTGAACGCCTATGGCTGGAGCAAGCACCTGTTCGACCGCCGCATCGCCCGCAATATCGAGAACGGCGCGCCGGCGCCGCGCCAATGGGTGGGGCTGAAGTTCTTCAACGTCTATGGACCAAACGAATATCACAAGGGTCCCCAGCAAAGCGTCGCCGCCCAGATCTATCCCGCGGCCAAGCAGGACGGGACGGCAAGACTGTTCAGGTCCCACAACCCGGACTATCCGGACGGCGGCCAGTTGCGCGATTTCGTCTGGGTCGGCGACTGCGCCGATGTCATGGGGTGGCTGTTCGCTCACCCCGACGTGAGCGGCCTGTTCAACATGGGGACGGGCAAGGCCAGGAGCTTCGCCGATCTCGCGCGCGCGGTGTTCGCGGCGCTCGGCAAGGAGGCGAACATCCACTACGTCGATACCCCTGAGGAGATCCGCGAGAAGTACCAGTACTTCACCGAGGCGAAGATGGACCGCCTCAGGGGCGCCGGCTACGACAAACCTTTCACCGCCATCGAGGAGGGCGTCGGCCGCTATGTCCGCGACTACCTCGACACCGACGATCCCTACAGATGAACGGCGGCCCCTACAGATCGAACGGCAACGGCAGCGCGATGATGGGCCAGCGGCGTGGCGGGCGTGATTTGCCGACCATCATCCACCGGGCGGGGCGTAAACGCGGGGGCCGGCATTCATGCCCTTGACCCTCCCCTTCCCCTCGATCGATCCGGTTCTGGTGGAATTCGGGCCATTGGTGATCCGCTGGTACGCGCTGGCCTACGTCGGCGGACTTTTGATCGGTTGGCGGTATTTGCTGCGCCTCGCCGAGGGCGAACCCAAGGTCATGGAGCGCCAAGACGTCGACGATTTCCTGTTGTGGGCGACCCTTGGGATCATCCTTGGCGGCAGGCTCGGTTACGTGCTGTTCTATAACGCCGAATATTTCCTCTCCCGGCCGCTCGAGATCTTCGCCATGTGGCGGGGCGGCATGTCGTTTCACGGCGGGCTCCTCGGCGTGGGGGCGGCGATCGTGCTGTTCAGCCGCAAACGCGGTCTCAATCTGCTCGGCGTCTGCGACCTCATCGCCCTGGTGGCGCCCATCGGCCTGTTCTTCGGGCGCATCGCCAACTTCATCAACGGCGAGCTGTTCGGCCGGGCGACGGACGTGCCTTGGGCCATGGTGTTCCCGAGGGGCGGGCCCCTGCCGCGCCATCCGAGCCAGCTTTACGAGGCGGCGCTCGAGGGGCTGGTGCTCTTCCTCATCCTGCTCGCCATCGACAGGCTGACCGGCGCACGGGCGCGGCACGGGTTTCTCATCGGCGTTTTCCTTACCGGTTACGGCGCCTTTCGCTCCTTCGTCGAGTTCTTCCGCGAGCCCGACGCCCATCTGGGATTCCTCGTCGCCGGCGCCACCATGGGCCAGATCCTGTCCCTTCCGTTGCTGGCATTGGGTCTTTACTTCATCGCCGCCGCCGTCCGCAGGCCATGAACGCGCTCGCCCGTATCTTGCGCCGGCGCATCGAGCGCTCCGGACCGATCACCGTCGCCGATTACATGGCGGCGGCGCTCGGCCATCCGAAATACGGCTATTACATGGGGAAGGATCCCTTCGGGGTCCGGGGCGACTTCATCACCGCGCCCGAGATCAGTCAGATGTTCGGCGAGCTGATCGGCCTCTGGTGCGTCATCTGTTGGCGGCAGATGGAACGGCCGAAGGTGGTGCATCTGGTCGAGCTCGGTCCCGGCCGAGGGACCCTGATGGGCGATGCGCTGCGCGCCGCACGCGCGGTGCCTGAATTCATCGACGCCATCCGCCTTCATCTCGTCGAGACGAGCCCGGCGCTCCGCAAGCGTCAAGGCGAAAACCTTGGCGATTACGCGCCGCGCTGGCACGCCCGCCTCGATCGGGTGCCGGACGGGCGGATGATCCTGATCGCCAACGAGTTCTTCGACGCCCTGCCGGTCCACCAGTTCGAGCGCACCGGCAAGGGCTGGGTCGAACGGCTCGTCCATTTCGATGCCGTGAGTGGCGAATTCGGCTTCACCCTCGCCACCGAGGCGGCGGAACCCGAAGCGCCCCTGCCCGCCCGCCTCTTTAACGCCCCTTCGCAAACCGTGCCCATCGGCGCCATCGGCGAGGTCTCGCCCGAGGGCCGGGCGCTGGGGCGAGAGATCGGCGGGCGCCTCGCGCGCTCCGGCGGCGTCGCGCTGATCGTCGATTACGGGCATGCGCGAAGCGCGCCGGGCGAGACGCTGCAGGCGGTCAAGGGACACCAATACCATGACGTGCTTGCCGATCCCGGCGCCGCCGACCTGACGGCGCATGTCGATTTCGAGGCCCTGGCTGCGGCCGGAGCGCAAGCCGGCGCCCGCACCTATGGCCCGGTGTCCCAAGGCGCGTTTCTCGCAAGCCTCGGCATCGACGCAAGGACCGAAGCCCTTCTCGAAAGCGCATCACCCGGGCAAGCCCAGGACATCCGCTTAAGTCTAAGGCGACTGGTCGCGTCAAGCGAAATGGGCGTCCTCTTCAAGGCGCTCTGCCTCGCCCATCCCGGCCAGCCCGCGCCGCCCGGTTTCGAGACGGCTAAATGATCACCATCGCGCCGCTCGAGGAGATCGCCGCCGTCAGGCACGCCTTCTTCACCCGCGAGGGCGGGGTAAGCGAGGGCGTCTTCACCTCCCTCAACACCGGCTTCGGCTCGGGAGACGACCGCGACAAGGTCGCCACCAACCGGGCGCGCGCCATGGCGCGGCTCGATCTGGCGCCGGAAGCGCTCCTCACCGCCAGACAGGTGCATGGCGCCAAGGTCGAAGTGGTCGATCGCGCCTTCGCCCAGGAAGCGAGGCCGACCGCCGATGGCTTCGTCACCCGCACGCCGGGGATCGCCCTTGGGATATTGAGCGCGGACTGCGCCCCGGTGTTGTTCGCCGACGCAGGAGCCGGCGTCATCGCCGCCGCCCATGCCGGCTGGCGCGGCGCGCTCGGCGGCGTTCTCGAGGCCACCGTCTCGGCCATGGTCGGGCTCGGCGCCGAGGCGGCGGGCACCGTCGCCGCCATCGGCCCCTGTATCGGCGAGGACTCCTACGAGGTGGGTCCGGAGTTCCCCGCGCCCTTCCTCGGCGAGGAGCCCGCGAACGGGCGTTTCTTCGCCGAAGCGGCGGGCGGCCACTACCGCTTCGATTTCGCCGGCTACATCGCATCCAGGCTCACCGCGTTGGGCTTGAGCGCGGTGGTGGCGAGCGGCCATGACACCTGCGCCGAGGAGGACCGTTTCTTCAGCTACCGCCGCAGCGTCCTTCGCGGCGAGGAAGGTTACGGCCGTGGCCTTTCGGCGATCGCGTTGGCGCCCTGACCGGCGGTAGAGGGGAGGCGCCGTGGCGCGGCGGCAGGGAGGTGATCGCGGCCCGAACAACGCCCTTGCAAGCAGGGTGCGCAAACGCGAAACTGTAGCGATAAGGGAAGTCTAAGCAGCGGCGCCCGGCACTTGCCTCGCGCCCGGTGCAATGAAGGCTTATCGGCGGACGCAGGGAATGCCGTATCTCATCATATTCATCATCGTGCTCGTCCTCGGTCTGATGGTGAGTTGTGTCTTTTAGTACTTACTTTCTTAGAAGGGTGACACATCTGACGGCCTCGCGGGTTGTTCGGCTAGGAGCGTGGTCCGCCGTGATGCCGGTCCATCACAAGGGCCGCGCGACGACGTCCGAAGAGCCCGCAAGGCCGCCCGAAGGGTCGCTTTTCGCGGCCGCCGGAGGGCGTCGGCGCCGCTTGACGATGTCCAGCATCGCCGGCGCGCCTCCTCCACCCCGGCGGCCGCGAAAAGACGATCATATGTATCACCCTTCTAAGAAAGTAAGTACTGGACCGGCGGCCAGACTTGCGCTTGTCGCCGGCCTCTTGAGCATCGCCGCCTGCCAGCCCCTGCCCCAACCGTTCCAGCCGGCGGACAAGGACGCCAATCCCCTGCTTTGGCCCGGCGCGCGTACCGGCATCGTCGTCAAGGAAATCGCCGGCGCGCCGGCGTCACGCGCCCTCGCCGGCGAAATGGCCCGGGCGTTGCGTGAAGCCGACGTCGTGGCGAGCGCCACCTCCGGCAACCGGCAAAGTTTTCTCCTTTTCGCCAGCGCCACGGCCGCGCCTCTCGACGCCATACGCGATGAAATTCAAATTTCCTGGCGGCTGAACGACAGCCGGGGGCGCCCCGTCGGCGAATTCAAGCAGACCGCCCAAGCGCTCAACCCCGCCTGGAAGTTGGGCGCCGCGCCCCTTTTGCGGGCGCTGGCGAAGCAGGCGGCGCCCAAAATCGCCCGGCTTCTCGCCGGCACGGACGCCCGTCTCATCCCCGCCGCCACCGGCCCGAAGGTCGTCATCGGACCGGTCGACGACGCCCCCGGGGACGGCCGGGACTCGCTCGTGCGCGCCATGGCCTTTCACCTTCGCAAGGCGGGCGTCGGGTTGAGCGAGGAGATTACCGATGACAGCCTCGTGCTGCTGGGAAGCGTACGGCTGAGCGCCGCGCCTTCGGGGACGCAAAGGGTGGCCATCACCTGGACGGCGATCGATGCCGAGGGCGCCGAGGTCGGCACCATCACCCAGAACGCCCGCGTGCCGGCGGGGGCGCTCGACGGCCCCTGGGGCGAATGGGCCCACGCCGCCGCCAAGGCCGCCGCATCGGGCGTGGCCGAACTTATCGAGCGCCACGCGGCGCGGCGGTCCGGCGGGCCCAAGTGACACCCTCCAAGGGCAATAAATGCCCGAAAATATGAGAAATATCTGGTTTTGGAGTAGTGCTTCGGCGTGCCGACGGGGCCATTTACAGGGGCCTGGCGCACTGGTACATTCCGCGCTCTCGCAGGCTTCTGGGCGTCGGCCTGGGCCGGCGTAAATCGCCTCCCGATGCGCCACGAAGGGACATTTGCATGAAAGTCCTCGCCTGTAACAGCAATCGGCCCCTGGCCGAAGCGATGGCGGATTACCTGGGTCTCAAACTCACCAAGGCCAGTATCCGCCGCTTTTCCGACATGGAAGTGTTCGTGGAAATCGAGGAGAACATCCGCGGCGAGGACATTTTCGTCATCCAGTCGACGTCTTTTCCGGCCAACGACACGCTGATGGAACTGCTGGTCACCCTGGACGCCTTGAAGCGGGGCTCGGCCCGGAGCATGACCGCCGTCATGCCCTATTTCGGCTATGCCCGCCAGGACCGCAAGACGACGCCGCGTTCGCCGATATCGGCTAAGCTGGTGGCTAATCTGATCACCACGGCGGGCGCCGAAAGGGTCCTGACCATGGACCTCCACGCCGGCCAGATTCAGGGCTTCTTCGACATCCCCGTGGACAATCTCTATGCCGAACCGGTGTTCGCCAAGGACATCAGGGAAAAGTTCGACAACGGCGAACTGACGATCGTCTCGCCCGACGTCGGCGGCGTCGTCAGGGCGCGGGGCATGGCCAAGCGGCTGGACACCGATCTCGCCATCATCGACAAGCGCCGCGATCGCGACGGCGTGTCCGAGGTGATGAACATCATCGGCGATGTTTCCGACCGGCATTGCATCCTCATCGACGACATCGTCGATTCGGCGGGAACACTGTGTAATGCCGCCGATGCCCTGATCGATTCGGGCGCCAAGTCGGTCGCCGCCTATGTCACCCACGGCGTGTTCTCGGGCGAAGCCGTGGCGCGGGTGTCGTCGTCACAACTGGAAAAACTGGTGGTCACCGACTCCATCATGGAGACCGAGGACGTTCGCGGATCAAACACTATTGACAAACTGACCATTGCTCCGCTAATTGCGGAAGCAGTGCGCCGTATCAGTGACGGGAGTTCGGTGTCCAGTCTGTTCGATTAAGACTATTGCCCCCGAAAACTGGGTCTCATCCGTCGCCCGCGACCGGTCCTGCCGGTCCGATGGGGAATGGACGCTGGACTCTTCGGCGCCGGGGAAATATCGTTAGTACGTAATTTCAGGAGCTTAGCGACATGAGTGACGTCGTCGACCTTCCCGCCAATGTCCGCAACAACGCCGGCAAGGGCGCCGCGCGCGCGGTCAGGCGCGCGGGCTATGTCCCCGCCGTGATCTACGGCAACAAGCAAGAGCCGCTGATGGTCTCGGTGGACCCCAAGACCTTGCTCATGGAGCTGGGGAAGACCGGTTTCTTCACCAAGCTGGTCGATATCAGGGTCAACGGCGAGACCCACAGGGTGCTGCCCAGGGACGTGCAGTTCCATCCCGTCACCGACGCGCCGATCCATGTCGACTTCCTGCGCGTGCTCGCGGGTGCGGAGATAACGGTCGCGGTGCCCGTCATCTTCGCCAATGAAGAGGAATCGCCGGGGATCAAGCGCGGCGGCGTGCTCAATGTCGTGCGCCACGAAATCGAACTCGTGTGCATAGCGGAGAACATACCCCAGGCCATCACCGTCGACCTCACCGGCCTCGAGATCGGCGACAGCGTGCATATCGGCGAGGTCACCTTGTCCGAAGGCGTCAGGCCGGCGGTCGGCGACCGCGACTTCACCATCGCCACGGTCGCCGCGCCGACCGTGAGGGCCGAGGAAGACGCCGCCGCCCAGGCGGCCCTGGCCGAAGAGATCGAGGAAGAACTCGAGGAAGGCGCCGAGGCCGCGGTGGAAGGCGAAGCGCCCGCCGAGGAAGGCAAAGGGGAAGCGGCGGCGGACGCGGAAAAGAAGGAAGAGAAATCTTAAGAGCCTGTTTCGGGACCCCCGGTGGCGGCGGGCGCGGTACTGCCGGCATCGATGAGAGGCATCGCGCTTGGCGCCGCTCCTGCCCGAGAGACGGTTTTGTCGCCATCGAATCGCTTCCATCTGGCCGGATAGCGCCCTAACGGGTAAGACCCCATGCTGCTGCTCGTCGGCCTCGGCAACCCCGGGGCGGAACACACCAACAATCGGCACAACATCGGTTTCATGACGGTGGATGAGATCATCCGCCGCCATTCCTTTGGCCCTTACCGCCAACGGTTCAACGGTCTGGCGGCGGAAGCAAGGATCGGGAACACCAAGATTTTGGCGCTCAAGCCGACGACCTATATGAACGCATCGGGGCTGGCGGTCGGCAACGCGGCGAGGTTCTACAAGTTGGAGCCCGACGACATCATCGTTCTCCACGATGAGATCGACCTTGCGCCCGGCAAGGTCCGGGTCAAGCGCGGCGGTGGCGCCGCCGGCCATAACGGCCTCAGAAGCATCGACGGCCATATCGGCAAGGATTATCTCAGGGTGCGCATCGGCGTCGGCCATCCGGGCGACAAGGACGAAGTCGAGCGATACGTGCTCAGGAATTTCCCGCGCGAGGATATGCGGTGGGTGGAAGCCCTGACCGGCGCCATCGCCGACGCCCTGCCTTTGCTCCTTGGCGGCGACGGCGCGGGCTTCATGAGCAAGGTCGCCCTGCTGACCGCCCCGCCCAAGCCGGCGCCCAAGAAACCTCCCAAGGAGCCCCCCAAGGAGCCCCCCAAGGAGCCCACGGAAGAGGCAACCCTTCCTTGCGGGCCTTCGCCACGCCCCGCCTCCCGAAGTCGTACGGAGGGCAGGCGACCCGCGACGCCAGCGAAGCGTGGCGAGGGCGGCTCTCGCCTCGGCGAAGCCTCCGGCGGAGCCAAGGCCGGCCGCCGAGGCGGGCCGGCGGAAGAGCCCTAGTACTCACTTTCATAGGAGGATGGTACATATGATCGTCTTTTCGCGGCCACCGGGGTGGAAGCGGCGCGCCGGCGACCCTGGCTCCGCCGGAGGCTTCGCCGAGGCGAGTGTCCGGACATCGTCAAGCGGCGGTGACGCCCTCCGGTGGCCGCGAAAAGCGACCCTGCGGGCGGCCTTGCGGCCGAGGTACGGCCTTCACGCTTGCTTCGCCTCCTGGATCGCCCGCCAAATGCGTTCGGACGTCGCCGGCATGGCGATATGGCGGATGCCGAGGACCGAGAGCGCGTCGACCACGGCGTTGGCGACGGCGGGCAGGGCGCCGACATTGCCGGCCTCGCCGGCGCCCTTGACGCCCAGCGGATTGGTCTTGGTCGGCACCGGATTGTTGCCGACCTCGATGGCGCTGAGGTCGTCGGCGCGCGGCATCGCGTAGTCCATGAACGACCCGGTGATCAGCTGGCCGGTCTCGGGGTCGTAGGCGATATCCTCCATCAGCGCCTGGCCGGCGCCCTGGGCGACGCCGCCCTGGATCTGTCCCTCGAGCAACATCGGGTTCATCACCGTGCCGACATCGTCGACGACGTTGTATCCGACGATATCGACATGGCCGGTGTCCTCGTCGATTTCGAGCTCGCAGACATGGCAGCCATTGGGGAAGTTCATCACCCGCGCGGTATAGACGGCGCTGCCGATGAGGCCGGGCTCCATGCCGTCGGGCAGGCTGTCGATGTCGTTCGCCTTCCGGGCGACCTCCTTCATGGTGACGCTCCTGTCGGTGCCGGCGATGGTGAAGACGCCCTCTTCGAATTCGATATCCTCATCCGCCGCCTCGAACATGTGGGCGGCGATCCGCTTGGCCTTGTCGACGATCTTGTTGGCGGCGAGATAGAGCGCCGAGCCTCCTAGCGTCGCCGAGCGCGAGCCGCCGGTGCCATGGCCGTAGGGCACCTTATCGGTGTCGCCCCAGACATAGTGCACCTCGTCGGGCTCGAGCCCGAAGCGGTCGCAGACCAGTTGCTTGTAGACGGTCTCGTGGCCCTGCCCCTGGGTGACCGAGCCCGAGAGGATGGTCGCCGTGCCGGTGCGGTCGAAGCGGATCTCGGCGCCCTCGACGCCGCGCGCGGCGGCCCGCTCGATGGAGTTGGAGATGCCGATGCCGCGCAGCCTGCCGCGTGATCGCGCCTCTTCCCGGCGGCTCTCGAAATTCGCGTAGTCCGCCATCTCCAGCGCCATGTCCATGTTCTTCTCGAACTCGCCGCAGTCATAGGTGAATGTGAGGCCGGTCTTGAACGGCATGGCGTCCGGGGGGATCATGTTCCGCCGTCTCAGCTCCGTCGGGTCGATGCCCAACTCGTCGGCGGCGAGGTCGATCAGCCGCTCGATCACATAGGCCGCCTCGGGACGCCCGGCGCCACGATAGGGGCGGGTCGAGTTGGTGTTGGTGAAGACCCCGGTGACGTCGACGTGGATGGCGGGCGTGGTGTAGACGCCGGCCAGGGTACCGAGGTTGTTGACCGGCCAATTCACCCCGCCGGACGAGAGATAGGCGCCGAGATTGGCGACGGTCGTGACCCGCAAGCCGAGGAACTTGCCGTCCTTATCCAACGCCAGTTCGCCCACCGACACGCTGTCCCTGGCATGGGCGTCGCTCATCAGCGCTTCGGAGCGGTCGCTGATCCACTTGACCGGCCGGCCGATGATCTTCGACGCCCACAGCACCAGCGGCACCTCGTTGTAGACCGCCGACTTCATGCCGAAGCTGCCGCCGATGTCGCCGGCGATGACGCGGAAGCTGCTTTCCGGCACCTTGAAGATGTCGCCCGCCAGGCTGGCGCGGTAGGGATGCACGCCCTGGAGCGTCGTGTAGACGGTGTAATGGTCCTCGGTCGCATCGTAATCGCCGATGCAGCCCCTGGGCTCCATGGGGTTGGCGGTGACGCGGTTGATCACGAACTTCTGTTCGATGACGTGGTCCGCCTTGGCGAAGGCTTCTTCCACCGCCCCCTTGTCGCCGCCGAGATGGACGAAGCAGATGTTGTCGGCGCAGTCGTCCCATACCAGCGGCGCGCCGGGCTCGGGCGCGTCCCCGGTCGAGATTATGGCCGGCAGGGGGTCGTAATCGACCTCGATAAGCTCGGCGGCGTCCTTGGCCTGATCGAGGGTCTCGGCGACGACGAAGGCGACGTAATCGCCGACGCGCCTGACCCGGTCCTTCACCAGGGCCGGGAAGGGGGGCACGTACATCGGCGAGCCGTCGCGGCGGGAGCGCCTGCCGCCAGACGGCACATCGCCGTAACCCGTCGCCGCCCAGTCCTCGCCGCTAAGGACGGTCAGCACGCCCTCCGCCGCCTTGGCCTCGGAAGTGTCGATCAAGGAGATCTTGGCGTGGGCGTGGGGCGAGCGCAGGACGTAGCCGAAGGCCATGCGCGGCAGCACGATATCGTCGACATAGCGCCCGCCGCCCTTGAGCAGCCTTGGGTCCTCGGACCGTGGAACCGGTTGCCCAAGCGCGTATTCACCCATCTTCCGCTCCCCCGCTTTGCGTTGACAAGCACGGCACGCCAAGGCCAGGCGCCCGGCGTGCCGTGCCAACAGTTATCGCGTGCCGGTTATTATCGACTGTCCCGCCCCATCCTACCACAACAAAACGGGACCGGCCTTCTGCCCGAACAGTGGCGGGGGTCGGGTATCCGCCCGGGTGACGCGTGAATTTATTCGGCCGCCGCCGGCGCGTCGGCGAGGAAGCGGGCGATCCAGCGGCCGCGGTTCTTGAGGTTCTCCCGATACAGCCCTTCGAACCCGGCCACCGTCGATGTCTTCACCGACTCCCTGGCCATCAGCGCGTCCCGCCAGGCGCCGAGCAGCGGGTAATCCTCGATGACGCCCAGCGGGCGGATCCTGTCGAGATAGGTGAAGCGCTGGAGGAACGGCGCGTAAGCGGCGTCGAGGAGGGAGAAATCGGCGCCGTTGAAATAGGGACCGCCGTTGCCGCGCCTCCCCAGCGCCTCCTCCAGCCGCTCGAACCGGGCCGGGATCCGCTTGCGCATATCGCTAAACTCCTCCTCGTCCATGGCGTGGCCGGCGGCGGTGGCGGCGGCAGCGAAGGTGGGGACGAAATCGGTCCAGGCGCGGTTTCGCGCCCGCTCGAACGGGTCCTCGGGATGGAGGCGCGGCGGCGCGGTCTCGTCGATATACTCGGCGATGGCGTTCGATTCGAAAAGCGCACGTTCGCCGTCGACCTGGAGGACCGGCACCTTGGAATGGGGCGAGATGGCGAGGAACCACTCGGGCCTGTTGTCGCGGTCGATATAGTCGATGTCGTAATCGATCCCCTTTTCGCGAAGCACGATGGCCGCGCGCTGTACCCACGGGCAGGTCTTGAAGCTGGCGAGCCGGAATTTGGACGGCATGACGGTCTCCTTCTCCTGGACGCGCAAGAGTAGCGCGGCCGGCGAGACGGCGTCCAGCCCCGCGCCCTTGCCCGGCCGGGGGCGATCCTTTATGTAAATCCTCATGTCCGGCCGAACTTCCTTCCCGCATCATTCGGGGGCCGCCCTTTTGCGGGCGCTGGTCCCCGTCATCGCGATCGTGGGGCTGGTCTTCCCGGCGCCTGGCGCCGGCGGCCATGAGAACCCGCAAACCTTACGGAAGCTCCTCGCCGACGCGCCGGCGCCCATCGGCGCCGAGGCCGGCCTGCCCCAGATCCTCTTACCCGAGGACGTAGAGCGTTACCGGGTCATCTTCGCGCTGCAGAAGAAGGGCAAGATGTGGGCCGCCCACATCCGCACCAAGCGCCTCGAGAACCGCTTGCTGATGGGCCACGTGCTGGCCCAGCGTTATCTCCATCGCACCCATTACCGCTCGAAATACAAGGAGCTCAGGGCGTGGATGGCGAAGTACGCCGACCAACCAGACGCCGGGTGGATCTATAGCCTGGCCATGACGCGAAAGCCCAAGGGCGCGCGGGCGCCGCGAGGCCCGAGAAGCGGCAGGCTCAAGGGCCGGGCGGAAGAGGCAACGCCGGCGCGGGCGCCCTACCAATCCCGCAAGAAGCGCACCAAGACCGAGCGTCGGCGGGTACGCAACTTTCGCTACCAGATCCGCCGGTTTGCCCGGCGCGGCCGCCTCAAGGCGGCGCAACATCTTCTCGCCCACTCCGACGTGCGAAAACTGTTCGACCGGGTCGAGATCGATGCCGCCAAATCGCAGATCGCCGCCGGATATTTCCTCAAGGGCAAGGACCAAAAGGCCTTCGAGCTGGCGTCGGAGAGCGTGGCGCGTTCCGGGCACCATCTCCCCCTCGCCCACTGGACGGCGGGGCTCGCGGCCTTTCGCCTTGGCCGGTACGCCAAGGCCGCCCCCCATTTCGAGGCGGTGGCGCGGGCCAAAGGCCTGTCGCCCTGGATCGCCACCGGCGGCGCTTATTGGGCGGCCAGGTCCCATCTCGTAGGCCGAAACCCTGAGAAGGTGAATGCCTGGCTGATCCGCGCCGCCGACCATCCGCGCACCTTCTACGGCATGCTGGCGCGCCATTCGCTTGGCCTCGCGGCGGACTTCAACTGGGACCTGCCGGAGCTGGATGAGGCCGGACTGCAAGCGCTGGCCCGCACTTCCGCCGGTCAGCGGGCCTTCGCATTGCTGCAGATCGGCGAGATCCGGCGCGCCGAAAAGGAACTCGGCAATTTCCGCAGGGCCGTGCCCGAGAACGTCGTTAGGACGGTCCTCGCCGTCGCCGGGCGCCTCGATATGCCGACGCTCACCGTGCGCGCCGCCAACCGGCTGGCCGCCGATGGCGCCAAGCGCTATGACGGCGCCGCCTACCCGGCGCCCGATTGGCGCCCGATTGGCGGCTACAAGATCGACCGCGCCCTGGTCTTCGCCCTCATCCGTCAGGAATCGCGCTTCAACGCCCGCGCCAAGAGCCGGCGCGGCGCCCGCGGTCTGATGCAACTGATGCCGAGCACGGCGCGGTTCATGTCCAGGCGCGGAAGTTTCCACGGCCGGTCGCGGAACCAGCTTTATGAGCCCGAACTCAACATTTCGCTGGGGCAGAAATATATCCAGTATCTGCTGAGAAACGAGGCCATCCTCGGCGACCTGATATTGCTTACCGCCGCCTATAACGGCGGGCCGGGGAACCTGGCAAAATGGCGCCGCCGCATTCCCTATAACGGCGATCCGCTGTTGTTCATGGAGAGCATCCCGTCCAGAGAGACCCGCATCTTCATCGAACGGGTCCTCGCCAACCTCTGGGTCTACCGGATGCGCCTCGGACAGCCGGCGCCGTCGCTCGATGCCGTCGCCGCCGGCGAATGGCCCACCTACACGGCGCTCGACGGCGCCGATGGGGAGGTCGCGGAAGATGGCCGGAATTGACCAGAAACGCCGGTTCATCGCCGTCAACATCGCGGTGATGACGGTCTCGGACACGCGTACCGAGGCCGATGACAAATCCGGCGGGGTGTTGATCCAGCGTCTGACCGAGGCCGGACACAATCTCGCCGCCAGGGCCATCGTCCGCGACGAAGCCGACGCCATCACCGTACAACTCAAGGCCTGGATCGAGGATGCCGACATCGACGTCGTCATCGCCACCGGCGGGACCGGGCTGACGGGACGGGACGTCACGCCCGAGGCCTTCGAGTCCCTATACGACAAAGAGATCTCCGGCTTCGGCGAGCTGTTCCGCATGATCAGCTATGACAAGATCGGCACCTCGACCATCCAGTCGCGGGCCACCGGCGGGATGGCGAACGCCACCTACCTGTTCGCCCTGCCGGGATCGCCATCGGCCTGCCGCGACGGCTGGGACGAGATCTTAAGGTTCCAGCTCGACATCCGCTACCGGCCCTGCAACCTGGTGGAGCTGATGCCCCGCCTCCTGGAATAGCCGGAGCAAACGCGGTTACCCGGCGGGTAAATCAAGGGTTGGCGGGGGTGACGGGATTGCGGGGGTGGCGGGCCTAAGGATGGGCGCGCGACGCGCAATCGATGCAGGTGGGCACGGAGGGGTCGGCGTTTAGCCGCTTGGCGCCGATCTCGCCACCGCAGGAAACACAATCGCCGTATTCGTCCTCCGCCAGGCGGGCCAGCGCCCCCTCGATGCGCTTGAGCTCGGCCTGCTCGCGCCGGTGCACCGCCAGCGCCATCTCGTGCTCCTGCAAATCCCCCATGCGCGAAAGCCGGCCCACCCGGCCCTGGTCGAGCTCCACCGGGCGCAACGCTTCCTCGGCCGCCTCGGCGGCCTCGGCGATCTCCTTGGCGCGTGCGAGGAGCTGCGCCTTGAGCGCATCTTTGTCGATGTCCTCCCTCATCGTCTGAGAGCCTAACGCCGCCAAGCGGTTCTTAGCAAGGGGCCATTGACAACCGCGGAAAGACAAGCCGGAACCGGCGGCGCCGACCGATCAATCCTTGCGGCCCGTCCGCCAGCGCTCGAAGGCGGGGGCGTCGTCGACATCGTCCAGTCTTTCCAGCATCGCCACGCGAAGCCTGGGATCGAGATTGGCGCGGGTGTCGGCGAGCGCCGCTGCCGTCGAGAAGCGCACGCCGGCGAACAACCGGGTGGCGGCAAACTCCCGCCTTCGGCGGCGACGGCTGAGCCCGATCAACCAGTAACCGCCGTCGCCGGCGGGACCGAATACCACGTCGTTCGACTCCAGGGCGTCGAAGGCGGCGCGGATATGGCAAGCGCCGAGTGCGGGAATGTCGGTGCCGATGATGACCACCGGGCCCGGCGGCAGGTTCCTGATCGGCCGCGCCATACGCTCACCGAGCCCCCCCGGCCCCTGGGGAATGCGCGCGATCCCGGCGGGCCAGAAGCGGCCCTTGGCCGAAAACCGGTCCGGCGTCACCGCCAGCCAGCAACGCCAACCGGGGTCGCGCGCTACCCGGCGAAGAACCTGCCTCGACGTGGCGCCGTAGAAACGCCACGCAGCAAAGTCGCCGATGCCCGCCGCCAGGCGCCTTTTGACATCGCCGATCCGGGGCGCCTTGGCGAACACCACGAGATGGCGCGTTAGTTTCATCGCCCGCGGCCCCTCACCGGTAAATGCGGGCGATCAGGCGCACCGGCACGCCCGAAAGGTAAAGGGAGAGACAGAAGAGGTTCAACAACGGCCTGAGCACATAACCGCCGGCTTCGTAACGCACCGCCGAGGTGATCGCCGGCACGTCGAGAACCCGGAGCCTCTGCCGCCCGATGCGGCGGACGATGTCGACGTCCTCCATCAGCTCGATCGGCTTGAAGCCGCCAAGCGCCTCATAGAACGCCCGGCCGATCAGGAGTCCCTGGTCGCCGTAGGGAAGGGCGAGCAACCGGCAGCGCCATCCGACCAGCCATTCGATCCGCCGCGCGCGACCGCCGCCATCATCAAGCGCGTAACGGAACACCGCCGCCGTCTCCTGGTTCCCGGGATCGCCGGCGAAGCGGGCGGCGGCGGACATCCAGCCGGGACCGAGGCGGGTGTCGGCATGGAGGAACATCATCCATTCGCCCGTCGCCGCGTCGGCGCCGGCGATAAGCTGGCTTCCCCTCCCCCTCCGCGCTTCGATGCCGCGC
>JACZQV010000168.1 GCA_022545545.1 Pseudomonadota bacterium
AAGGCGTTCCGCGATGCGTTATCGAGGCGCATGAAGCCCGCCGATATCGCCGAAGCCAAAAAGCGGCTCCGGGCGCGCCGGCCCAAGGGCAGATAGCCGGGCCTAGCGGTCAGGCCCACCGATCACGATGAAAATTCAGGCGCGTTCCCCGGGCCCGGTGCCGCGAGGAGATGGGCGGGGCAGGCGCGGCAGTCGGAGGAGCCATAGCCGGGCACCGGGACGGTGACGCCGGGAAGGGCGAGGAGGGATCGCACGACATCGCATTCCCCCATCCCCGGCAGGGCAAGGGCGGCCGTGAGCGTCCCGGCTTCGGTCGGATGGTCGATGTGCCAGTGCCGCCGTTTGCCCTTTCGCGCGTGGCGGAGGATGCGGGCGCGGATGCCGCCGGGCCCAAGGGCGCTCCCGGCATAGAGATAATGACCAGATCCGAGGCGCGCGGATTTCAGCGCCGGCCGAGGGAGCGCCAAGGGCCCCGACAGCGCGAGCAGAAGCAGATAGGCGCCGGGCGCCGGGGTCAGGGCTTCGAAGCAGGACGTCGGCTGGGCGTTCCCGAAACGCCCGGCCAGCGCGCCAAGGACGGCCGGATGATCGCCCCTCCTCCCAACCTCTGCCGATTGCCGCCGCCCGGTCGGTATTTTCAGTCCTCCCGTCAGATATCGCGTCCCTCGTCCATTAGACCAACCCGGCGTCCGGGGAACGAGTGGCGTCAGGGAAAAGCGGCGCGGATCCGCCTTCCAGGCGGCTCAATCCGCCGATATCGCTCCGATCTGGCGCCGCCATACGGCGATCCGGCGTTTGGTCCTTTCCCAACCCCCCGCCCATCCGCTATATCTTTGCCGCGGCTTGCGCCGCCAAGAGTAATCGGGAGGAAAGCGTTGAGCGGGAAGGAAAACAAACCCGGTCCCGGGCCGGTGATCAGCGAGCTCGCCACCTATATCGCCGCCGCCGGGGACAGGCCGCTGCCGGCGGAGGTGGCTTCGAAGACCGGGCTCCATCTTCTCGATACATTGGCGGCCATGGTCTCGGGCTCAGCCCTGCACCCGGGCGAGATCGCCGTCGAATACGTCCGCGGCCTCGGCGGCACCGAGGAATCGGTGGTGATCGGCAGCGATGTCGTGACGACGGCGGTGAACGCGGCGCTGGCCAACGGCATGGCGGCCCACGCCGATGAGACCGACGATTCCCACTTATCCTCGCGCAGTCATCTCGGCTGCGCCGTCGTGCCGGCGGCGCTGGCGATGGCGGAGCGGGAAGGGCGAGGCGGCGAGGCGCTATTGCGTGCCGTCGCCCTTGGCTACGACATCGGCGCGCGGGCGACCCTTTCGCTCGGCGCCGATCAGCTTTACGAGGCCGGCCACAGCACCCACAGCTTCGCGCCCTTGTTCGGCGCCGCGGCGGCGGCGGGGACGCTGGCGCGCCTCAACGCCGATCAGGTTCGCTGGATGCTCTCCTACACCGCCCAGCAGGCGTCGGGAGTGAACTGCTGGGCGCGCGACGAGGGCCATGTCGAGAAGGCCTTCGATTTCGGCGGCATGCCGGCGCGAAACGGCGTCGGGGCGGCGACCATGGTGGCCGCCGGCTTCACCGGGGTCGACGACGTCTTCACCGGCCCGCGCAATTTCTTCTTCGCCTTTTCGCCGCGGCCGGAACCCGAGCTTCTGATCGACGGGCTCGGCTCGCGCTTCGAGATCATGGACACCAACATCAAGAAATGGTCGGTCGGCTCGCCCATCCAGGCGGCGCTCGATTCGGTGCAAGCGCTGATGGAGGAGCACGGCCTCGAGCGCGCCGATATCGAACGGATCAGGGTCTTGATGTCGGACAAGGAATCCCACGTCGTCGATAACCGCGCCATGCCGGACATCAATTTGCAGCATCTTCTCTCGCTTCTGGTGCTCGACGGCGGCCTCACCTTCCTGAGCTCCCATGACTACGATCGTATGCAGGACGCGGAAGTGCTCAAGTTTCGTGAACGGATAGAACTGGTCCCCGATCCGGATCTGCCCCGGCGCCAGCCGGTCGTCGAGATCGGCACCGCCGATGGGCAGACCTTCAGCCATCGCACAGCGGCGGTGCGCGGCACGCCGGAGAACCCGATGACGCGCCAGGAAGTCGAAGCCAAGGCCGACGATCTGATGGCGCCGGTGCTGGGTACGGCGCGGTCAAAGGAGTTGATCGCCAAGATCCGCGGCATCGGGGCGCTTGGGGATGCGCGCGCGCTGCGCCCGCTTCTCGTCGCGTGAGCGCCGAGGGAAGGCGGGCGAATTCCCTAATCATCCATAAGTTCAAGGACATCAGGAGAGAGACTTCATGGCCGAGGCATCATCCCCCCGTACCGATGAGGCGGGGCAACTCGAGGGAAAGGTCGCGCTGATCACCGGATCGGTGCGCCGGAACGGCCGCGCCATGGCGCTGGCGCTGGCGGGAGATGGCGCCGCCATCGTCGTCCACGCCAAGAACTCGGCCGATGAAGCCAAAGCGGTGGCCAAGGAAATCGAGGATAGGGGCGGCCGCGCCATGGTGCATCTGGCGGACGTTGCCGATGAGGCCGCCGTACAAGGCATGATCGACGCCGTCATCGCCAACTTCGGCCGGCTCGACATCCTCATCAACAACGCCGCCAACCGCAACCAGGTCCCCTTCGCCGAGTTGACGATCGAGAACTGGAACGAGGTCATGAGCGTCATCCTCGGCGGCGCCTTCTTGTGCTCGCGCGCGGCCATTCCCCACATGATCGCCGGCGGCGGCGGCGCCATCATCAACATCGGCGGGCTCACCGCCCACACCGGCGCCCATGACCGCGCCCACGTGATCACCGCCAAGGCCGGCCTCGTCGGTCTCACCAAGGCCCTGGCCGTCGAGTTCGGCGCCAAGGGCATCACCGTCAACTGCGTGGTGCCCGGCCAGATCGGCGGCGCCCGTAGCGCGACCTCTGGCGATCCGGCGCCCAAGCCCGGCGGCGAGGCGAACGTGGTCGGGCGCATGGGCAAGTTCGAGGAAGTGGCGGCGATGGTGCGTACCCTGTGCCTGCCGACGGGGCGCTACATCACCGGCCAGACCATCCACGTCAGCGGCGGCAGGTTCATGCCCTGATCCCTGTCAGCGGGCCTGAGCGGATCGCGCCCACCCGTCCTCCGCGGGGTTAATTAACCGGCGGCATGGGTAATCCGGGGCTTAAGCGATCGAGTCCGGGCCGAGAAGGGCCTGGCGGAAGCGGTCCTTGAGGTAGGCGCCGTCGCTCGGCGGCAGGGTGCGGGGGTAATCCTCGGCCTTGACCTTGATGGCGTGAAGGGCGGGGCCGTCGCCGGTGAGGATCGCCGGCAGGGCGTGCGCCAGCGCCGCTTCGTCCCATAGGGTCTCGGCCACTTTGAACCCGGCGCCGGCGGCCATGGCGCCGAGATCGGCGCCGAACGAGGTCAAGGACGGCTGCATCCCGGTCTCGCCGTAATGCTCGTTGTCCAGCACCACGATGGAGAGGTTCTTCGGCCCCTGGGCGCCGATGGTCGCCAAGGAGCCCGCCGTCATCATCAGCTCGGCGTCGCCGGTGACCACCAGCACCCGGCGTTGGGGCTGGGCCAGGGCCAGGCCGAGGCCGATGCTCGACGCCGATCCCATGGCGCCCCTGAGATAGAAGTTCAGGTCCCGGTCGATGGTGGTGGCGCAATCCCAGGTCGGCGATCCCAGCCCGGTGATGAGCAGAAGATCGCCGGGATCGGCAAGCAGCCTGGCCACCACCTCGCGCCTGTTCAGTGTCGGGGTCTTGCCGCCGGCCATCGGATCAGGCGAACAACTTGGCGCCGATGAGCTGCTGGGACAGCACCACGGCGACCGGGTTCATGGCCGCAAACGCAAGCTGCACCCCAGCCTCCATGGTCGGGCGCACGTCCTCGGGCCTCCTCACCGTCAAGACGATCAGCCCCATGGCTTCCAACAGCTTCCCCGTCGCCTGTCCCATCGGCACCTGCCAGGGGTTGCCCTCGCCGAACTCGCCGCGCATGCCGACGACGGTAAGGAAGGGAAAGCGGCAGTTCTTCAACAGCGAGAAGGCGTTGATGCAGTTGCCGACGCCGCTGCTCTGCATCAGCAGCACCGCGCGCTCGCCGCCGAGCCAGGCGCCCGCGGCGATGCCGATGCCCTCGAGCTCGGTCGCCAGGGGGATCGAGCGGATGTCGTTATCATCGGTGCACATCTCGATCAGGCGCGCGTGACCGGCGTCGGCGACGTGGCTCACCTGGCGGTTATCCGCC
>JACZQV010000073.1 GCA_022545545.1 Pseudomonadota bacterium
GCGCAAAAGAACCCGGCCTTCGGTGGGGCAAAACGGCTTCTCGGATGCGTCGCGACGCTTGCCCGATGTCCCACATCGCGCCGCGCGCCGCTCCTACCCGAGAAACCGTTTTGCCCCATCAAATTGATTCCTATCTACCAAGAACCGCTCTAGCGGCGCGGCCCATTGGTGGGCCGGTTCGCGGCGCCGCGGAGTTATGGCCTCATCCCCTATGGCGGTCAAGTCCGGCCCATGATGGTCTTGAGCTCCTTGAGATCCGCCGCCCCGCTGAGCTGCGCGCAAGCCCCGTAGATGATGATGCCGCCGGCGATCAACCCCCCCAGCGCGGCGATGCGCGGAACCTCGGCCCCGGCCAGCGGGCCGGCCAGAGCCATGGCCCCAAGCACCAGAGAGGCGGTCATGATGGCCGCGGCCAGCGCGATTCTCGGAAGGCGCGACTTCAGCCGGTCATCGATGACGAGATGCCCGCGCCTTTTAAGTCCCCCGGCGAGAAGGGCGGCGTTGATCCAGGCGGCGATGGCCGTCGCCGCGGCGATGCCGACATGGGCGAACGGCCCCATGAGCACGAGGTTGAGGACGAGATTGACGGCGACGCAAAGCGACGCGATCTTCACCGGCGTCACCGTGTCCTCGCGGGCGAAATAGCCCGGCGTCAAAACCTTGACCAGCACATAGGCCGGCAAGCCGGCGGCATAGGCCGCCAGCGCCATGGACGCCGCCCCGACCTCCGCCGCGCCGAAGGCGCCGCGACCGAACAGGACCAGGATCACCGGGCCCGAGATCACCATCAGCGCCGCCGCCGCCGGGATGGTGAGCAAAAGGGCGAATTCGAGCGCCCGGTTCTGACTGTCCAAGGCCGCCGCCGACGCCTCGCTTCGGATCTGGCGCGAGAGCAGCGGCAAAAGCGCCGTGCCGACGCCGACGCCGATGACGCCGACGGGCAACTGGTTCACGCGGTCGGCGAAATAGAGGTACGAAATCGCGCCCGAAGGCAAAAAGGAGGCGATCACCACGTCGATCAACAGGTTTATTTGCACCACCCCGGCGCCGATGGCGCCCGGCAGCATGAGCTTCAACAGCCGGCGCACCTTCGGCGTCAGGCGGGGGAGGCGCAACTTGAGCCCCATTCCCGAGCCGTGCAAAACGAGGTAGAGCCACAGGAACTGGGCGATACCGGCGGCCGCGACGCCCCAGGCCAGGGCATGGCCGGGGGTGTCCGTGAAGCGGGCGAGCCCGATCAGGGCGGCGATGAGAGAGACGTTCAGGATTATCGGCGTCGCCGCGGCGGCGGCGAAGCGGTCGAGGGAATTCAGTACCCCGCCCATGAGCGAGACCAGGGAAATGAACAGGAGATAGGGGAAGGTGATGCGGGTGAGCGTGATCGCCAGTTGGAACTTCTCCGGATCGGCGGCGAAACCGGGCGCGATCGCATACATCGCCCAAGGCATGCCTATCTCGAACGCGGCGACGAGAAATAGAAGCGCGCATAAAAGGACAGCGAAGGTGCCCTCCGCGAACGCCTTCGCCTGCGCCCGCCCACCGGCCGTTAGCAGGCCGGAAAACAGCGGCACGAAGGCGGCGTTGAAGGCCCCCTCGGCGAACAACCGGCGGAAAAAGTTGGGATATTTGAAGGCCACGAAGAAGGCGTCGGCCACCGCGCTCGCCCCGAGGATGTCGGCGATCAGGATATCGCGCGCGAAGCCGAGCACGCGGCTGATCATGGTGTAGCCGCCGACGGTGGTGATCGAACGCAAAAGCGCCATGACGGGTGATGTAAAGGAATTCCGGGCGTTAGGAAAGCGCGGGAAGGCCCGGGTGGGATAGCGGCGCGATCATTATACCAAAGGACCTTTGGTATTACTCGGCGGCGGCGCTCCGTTCCTTGGGTTTGCGCCGGGTCCCACGCCCCCTGGCGGGGCGGCGAGGCGCCTTCCTTTCGGCCTTTTGCGGCGCGTCCGGGTCCTTCGCCGCCTCGATCAGGCGATTCTTGACCTCCTCGAGCTTGCCTTCGTGGGTCACCTTGAGGCCGAACAGGTCCTTGACGTAGAAAACGTCGACCGCGTTGGCGCCGAAGGTCGAGATCTTGGCCGACGCTATCTGCAGATTGAGGTCCGTCAGGGCCCGCGTCACGTCATAGAGGAACCCCGACCGGTCCTTGCCGTTCACTTCGATCACGGTATGGGTGGCGGAGGCGTCGTTGTCGATCATCACCCTGGGCGCCACGTGGAAGGCCCTGGCGCGCCTCGATTGAGTCCGTTGGGCGGCCAATTCCTGGCCGAGGTCGAGGCGCCCCGCCAGCACCCTTTCGATACGCTTGGTCAAACGCGCCAGCCTCTCGGTCCGCCTGAACGCCCCGCCACTGGCGTCCTGGATCGAGAAAGTGTCGATGGCCATGCCATTGGCCAGCGTAAAGATCTTGGCGTCGACTATGTTGGCGCCGGAAATCGCCATGGCCCCGGCGATCTGCCTGAACAGGCCGGCGTGATCGGCGGTATAGATGGTCACCTCGGTGATGGCCCTGGGATCGTCCACCCTGGTGTCGATGGTCAGCGGCGCGCCGGTTTTTTCCGCTTCCCGGATGAGCCGCGCCTGACGGGCATGGATCTGGGTATCGAAGGCCAGCCAGTAGGACGGATAGCCGCGGGCGAAATGTTCTTCGATCTCGGCCGCATTCCAGTCGGTGAGTTCCCCCTTGAGCGCTTGGCGCGCCGCGGCGGCCCGTTCCTCGCGGCCTTCGGCCATCAGCCCGCCCGACATGAGATCCTCGGAGAGGTAATAAAGGTCACCCAAAAGCGCCCCTTTCCAGCCGTTCCAGACATTGGGGCCGACGGCGCGGATATCGGCCACGGTCAAACTGAGGAGCAGGCGCAGGCGCTCGGGCGATTGCACGGCGGCGACGAAATCCCTCACCGTCTGGACGTCGTCGATATCGCGCTTGAACGCGGTTTCGCTCATCAGCAGGTGATGGCGCACGAGCCAGGCGACGGTCTCCGTTTCCTCATCCGTCAACCGCAGCCTGGGACCGAGACCGAGCGCGATCTCCGAGCCGATTTCCGAATGATTCCCGCCCCTTCCCTTGGCGATGTCGTGAAGCAGCAACCCGAGATAGAGCGCCCGGCGCGATTTGACCTTTTGCATGGCCTCGCTGGCGAACGCCACCTCGTCATCGAGGAGCCCCAGTTCGATCCGGTGGAGGATGCCGAGGGCGAAGATGGTGTGTTCGTCCACGGTATAGACGTGATACATGTCGTGCTGCATCTGGGCGACGACGCGGCCGAAATCGGGAATGAACCGGCCGAACACACCGGCTTCGTTCATGCGCCTGAGCATGAATTCGGGGTCGTCGGGCGCCGCCAGGATTTCCATGAACAGCCGGTTGGCCTCGGCGTCGTTCCTGAGATCGTCGTCGATCAGCCTGAGATTGCGTGTGATCAGGCGCAGCGCCTGGGGATGGATGTCGAACTGATGGCGCTGGGCGACGTGGAACAGCCGTATGAGGTTGACCGGGTCATCGGCGAAGGCGGTGTCGCTTTCCACCGTGACCCGGTTCCCGCGCACCCGGAACCCTTCGACGTTGCGTTTGCGCAATCCCAACCTGGGCAGGGAGAGAAGGGGTTTGCGCCTGTGCTGTTCCTCCAGCGCGGCGCAGAAGATGCGGGTCAAGTCCCCCACCTCCTTGGCGTAAAGGAAGTAGTGTTTCATGAAGCGCTCGACCCTGCGGGCGCCGGCGTGATCGGTATAGCCCATGAGGCGGCCGAGCTCTTCCTGCAGATCGAAGGTCAGCCGGTCCTCGGCGCGCCCGGCGATATAGTGAAGGTGGCAGCGCACCGTCCACAGGAAGTTCTCGGCCTTGGCGAAGCGGGCGGCCTCCTTGGCCGACAGCACGCCGAGCTTGACCATCTCGCCGACCTCGTCCACCCGGTAGAGATATTTGGCGATCCAGAACAAGGTGTGCAGGTCGCGCAAGCCTCCCTTGCCTTCCTTGACGTTGGGCTCGAGCACATAGCGTGAATCGCCCATGCGCTGGTGGCGGGCGTCGCGTTCGGCAAGCTTCTCCTCGACGAAGGTCATCTCCGTGCCGGTCATCACCTCCTTGATGAAACGCCGGCGAAGGGTGGTGAAAAGCTCCTCCTGGCCGCAGAGATGGCGCGATTCGAGCACCGAAGTGCGGATCGTCAGATCGGCCTTGGCAAGGCGGATGCATTCATCGACGGAGCGCGTGGCGTGGCCCACCTTGAGCCCCAGATCCCACAGCAGATAGAGCATGTATTCGACCACCTGCTCGGTGTGGGGGGTCTTCTTGTAGGACGACAGGAACAGGAGATCGACGTCCGAATGGGGCGCCAGCTCGCCACGGCCGTAGCCGCCGACGGCGATGACGGCGAGCAACTCGCCCGCCGTCGGATTGGCGAGCGGATAGATCCGCTTGGTCGTGAAGTCGTAGAGCACATGGACGAGCTGATCGATGAGGTATCGGTTCGAGGCGTTGGTCTCCGCCCCGGTGGCGCCGTCGTAGAACCGCTCCGACACCTCCTCGCGTCCATCGTCCAGCGCCCCTTTCAACAGGCCCAGCACCTTGGCGCGCGCGCGCTCGGGCGTGCGGTCCGCCTCGGCGGCCTTGCGGATCTTGGCGCCGAGAGACTGGCGGTTGATGATGGCGCGTTTGTCGTCGACGGCTTTCATGGTCTTTCAGATGCTACCTCGGTCGGGCAGATGCTACCTCGGTCGGGCAGATGCTGCCTCGGTCGGGAGGTTGCAACCCAGGCTACGGGCCCGGTGCCCAAGCTCTTGCGATTCCTTTTATAACATGGGGCAATGACTATGGCACACCGCCGCCATCTTGGCGCGAGAGGGTTAGTCGGCCCTTAAAGCCCTTGAAACCCCAGGAAAGCACTAGCCCGGATATTTCATGAAGGGAACGGAATTTGCGGCGAGCAATGTTTGTCCAAGGCGGTGTGCGAAGCCGAAAGTCATAGCCACAGCTATGGCTTGAGGTTTCGTGCGCCGATTTGGATAAACAGGGCCGGCGCAAAACCGTTCAGCGGACAAGGGTACAAAACGTCCCTTTTCGAAAAACGAATCAAGCCCTTGAAATAAAACACTTAACACACCCTGAGAGAGCGCCTTCATGAAATATTCGGGCTGGATTGCGTTATTCGACTGGGTTTAACTACGCTGGTTGGGTTCATCACGGAGGGAAAGATGCCGTCGCCAGCCCTGTTGGTCATCGACGTTCAGAAGGGCTTTCTCAATGACTGGACCGCCCATATCCCGGCCAGTATCGAGGCCCTGCAGGACCGCTTCGAAACGGTCTTCGTCACCCGCTTCAACAACCCGGAAGCCTCCAATTTCCGCAAGCTCATGGGCTGGCGGCGCTTCGCGCCCGGAAGCGAAGACACCGAGCTTGCCTTCACGCCGAAAAAAGGCGCGATCGTGATCGACAAGCCGGCCTACGGTTGCGTCACCCCTGCCTTCCTCGAACGCCTGCGGGCGGGCGGCATCGGGACGGTGTATCTCTCAGGCATCGCCACCGACAGCTGCGTCCTCAAATGCGCCGTGGATTTGTTCGAGGCGGGGCCGACGCCGATCGTGCTGGCGGATTATTGCGCCAGCCACGGCGGGCCGGAATGCCACGAATGCGGAATTCTGCTGCTCAAGCGCTTCATCGGCGAGAGGCAGGTGGTGACCGGGTCCGGTCCTAGGGATTTGGAGCGGCCCTGATCACCACTTGTGCTTCTCCATGAACAGCGGGAAGGCGCTCAAGGGATGGGGCGGGGTCACCGGTTGGGTCGGATGGAGGTAGCTGCCGTCGAGCTCGTCGAGGCTGGTGATCCCGAGCAGCATCATACAGACGCGGATTTCCTCGTGAATTAATTCGATCGCGCGCGCCAGTCCCGCCTCGCCGCCGGCGGCCAAGGCCCAGCCCTGCAGCTTGGCGATGCCGACGGCGGTGGCGCCGAGCGCGATGGCCTTGAGCACGTCGGAGCCGCGCACGAACCCGCCATCGACGAAAACCTCGGCCTTGCCGCCGACGGCCTCGACGATCTCGGGCAGCACCTGGATGGAGCCGAGCCCGTGATCGAGTTGGCGTCCGCCGTGGTTGGAGACGTAGATGACGTCGGCGCCGTGCTCGAGCGCGAGCTTGGCGTCTTCAGGGGTGGCGATGCCCTTGACGATGACCGGCAGGCGGGTGCGGTCCTTTATCCTGGCGATCAGGTCCCAGGTGAGTTTCGCCTGGTGACGCCTCTCCCTCAATGGGTCGATGCCGCCGAGCGCCGCCCATTTGCCCGGCTCGCGCTTGACCAGACGGTTGACGAGATCGCGCTCACGGCGGCTGTAACTGGCGGTGTCGACGGTGATGGTGACGGCCTTGTAATCCGCCGCCTTGACCCGGTCCATAATGCCGTCGACCCAGTCCATGTCGCCGCGCACGTAAAGCTGGAAAACGAGGTAGCCATCGGAGCCCTCGGCCGTCGCCTCGATGCCCGGCATGGAGACCGTGCTGACCATGCTCATGACCTCGCTCTTTGCCGCCGCCTTGGCCACGCTCAGCGCGCCGCCGGGATCGAGGAGCGTGAGCGAACCTATGGGCGCCATGAAGACGGGAATGGAGAATTTTTGGCCGAGATATTCCCTCGAGGCATCGGCCTGGCTTACATCGCGAAACACCCTGGGCCTGAAGGCGATGCTGTCAAGGGCGGCGCGGTTGCGCTTGAGAGTCGTTTCGGAATCGCTGCCCCCCGTTAGATAGTCCCAATTCGTCGGCGAAAGCTTCCGTTTCGCCGCCAAGACGATGTCCTGCAACGTCGCGAATTCGGCCACGATACGATCTCCTCCCCGAAAAAGACTGAACGTCAATTGTCGTTATGACCGGGCCAGTTAGCCAGCGACGGTCGGCGATGTCCAGTCCGATTTGCCGGCTCTTTACGAACGCCGGACATCGCCGGGCCAGGGACGGACGGGCAAAACCGTTGACTCGTTTCGGCCGAGGAACATACTAAACCGACAGGACTTCCGACCGGCGGGGTTCGGTCACTCGAGGCTGGCCGACACGACTGGAAATCCACTCCGGGATGGTTACCGTCAGGTGTAAACCATGGTATATCCCGCGCGTATCGGCCTGATCATTCCGTCGGCCGACCAACTGACGGAAACCCAGTTTCACCGCTACTGCCCGGAGGGCGTGACAATCCATGTCACGCGCCTTCGCCTGCCGGAACGCCGACGCCTGACGGGGGCCCAGATCGACGACGCCATCGCCGAGGCGGCCGCCGTCCTGGCCGACGCCCGACCGGGCGTGATCGTCTTCCACTACCCGGCGAGCACCCTCGACGATGCGGCCGAAAGGGAAACCCGTTTCCTCGACGTCATCGAGGAAGCGACCGATTTGCCCGCCGTCTCCACCGGCCGGGCGGTCATCGAAGCCCTCGACAGCCTCGGCGTCGACAAGCTCGTGCTCATCACGCCTTATGACGAGGCCACCGGCCAGAAGGAAACCCGCTACCTCGAGGAAGCGGGATTCGAAGTGATCCATGAATTGGGGCTCGGGCTTACGGGCGTCGACGAATACATCATGGTCCCGGCCCAGCGCTGGCAGCAGATCGCGATATCCAATGCCCGCGATGACGCCGACGGCTATCTATTGAGCTGCACCAACACCAACATGATCGCCGTGATCGAGGCTTGCGAAAGCCATCTCGGCAAGCCGGTCATCACCAGCAACCAGGCCGTCCTGTGGGCCTGCCTGAAGAGACTCCGCACCCCTCACGCCATCGTCGGTCTCGGCCGGCTGTTCGATCCGGTTTGATTAGGGAGCATCAGGCCCACGCCCCCCGTCACTCCTTCATCAAATCCTTGAGGCGGTAGATCAGCTCGAGCGCGTCCTTGGGCGAAAGCGCATCGGGGTTGATCTCGCCAAGCGCGTCGGCAAGGGGATCGGGGGCCGGAGCGGCCGCCGCTCCGATCTCACCGGCGGCGGCGAACAGGGGAAGATCGTCGGCCAGCCGGGCGACGGCCTGGGACTTCTCGCCGGCCTCAAGGGCGCCAAGCACCTGTTCGGCGCGTCCGATCGCCGCCGCCGGCATGCCCGCGAGCTTGGCGACATGGATACCGTAGGACCGGTCGACGGCGCCGCTTGTCACCTCATGGAGGAACACCACGTCGCCCTGCCATTCCTTGACCCGCATGGTGTGGTTCGACATCGACGACAGCTTCGAGGCCAGCGCCGTCAGCTCATGGAAGTGGGTGGCGAACAGCGTCCGGCAGCGGTTCACCTCATGGAGATGCTCGATCGTTGCCCAGGCGATCGACAGCCCGTCGAAGGTGGCGGTGCCGCGGCCGATCTCATCCAGGATCACCAGCGCACTTGGCCCCGCCTGGTTGAGGATGGTCGCGGTCTCCACCATCTCGACCATGAAGGTCGAGCGGCCCCGCGCCAGATCATCGGCGGCGCCGACGCGGCTGAACAGGCGGTCGACGACGCCGATCCGGGCTTGGTCGGCGGGCACGAACGAACCCGTCTGGGCGAGAATGGCGATCAGGGCGTTCTGCCTGAGAAATGTGCTCTTGCCCGCCATGTTCGGCCCGGTGACGAGCCACAGCCGGCTGTCGTCGCCGCCGTCGCCCGCCGTCAGGTCGCAGTCGTTGGCGACGAAGGCGCCGCTCCCGGCCTTGGCGATCACCGCCTCGACCACCGGGTGACGCCCGCCGTCAATCATGAAGGCCAGGCCGTCATCGACCACCGGGCGGACGTAACGGCAGGCTTGCGCAAGCTCCGCCAGTCCCGCGGCGACATCAAGCGCCGCAAGCGCGTGGGCGGCGCGGGCGATGGCTTCGGCGCGGCCTTGCACGGCGTCCACGAGCTCGCCGAAGTACCGCAACTCCAGCGCCAGCGCCCGGTCGGCGGCGCGGCTGATTCGGCTTTCGAGATCGACGAGCTCGGTGGTGGTGAAACGCCCGGCGTTGGCCAGGGTCTGGCGGTGAATGAAGAAATTGTCCTCACCATTCGGCCCCTTCGCGGTCATGAGCTTGTCCGCCTGGGCCGGCTTGACCTCGATGTAATAGCCAAGGACGTTGTTGTGACGGATCTTGAGGGCCGAAATGTCGGTTTCCGTCACGTAGCGGCGCTCAAGATTGGCCATCAGCCGCCGGCTTTCGTCGCGAAGGGTGCGGGTCTCATCGAGTTCGACGCGGAACCCCTTGGCGATGAAGCCGCCGTCCCGGGTCATGTGCGGAAGCTCGGGCGCGAGCGCGGCGCCAAGAAGCCCCAAAAGCTCGTCATGCTCGCCCAGATCCTCGATCCACGCGCCGAGCGTCGCCGGCGGCGAGGCGAGCCCGCTCGTCTTCAAGGTATCGGGCAAGGATTGGGCGAGCGCCAGTCCGTCGCGGATGGCGGCGAGATCGCGCGGCCCGCCCCGGCCGACGGTGAGCCTCGAAAGCGCCCTCTCGATGTCCGGGCAGCGCCTCAGCATATCGCGCAACCCGGTACGCATTTGCGGCTCATCGGCGAAGAACTGGACCTCGTCGAAACGGCGGTTGATCGCTTGCGGATCGGTGAGCGGCCGGGCCAGGCGCGCCGCCAGCAGCCGGGCGCCGGCGCCGGTCATGGTGCGGTCGATGGTGTGAAGAAGGCTGTTCTCGGTCCCGCCGCCCAGACTTTGGGTGAGTTCCAGGTTGCGCCTGGTCGCGGCGTCGATCTCCATGACCGCGCCCTCGGTCAACCGCCGGGGGGGCCGGAGCCTTGGCAGGTTGCCCTTCTGGGTCAGTTCAACATAGTCGATCAGCGCCCCGGCGGCGGCGAGCTCGGCGCGGGTGAAATCGCCGAAAGCTTCGAGCGCCTTCACCTTGTACACGGCCTCGAGCCGGTCCTTGGCATTGTCGCTGTCGAACAAGCTGTCGGGCTGGGGCGTGACGACGGAAGCCCCTTCCCCCAGGATAGCGGCGAGATCGGGGCGCCCGAGCAATCGCTCCGGCGCCAGTATCTCGCGCGCCCCGACGCCGGCGAGCCCGGCGGCCAAGCCGTCGCGCCCTAGCGGCTGGACGACAAAATCTCCGGTCGACATATCGAGCCAGGCGAGACCGAGCTTCCCTTGGGCGTCGGCCAGCGCGGCAAGGAAATTGTTGCGCCGGGCATCGAGGAGCGTGTCCTCCGTCAAGGTGCCCGAGGTCACCAGGCGTACGACGCCGCGCTTCACCAGCGCCTTGGCGCCGCGCTTCTTCGTCTCCGCCGGGTCTTCCATCTGCTCGCACACCGCCACCTTGAAGCCCTGACGGATGAGCCTGGAGAGATAGGCTTCGCTCGCATGCACCGGCACGCCGCACATCTGGATGTCTTTCCCATCGTGCTTGCCCCGGCGCGTCAGGGTGATGTCGAGCGCCTTCGACGCCGTCACCGCGTCGTCGAAGAACATCTCGTAGAAATCGCCCATGCGGTAGAACAGGAGACAATCGGGGTGCGCCCGCTTGATGGCGAGATATTGCGCCATCATCGGCGTCGTCGAGCCATCGGCGCTCCGTTTGCGGCTTCGCTTCCTGGCGGCGGCGATACCCTCCGCCGGGGTCTCGGGATCCGGTGGCTTATCGGGCGGAGACTTGGCGGCCTCGGCGGGGTCGGTCCCGGTGCGATGGGCTGGCTCGGTCACGGCGAGGGCGGCTCCGCTCAAGGTGAAAGGATGAAATCCCTGGCGCCAAACTAGCATAACGGCGTACCGATTTGCACCCCGGCCGGGGCCGGGGGGGAGGGTCCAGAATGACGGAAAATCACCGCCGCCGTTCCCCTAGTACTTACTTTCATAGAAGGGTGACACATCTGACGGCCTTGCGGGTTTTTCAGGCCCGGAGCGTGGTCCGCCGTGATGGGGGCCCATCACAAGGGCCGCGCGAGGTGAGCGTAAGGGCCCGCAAGGCCGCCCGCAGGGTCGCTTTTCGCGGCCACCGGAGGGCGTCGGCGCCGCTTGACGATGTCCAGACACTCGCCTCGGCGAAGCCTCCGGCGGAGCCAGGGTCGCCGGCGCGGCGCTTCCACCCCGGAGGCCGCGAAAAGCGATCATATGTATCACCCTTCTATGAAAGTAAGTACTAAGGCGGTGGTCTTGGCTTTGTGTATCCTCGGGCTCGGCGCGGCGCCGGGTTCGAGCGGCGCCTGGGCGCAAGAGGTCTTCACCATCGCCGATCTAAAGGTCGATGCCACCGCTGAAACGGCGGCCGCCGCCCGCGAGACGGCGCTCGCCGCCGGCGAGCGGCGGGCCCTGCGCCGCCTGTTCGAGCGCTTGGCGCTCAAGACCGATTACGGGCGTCTGCCCAGGCTCGACCGCGGCCAGATCTCGGACCTGGTGAAGAGTTTCGAGGTCGAAGAGGAAAAGACCTCGCGGGGACGCTATCTGGCGACGCTCAAATTCCGCTTCAAGCCCAAGGCCGTGCGCCGGTTGTTGCGGGATTACGATATCCGCTTCGCCGAGACGCTGAGCAAGCCGGTGCTGGTGTTGCCCATCTACGAGATGGCGGGCGCGCTGGCGCTGTGGGACGACCCGAACCCGTGGCGGGACGCCTTCTCGCGCCTTGAAAAGCGCGATAGCCTGGTGCCGCTGGTCGTGCCGCTCGGCGACATATTGGATATCGCCGACATCGGGGCCGAACAGGCGGTGCGCGGTGATGACGCGCGGCTCTCCGCCATCGCCAAGCGCTACGGCGCCGCCGATACCCTGGTGGCCCTGGCAAGCTACAGCACCGTGCCGTCCCGGAACCTGCCGCGGGTCCGGGTCAATGTCAGCCGCTTCGGCGCCGTCGGCCAGGGCCGGACTTTCGTCGAGAGGTTCACCGCCGCCCCGGACGAGGAGATCGAGGCGTTGTTGCTGCGCGCCGCGCGATCGGTCACCATACGGGTCGAGGAGAACTGGAAGCTTGACAATCATCTGCGCTTCGACCGTGAAGGTTTGCTCACGGTGGTGGTGCCGATCACGCGCCTCGAGGACTGGCTCGAGGTGAAAAAACGTCTCGCCCGGGTCGCTTTCATCCGCCGCAGTGATCTTGTATATCTGTCACGGGACGAGGCGCGGGCGGAGTTGCGCTACATCGGTGACGAGGAGCAACTGACGTTGGCCTTGGCTCAAAACGATCTGGTACTGTCGAGGGGGGCGATTTCGTGGGTTCTCGAGTTTGGCGTCGCTGAGCGGAGCGGCGCCGCCCCACCGCCGCCCGTGATTCCGTGAGCCTCCCCAACCTCATCAGCCTGGCGCGGCTGCTGTCGGTGCCGCTCGTGGTATGGGCGATCCTGGCGGGCAAGATGGAGCTTGCTTTCTGGGTGTTCGTCGCCGCCGGGATTTCCGACGCGGTGGACGGTTTCATCGCCAAGCATTTCGGCGCCGCCTCGGCCCTTGGCAAGTACCTCGATCCGCTGGCCGACAAGGCGCTGCTGGTCGGCGTCTACGTCACGCTCGGTCATGCCAGCTACCTGCCCACCTGGCTCGTGATACTGGTCGTGTTCCGCGAAGTCATCATCATCGGCGGCGCTATCCTGATCCTCATGCTGACCGAGGCGGCCATGATCGAGACCCTGCGGATCAGCAAAGTCAACACCGCCGCCCAGATCATCCTGGCGGCGGTGGTGTTGGCGATTGCCGCGATGGAGCTCAAGGAAGGTGACCTGCCCCTGGTGCAGATCTACGTCGCCTGGGGGTTGACCTACTTGGTGGCGGTGACGACGTTCCTCTCGGGCGCCGCCTATCTCGTCAAGTGGGGACGCAAGGCGGACAGCATGGAAGACTCGCTGTGACCGGGCGCCGGCAGTTTTGGTTCTGGCTCGGCGGCGTGGCGGCATTCGCCGGGTTGCTGTGGCTGTTCAGCTCTATTCTGTTGCCTTTCGTCGCCGCTATGGTCGTCGCCTACCTCCTGGATCCCCTCGTCGACAGGCTGGAGAAGTGGGGTGTCGGGCGCGCGGCGGGCACGGTGATCGTGCTGGCCGCGTTTTTCCTCCTTGCCACCGCCACCGTGTTGCTCCTTGTCCCCGTGCTGAACGCGCAGATCGCCGATTTCGCCGCCCGCGTGCCCGAGCTGTTGTCGGCCCTGCGCGAGCGCCTGAGCGGCCTCCTCGAGACCCTCGAATCCCGGCTCTCGCCCGCCGATCTGGAGCGCGCCCGCGCCGTCGTCGGCAGTTTCGCGGGCGACGCCTTGGCGGCCATAGGGTCGCTCATCGCCGGGCTGTGGAGCGGCGGCCTGGCGCTGTTCAACCTGTTGGCGCTCATCTTCATCACCCCCATCGTCGCCTTCTATCTGTTGCGGGACTGGGACCGCATCATCGGCGCCGTCGATAGCTGGTTGCCGCTGCGTCATGGGGAAACCATCCGTGGTCTGGCGCGGGAGACCGACGGGCTGCTCTCCGGTTTCATCCGCGGCGCCGCCATGGTGTGCCTGATCCTCGGCGCCTTTTACGCCATCGCGTTGACGCTGATCGGCCTCGAGTTCGGCCTCATCATCGGCCTGCTCTCCGGTATCGTCTCCTTCGTCCCCTTCGTCGGAGCAGCGTTCGGATTCATCTTCGGCGTCGGCGTCGCGCTGTCCCAGTTCGGCGACTGGCCGCCCGTCGCCCTCGTTGCCGGCGTCTTCGTCATCGGGCAGATCGCCGAAGGCAACTGGCTGACGCCCAAGCTGGTCGGCAGCCGGATCGATCTCCATCCCGTGTGGGTGATGTTCGCGCTCCTCGCCGGTGGCGTGTTGTTCGGATTCGTCGGGCTGCTGTTGGCGGTGCCCCTGGCGGTGGTGATCAGCGTGCTCGTCCGTTTCGGCCTCGGCCAGTACCTCAAGAGCGAGTTCCATGGCCCCGCCCGCCCGCCGGGCGCCGAGTGATGCCGGGCGGCATGGCGATCATGGAACCAAGCAGGGACTCTCGGGGCGCCGTCGGCGCCGGCCAACTGGCCTTCGAGTTCGATCACCGCCCGTCGCTTTTGGGCGAGGACTTCTGGGTGGCGCCCTGCAACAGCGAGGCGATCGGCTGGATCGACCGGTGGCCCGACTGGCCGGCCCCGGCGTTGGCGATCTGGGGCCCGTCCGGATGCGGCAAGACCCATCTCGTCCGGGTGTGGCAGGCCCGCTCGGGCGCCCGGGAGATCGGCCTCGATCGGTTGGCGGAAGCCGATCCGGTGGCGTTGCTCGACGGCAAGGGTTTGTGCGCCATCGAGGATGCCGGCGCCGCCCTCGCCGATCCCGAGGCATCGGAGGCGTTCTTGCATCTTTTCAATCTGGTGGCGGAATCCAAGGGCCACATGATGCTTACCGCCGAAACGCCGCCGGCGCGCTGGGCCATCGATCTCGCCGATCTGTCCTCGCGCCTCGCCGCCATACCGGCGGTCGAAGTCAAGGCGCCCGACGACGGCTTGATCGCGGCGCTGCTGGTCAAGCTTTTCGCCGACCGCCAGCTTGGTGTCGGCGCCGACGTGGTGGCCTATATGGTGGCGCGCATGGAGCGCTCCTTCGACGCCGCCCGTTCCTTGGTGGCGGCGATCGACCGGGCGGCGCTGGCGAAGCGGCGCAACGTCACCGTGCCGCTGGTCGGCGAGGTCATGCGGGGCGCCGGCGCGCCCATCGAGAGGCGTTAGAAGGCTAAGGGAGTACCGGAAATGGATTTTGGAATCGAGGGCCGCACCGCGCTCGTCTGCGCCGCCAGCAAGGGGCTCGGCAGGGGTTGTGCCATGGCGCTCGCGGGGGAGGGGGTTAAACTGGTCATCAACGCGCGCAACCCCGGGCCCCTGGAGGGCACGGCAGAGGAAATCCGCGGCCGAACCGGGGTCGAGGTGACGGCGGTTGCCGGCGATATCACCACCGAAGAGGGCCGGGCGGCGGTGCTCGCCGCCTGTCCCCGGCCCGACATCCTGGTGAACAACGCCGGCGGACCGCCGGCGGGCGATTTCAGGGACTGGGACAGCGAGATCTGGATGGCGGCGCTGAACGCCAACATGCTCACCCCCATCGCCCTGATCCGCGCCACCGTCGACGGCATGATCGCGCGCAAGTTCGGGCGCATCGTCAACATCACCTCGAGCGCGGTGAAGGCGCCGATCGAGATCCTCGGCCTCTCCAACGGCGCGCGCTCGGGCCTCACCGGCTTCGTCGCCGGCATCGCCCGCAAGACGGTTA
>JACZQV010000169.1 GCA_022545545.1 Pseudomonadota bacterium
CCGTCAGCTCGACGACGCCAAGACCGGCCCCCAGATGACCCCCCGTGATCGATACCGCGTCGATCATCTCGGCCCGCAACTCATCCGCCAGCTGGCGAAGATCCGCCTCCGCCAAACGGCGCAGATCACCAGGTACATCGATCTTGTCAAGTAACGGCGTTTCGACTGGCACGGCTTGCGCGCCCCCCTACCATCATGTCTCACGCACGCCAACACCGGCAGTCCTGCCCAGGCGGCCAGCGCAAGAGTGCGCCGCTTTTACGATTAGCGCAACAACGTGCCCGAGCGACAATAGCACAACGGCGCGCGGGGTGTTAATCAAGTTTTCGCAATGACTTGGCGCGGATCGGCATACGGCTTGGCCATCGCCAAATCCCCGGCGCCCATCCCAAAGGTGTCCCGAGGCGGGGCATGGCCCCGCCGCCCTATCGGCTCTAGCGCGCCTCTGGCGGCGCTGCCGATGCCTTGGCCGGGTTGAGACGCCCGGCAAGGGCGCGTAAAACCCCTTGCGCCCCGCAAAGGCCGAAGCCGGCGCGGGAAAGGACGACGCGCCCGGCCAGGGGATCGCGCCGGCTGAGATGGGCGGTCAGCCTTTCGGCGATGACGACGATGATTGAGGACTCGGTGGCGAGGCCGAGGCTCCGCAATTCACCCGGAAGCTCGCGCGCAAGCACGAGCAACCCGGCGACGTCATCGAGCGCTTGGTCGAGGACCTTTCGCAAACCGGGACTGGCCTTGGGCGCGTCAAGCGCCTCGACCGGCACCCCCGCCCCGTCCATCCAATCGAGTGGCAGATAGACCCTGCCCAGTTGGCGGTAATCGTCCTGGCAGTCCTGGAGGTGGTTGATGACCTGCAAGGCGTTGCAGAGCGCGTCCGATGCCGGCCAGGCGGCGCGGTCTTCGCCATGAAGATCGAGCAGATAGCGTCCGACCGGCGCCGCCGACAGGTAGCAATACCCCATCAACTCGCCCCAGTTCCGGTAGCGCGGCTTCACCGCGTCCTGCTTGAAGGCGGCGATGAGATCATGACAGTGCCGTGTCGTAACGCCGGTCTCGGACAGGCTTTCGCCGAGCCTGTGCGCCTTGACGAACCCGCTATCGCCCTCATGGCCCCCTTCGAGGGCGTCGGCCATGGCATCGAGGCGGGCGATCTTGTCGCCGGGCGCAAGCTCCGGGTCGTCGGCGATATCGTCGATCGCCCTGGCGAAGGCATAGAAACGTGCCACATGGGGGCGCAGACGCCGGCGGATGAACCACGATCCGACCGGAAAATTCTCGCCGGCGGCGCTCTTGCCAGAAGGGGTTTCGACGTTCGAGGTCATCGCTCAATGACGGCGCGGCCGGATTATGGGCCTCCTTGCGCGCCCTATGACATGGCCGGTGACAGCCGGCGCCGGTGACACCCGCCGCCGCTGCCGGAAGCCCCAGTATAGGACGAATCCGCGCCTCATTCCGAACCGCGATTTCCCAAGGGGCCTGGTGAGATCATCGGCGTCAGCCGCCGGTCTCGGACTGCCCTCGTTCGACGGAGACCGCCTGACGGCAATAGTCGACGAAGGCCTCGACGGCCTCCTCGGGCGCCAGTTTCTCCGTGTCGATGACCAGTTCCGAATGCTCGGGCTCCTCATAAGGCGCCGATATACCGGTAAAATCCTCGATCTCCCCGGCGCGGGCACGCCTGTATAGTCCCTTGGGATCGCGCTTCTCGCAGGTCTCGAGCGACGCCTTGACATAGACCTCGTGGAACGACCCTTCACCGGCCGCCGCCCGCGCGGCCGCCCGGTCCTCGCGGTAGGGAGAGATGAAGGCGGAAATAACGATGAAGCCCGCCTCGGCGAAAAGGGCCGCCACTTCGCCGGCGCGGCGGATGTTCTCGGTCCTGTCCTCGTGGGAAAAGCCGAGATCGGCGGCGAGCCCGCGGCGGATATTGTCGCCGTCGAGCACGTAAACCTGGAACCCGAGATGGAACAGCCGGTTCTCGGCCTCGATCGCGATGGTCGATTTGCCCGCCGCGCTGAGGCCGGTGAGCCAGAAGACGGCGCCGCGGTGCCCGGCGCGCGCGGCCCTCGCCTCGGTCGTGACGCGGTGCTCGACGACGAACCGCCCGCCCGGCCGGTCCATCAGCATCGCCCGCTCATCGGCGAACCCTTCGATGCTGGTGACGCCGCCGACGACGGCGAAATTGTCGACCCGCATGAACCGGCCGGTAGCGGCATTGACCCGGTAGGGATCGAGCGCAAGCATGGACTGGGGGCGCAAAACGATCTCGGCGAGGCCGTTGCGCCCGACCGCTTCGGCCTCGTGCACGGAAAGATGCTTTCGCTCTCGAGCGAATCCAGATGATCCATGGCGCTACTCAGTAGCGGGAAAAGGTTCAAAACTCAAAATGTTTCATTCCCGGTGAGCATCGTCGCCGGCCCGGCGCCGGGCGGTTGGCGTTGCCGGCGCCCCGATGGTGGACGATCCAAGGGCGCGCCGGTTTCGCTAGAGCGCGGGGTTTCATGGCGCTATGCTACCCACCGTTTCGGGCCGCCCCATCGAAAAGGTGGCCCGGACCGGTAAAGACGGCTCAGCGGGTCCCGGGATTCCCCTTATGGCAATGACGTTACCTTCGCCGCCCCGATGAGACCCGTCCCGATGTTCGCCCGCGCGCTCGAGCGCAACGCCAAGGCGCTGTCCTCGACACCGGGATTCGTCCTCTGCGTCGGCCTTTACATGCTCTGGCTGTTCGCCTTTCGCGGCTTCCTGTTCCCCGCCGCTTCCGGCGACGACGCCGAGCAGCTTCTGTTCTCCCAGTCCTTCGCCTGGGGATATGATCTCAGGAATCCGCCGCTTTACACCTGGGGGGTGATTGCCTCCCAGCAAATCTTCGGCGTCACCATCCACTCCGTGGCCTTCGTCAAGTTCACCGCCATGTTCCTCATGTACCTTTTCCTCCGCCAAGGGGCGCTGGGCGTGCTCGGCGAGGGTCGGCTGGCGAGCATCGCCGCTTTATCGCCGCTGGCGGTCTATCTCGTCGCCTGGGATTCGGTGATGAACTACAGCCAGACCGTGCTCGTCGCCGCCATGTACCCGGCAACCTTTTGCGCCCTCATGCGCCTCGATGCCAAACCAACGCTCGCGTCCTACGCCATCCTCGGTAGCGGTGGGCATCGGATTGATGAGCAAGTACACCTATGCCCTGTTCATCCTCTCGCTATTGGCGGCGGCGATGATGGACGGTGGGCTGCGCGCACGCCTGGTGAACCCCAGGGCCCTTCTCGGCATCGCCATCGCCGCCCTGATCGTGCTTCCCCACCTCATTTGGTACCTCGACAACACGGCGGCGTTCACCGCGCTCGTCCAGTCCAAATTCACCTTCGCCCGTGGACCGGACCCGCTCCCCACCCCGGTCCTCGGACTCGGCGCCGTCATCACCGCCTTCTTCAATGCGTCCGTGCCGCTGATCTTCCTCCTCCCCCTGTTCTTCTGGAAGGCTTTCGCCCCCTTGCGCGGCGCCAAAGCGCCATCGGCGCGCTACCGGCGGATCATCGGCGCCTCGCTCATCATCATGACGGGCGCGATCGTCGTCCTCGTGCTTGGCGCCGAAATCACCCGGCTGAGGACCCATTACATGGTCCTGTTCATCCTGTTCCCGATCTACTTCTTCGCCCGCGTCCAGGCGGCGGGGCTCTCCGGCGCCCCGTTCGCGCGCTATGGGGGCCTTCTCACCGCCCTCGCCGTCATTATCGCCGCCGCCGTGCCGGCGATCTACCTGGCCGAGCCCCTGAGGTGCAAGAGGTGCACGCTGATGGTGCCCTACGCCGCCTTCGCCGAGCGCCTGCGCGAGGCGGGATTTACCCGCGGCAAAATCATCTCGTGGTACCTTCCGGTGTTCCTCAGCGGCAATTTGCGGGTCCATTTCCCCGACTCGGCGGTGGCCAGCGCCAAATATCCCGTCTACGACCCGCCGGGGCTCAAAGCGCCGGGCCAGTGCCTCGTCATCTGGGAGACCAATCGCTATTCCGGCGTCAAACCGAGGATGCTCGATGAGGCCCGGAAAAGGCTGGGCGCGGTGATCACCGGGGACGAGCCCGTCGGCGAGATCACGCTGGCGTTGACGCCCGCCC